>DAIRGS010000092.1:4536-23210 GCA_036794395.1 Tepidisphaeraceae bacterium | reverse complement strand
ACGAACGCAATCCTGAAAAACCACGGGTTTTCATCGGCCCAGCGCAGGGGGCAGTGGACAAGTGGGCGGTGGTCAGTTGTCAGTTGGTGCGGGTGCGGGGACTGGATGGCTTGCGCTTTCGCTCGGTGGTGTAGTGCCACCAGGGCTTTACCGGATCTCCTGCCATGAACCGGGTTACGGCGATAAAGGTGTCGAGTACGCAGGGGTCGTGATGCTGATCGGTGATCCGGCAAATGTCTTTGTACATACGGTACGGGTCGCGGTTTTTGAGATGGGCGGGGAGCATGATTTTGAGCCGGCGAAGATCCCTTGCGATCGCGGGGCCGATGTTGGGGAGGTCTTCCAGACGCGTGAAATGTGACCGATCGGATTTGGGGCGAGGTTTGGCGGGGGATTTCATGGGAGGGATGATCCTCAACGCGGGACGGGGCGGAGTCAATTGCTGAATCGAGTTGGGCCGGGCCGGGTTCTTTGCGTGATTCGAAATGCCGTTACCGAGTTGCTTAGAGCAGTTTCCGTGTTGGTGTAGCGTCAACGCATTCCGCGCCCCGCGAGCGGGGCCGCTAAACGTGGGATGGCAAACGCTATTCCTTCCTGATAAACCCTCCTGTTACGCACCGAAATGGGAAAACTTGTTGGGTCGTAGAGGATTGTGCCGACAAGAGTTAGATTGATAACAGGGGTGTTTGGGAGCTGGCGTTTTTCATTTTCCGCGGAAGGGCGGTTAAACTCGGGGGTCGCGTTTAGGTGACGGGGTTGGTTGGTGGGTGTTTGTCTATACGACCGTGCACGATCACGCGGTTGTGGTGGTTTCCAGACCTGCACGTGCAGGCTTGGAAGCCTGCACCACAATGTACGGATCGCGCATGTTGATTTAGAGATGACGAAGTTTGGCCAGTATCAAGTTGTAGAGGTTGTGAGCCTGACGGCACGCGGCGCGGTTTCGACCGTGCAGATGCCAAAGCGGTCGGGGATTTTGTTTGCGCTGAAGCAGTTGAAGTCGACGCAGACTGAGCCGGACGAGCCACAGTGGGATTCGCAATTGTTTCTGGATCGGGCGCGGGTGCAGAAGAGCGTGGTGGCGGCGGGGGGAAAATATTGGCTGCCGGTGCGGGACATGGGTGCCACGGCCGAGGGGGCGTGGATTGTCACCGATTATTATCCGCTGACCGGGCAGAAGCTGCTCGAAGCGCGCATGAAGCTGGGTGCCGGTGAACTGCACCATGTGATCGAGTGCGTGGTCAAAGGGCTGGTCGAGCTTCAACAGGCGCGGGGCCGGGCGCACGGAAATCTCAAGCCATCGAATATCATTATTGAGCCGGGCGATTTAAGACAGAGCTCGGTTTTTCTGACGGACCCGGCGCAGGGGACTGTCCACAATGAGGCCGACGACCTGTACGCAATCGGCGAGTTCATTTATCAGGTTGTGACGCGGCGCGAGTTTGCCGGTGGAGACGCGTGGCCGGTCAAGGATTCTTCGGACTGGCAGGCGCTGGGGAAATTCGGTGAGCGGTGGCGCGAACTGTGCAGCGATCTGCTCTCGCCCGATCCGGGATCGCGGCCCCGGCTTGCGGATGTATCGTGGCTGGTGCGCGAGTTGGCGCAGCGACAGCGGATACGTCTGCCGCGAAAGTTGTGGATGGCGCCGGTTGCGCTTGCATGCGCAGGCATCGTTGCGTTAGCAGTTATTGCGGGCATGACATCCACTGCGCGACGCAATATCGCACGCTCGAACCAGGCTTGGGCCGACGAATTCTCAAATGCAATCTCCAACCCGCAACGGCGGGCTCGTTTCCAAAACGATCCCTCGCTAAAAGCCGCCCTGGTGCATCTGGATGCGGCGCGCTCGGCGGAAGCCACACTTGATTCGGGTTTGGCTGCTTCGTTCAATCCGCTCGAATTAGCGCGGACGCGTCGCGCCGCCACTGAACTGTCGGCGGCGCGCGATGCTTTGTCTCCCGAGCGCTGGTCTCGGCTGGCTTCGATGAACGCGCTTCGACAACAGTCGATGAGCCGGGGGTGGACGCAACCGGTGAAGTATCTTGGCGATCTGGCGGCCACGGTCACCGCGCCCGGCCGCGGGTATGTCGATGCGATTGACCGCATCCTGATCGTAGAGCCGCGCCTTGAGCGGCAGGAACGTCAGATCGATCCGGTGTGGCGGCAGTTAAGCAACGACACAAGGCAACTGGAGAAAACCCGCGATCCCGCTCTCGTCGCATTCGCGCGCAGCTTGCGGCGATCATCCAGTCGCGATGTGGCTCTGTCCGATCAGGGTTTTTCGGGACTTGAGTCACTCTCGGCCAACGCTTCAGTGGCATCGCGTCTGGCCAAGGCCGTCCCGGCGGATTGGCCGGCAAATGTGGATGCCAATCGGTTCGCGAACGACGCGGCCAGCGCCACGAACTTGTCGCAGCCTGCTGCGTCCGACATGGAGTGGTGGCTTCAAAACCTGCCACTTTATATCACTCGCAAGGGCGAAACCTCGATCACCGCCGCGACGCTTGAAAAGCGATTGAAGGAGATTGACGATATTGTTGCCAAGTCCAAGCCCGAGGCTGAAGATCGTGCCACCTTCGATCGCGCAAGGAAGCAAGTGGCAGCCAGGATTCGGGCATTTGCCGCCACCCCTTTCATTGAAAAAGAATTTGAAGAAGGTCTGGTTGCATCACGACAAGGGGCGCTCGAAGCCGATCTTCAGGGCCTTCGGCGATTTGCCAGACCCGAAACGGTAAAAGACCTGGCCCTCAATCTACCCGCATTGGGAGGGACATCTGAAAAAGTGAAGGCCTACTGGGAGCAATGGAAGGCGACGGAATTGAAAGACAAGGGCCAGGGCGCAGAGCGCCGCAGTAACCTGGCGTTGCTCAAGTCGCGTTCCGAGGAACTGCGTTCATTGCTCACAACCCTCGACCAGGAACTGCCGCCACCGCCGAAAAACCTGCCTGAAGAATTCGCCGCCGTTGGTCGCCAGCATCGCGAAGAGGAGATTGGCAAACTGCTGGCGTCAATCGATCCGAAAGCGCCTCGTCTGGATGCACTGAAATTCGCGACGGCTGCCGGTTCCGTTTCTGAATGGGGGCGATTCCTGCCAAAACTTGCCGAGGATTTTCCGCTGAGAAGCTCGTTTGTGGGGCCGGAAGTTCGACCTGAGGAGAAGTGGGCGGGCCATGAATTGTTTTTTCAGGACCCGCTCGTTCAACAGATTGTGAAACCGGATCTGGTGCGATTAGCCGCCTTGCGGCGGCTCGCGGGAAGTTCCCGCACCGAGCTGGTTGATGCGGCCCGGTCATCTGAACGGGCCGAGGTTGCGTTTGAAGCATGGCGACAGCTCGGAGCAGCGCCGATACAGCCCGCCTGGCCAAGCGGTGCCCAGGAAGTCGTGGCGGAGCGCGATCTGCGTCATCGGCTGGAAGCATTGCTGGCCAATGTGCCGGCTGCGGAGCGGACTCGCCCCCTGGCCTTGTTCCATGAACAGGGCCCGACTCGATGGCGCGGCGCGGTGGAGCGCGCCCGCGATGAGCAAACGCTGGCGGCCGCCTGGCAGGCGCGGGACGGCTTTGGCATAGATGCATCTCAGATGGGTGCGCTATCGGCGTCCGCACGATTTAATCTGTGGTTGTGGCGTGCCCATCAGGAACTGGCCGGCCGCGACGAAGTTGCCCTTCGCCAGAGCACCGATCAGTTAGCACGGGCATCGGTCGAGCTGAAAGATTCGAGTGCGGCTGCTGTCGCGGTTGCATTAAATCGAAAGGTAACAAAGCCGATTTTTAATTCGCAGCTTCCCGGCGAGACCGTAACCGTGGCATTGGCCGGAACGGGGCAGAGCATCGAATTCCACCGCGTTGAAGTTCCGGACGGACGGCCGTTCTACCTGGCCACCACGGAAGTTTCGATCGGGGATTTTGTTTCGGTGGTCAATGCCACGAAAAGTTGGAATCAGTGCCTTCAGCTCCCGTGGCCGCAGCAGCCCGGGCAACTCGATGTCCGGCGCGGTCCGCGTGTTTGGGAGTGGACGGGCACTGGGCAATCCGCCCGGCTCACTCCACCGCAACTTTGGATGGTGAGTGAAGAAGACAACAATTTTGCGCCACTGCTGCGAGCCGAGCGATTTAACCGGATGACGCTGAAACCCGAGGCCGGTGGGATGCCGTCCAAGTCGCATCCCATGCAGCAGGTTTCGGCTCAAACGGCATTGTGGTTCGCATCCATGTGCGGCTGCCGCCTGCCAACATCCAGAGAGTGGCTCGCGGCTTATGAACAGTTCGGAAAGAACGTTCCGCCTGATCAGCTGAACCTGCGCGATGTGACCTGGGAGACCGAGCGACAGTACCAGGCGACAGGCAAGCCCAGCTCATCGCTGCTTGATGACATCTTTCAGGATACGACATCGCCATCGCAGGATGCACGCACGCGGCCAATCAATGATGGAACCCTATTCTTCCGGCCAGTCGATTCGTCCGGCGGGTCGGTGTTTCATCATCTGGTGGGAAATGTGGCGGAGTTTTTGTGCGAGGATTCGGAGCGGTTCGAGAATCTGGCGGACGCAAAGTCGCCGCAGGTGATCTCCAGTTTTGCAGGCCAGTCCGCCGGCTCGCTGTCAGTGATTGGCGGTTCGGCGCTCAGTTCGCCTTCAATTCCAGTGGATCGGCCTCAACCCCTGCCGCGCGCGGATCGCGGTTTCGCGGATGTCGGGTTCCGGCTGGCGATCAGTGCGCCGCCACGTTCACTTGCGGAGAAGGTCAAATGGGCATTGCGCGGGCAGAACTACGTGTGGCCGAACCAGAACGATGGCCAGGCCCACGCTTCAGAAGTAGGGCTTGGGCGGTAGGATCGATATTGCGCCACACGCATGCCGTACTGGGGATTCTGATTGCGGGAATGATACTCGGCTGCCAGGCCCCCGCCCCATCTTCCAAGTTTGTCGAACAGGCGCAGCGCCTGCATGACGGCGCAATCGCTGCGGCAGTAACGGCTGACACCGATCTGCGCGACTACGTGCAACTCGTCGGCAAACGCGTGGGAGACGCGGCCCGCAACGTCGATCCAAACCGCACACGCGATCCCCTGTTCTCCTCCATGCAGTTTCATCTGGTTGCATGCGACGTCCCCAATGTCGTTACAACCGGCGGCGCCCATATCTACCTTTACAATGGCCTCTTTCAGATCTGCCAAAGCGAAGATGAACTGGCCGCGGCCATCGCCCACGCCTTTGCCCATGCGATCAACCTCGATATGGAGCATGTTGATCTGACTCCCGACAATGCCATGCCGTTACCCATGTTGGGCTGGCAGTTGGACACCCATCGCTACACCAATGCCCAGGAGCGGGCGGCCGATCGCCTGGCGTTTGAGATCTACATCAAAGCCGGTTACGACCCCGCAAAATTCACGACTATCTTCGAGCACCTGGCCGGTCGATATCCGAATGCCAGGCCATCCGACCGCCCGCCTCTGCTCGTCCGCGTGCAGGAAGCGCGTACCTGGGGCGCGCCCGTCGAAACGGCGACGAACCGCCCCTTTCCGGTGGCCGATCCCATCACCTTCCAGACTCTGCGGCGTCAGGCGTCGGCACTAAAGCCGGATCAAACGCCCCCTCTGTCGCGGGTGATTTTGCTATCGCTGCCCAACTGCATGCTTGCAGGAGACTTGCCCGAGCAGGAAACCGCGCGTCAGCAACTCCGGCCCGAGCAGCCGACCAAGCGCCTGGAACCAAGCTGAATTGACGCCCGGCAGACCGCCCCGTACGATCCCACACTCGCCGTGGCGGAACTAATACACAGTCAGTAGGTTCCTTCCCGATCGTGAGTTATCCGAAGTAGTTGAGGCACCGAAATCGGCAATGTTTGCCATCGTCAGCGACATTCACGGAAACCTGGAAGCCTTCACCTCGGTACTCTCGGAGATCGACCGGCGGGGGATTCAGCACATTATTTGCCTGGGCGACATCATCGGTTATGGCCCCAATCCGATGGAGTGCCTTGATTTGGTGCTCCAGCGATGCCGGGCCGCGATCATGGGCAACCATGACTTTGCCGTCTTCTACGAACCGTATAACTTTAATGCCGGGGCCGAGCAGGCCTGTTTCTGGACCCGGCGCTGCTTTGAAGACGATCCGGATCCGATCCGTCGGGCCAACCGCTGGAAATTCCTTGGCAATTTGCCGGTGCGCATCAAGACAGCCGAGTTTGTCGGCGTTCATGCCTCGCCGCGACGGCCGATTAACGAATACATCTTTCCGGATGATATTTACACGAATCCGGGCAAGTTCGTCAGCCTGTTCGAGCGATTTGAGAGGCTTTGCTTCGTGGGGCATACCCATGTTCCGGGGGTGTTTCTAGAAGGGCCGGATTTTTATAGCCCTGATGAGCTGGACTATCGCTTTGAGTTGACGGATGAAAAGGCCATTATCAACGTGGGCAGCGTTGGGCAGCCCCGTGATCGCGATCCCCGCAGCAGCTTTGTCATTGTCGATGAAACGTATGTGGAGTTCGTCCGCCTGCCGTACGACGTGGAGACGACGGTAAAGAAGGTAGAGGCCATTCCCGATTTGGATAACTTCCTGGGAACCCGCCTGCTCGATGGGAGATGATGGAAAACCGACGTCTCATTCTTTTTGTTGTCCTGGGGTTCGCGGGAATTCTGCTGTACATGCAGGGGGTGGCCTGGATGGACAAGCACCATCCGGGTTGGGCGGGTCAGCCTCCGGCCACGCAGCCTGTTGCGCAGAGTTCGGACGCTTCCCCGCCGGCGCCTGCCGATACCAATCCGTCTTCGCAGCCGAATGTTTCATCGACCGGTTCAACAACCGCGCCGACGATGACCGCTTCGACCAACAGCGGCCAGCCGCGAATCGTTCCCACGACTCAGTCGGCAGGTACTACCAGCGCCGTTGCCCTCGGATCGGCTATTCCAAAGGATCCCGTCTTCACGCTTCAACTGCATGCCGAGCCCAAAGGCGCCGGAATCAGCTCGGTTGTGTTGAATCAATTCAAAACCGCCGCGCGCAACGGCGACGCGTATGTTTTCGAGCAGCCGCCGAGTACGCATTCTAACGTTGTGCCCCTCGCGAGCCGGTCGATCACCGTCGACAAAACCACATTCGATCTTTCCGGCGTGCAGTGGGCGGTTGTTTCGCAATCACCGACAGAGGTTGTTTACGGCGCGGATCTGGTGCGTGATGGCAAGCCGGTGCTGGAGATCCGCAAGAGCTATGCGATCGCGAAGGCGGATGATCCGGGTACCAAGGGTTACGAGGTGGGGATCGAGTCCACCTTCAATAACCTGACAGATGCGCCGATGACCCTTCAGACGGATTTCAACGGGCCGGTGCTGCCCCCCGGCGAAAGCAATCGCTCACCCGACCGGCAAGTGGTCGGCGGATACCTCGAAGGTTCCACGATCATTCTAGAAGCGCATCCGGTCGAAGAGTTCAAGACGAACACCAACAGCGGCAACATCGATCTGACGAAGGATGCAAAGCAGCGCGTATCGCGCTGGGCGGGTGCAACGAGTAATTATTTTGGCGCGATCGTTCTTCCCGAAAACATGAAGTCGGGCGGCAAAGAAACCAACGCCGACTACATCAACTCCATTGTCGCTCACGGATTCGGCCTCGATTCCGAGCACATGCCCGATCACGACGCCTACCTGACGTTTCAGACCAAAGAGATCAAGGTCGAGGCCCATCAGCAGGCGGTGCTTCCGCTGACGGTGTTCTTCGGGCCCAAGTGGCGAGATGTGCTTCAAACAGCGCACTACTCGAGCTTCCCGCGCGATTACAACATTCTCCTAGTCATCAGCGGGGGAATCTGCGGCATTTGCACCTTCGCTCCGCTCGTTACCTTCATCATCTGGCTGCTCGGCGTCATGCACATGGTCTTCCGCGACTGGGGCCTTGCGATCATTGGCCTGGTTGCGATCGTGCGTGTGTGTTTGCATCCGATCACCCGCCGATCCCAGATTTCGATGTCAAAGATGTCGAAGATGGGGCCGGAAATGAAACGGCTCCAGGAGAAGTACAAAGACGACAAGGAAGCCCTCAACAAAGCGATGATGGATTTCCACAAGCAGCAGGGCCTTGGCCCGTACCTGGGCTGCCTGCCGATGTTTCTTCAGATGCCGATCTGGATCGCGTTGTACGGTGTGCTCCAGACGACCTTCGAATTACGCCAGGCTCCGTTCCTGTATGGCTTCACCTGGATCAAGGACCTGTCGCAGCCGGATTACATCTATCACTTTGCCACCGCCATCCATCTTCCGCTATTGGGCGATATTCACGGAATCTCGCTGGTTCCGTTCCTCTTGTCAGCGGCGATGTTCCTCCAGCAGCAGTTCATGCCCAAACCCGTGGCCGCCACCCCCGAGCAGATTCAGCAGCAGAAGATGATGCAGTGGATGTCGCCGATCATGTTTCTGCTCATTTTCTACACGTATCCAAGCGGATTGAATCTCTACATTGCCACGAGTACCGCGGTAGGCATCATTGAAAGCAAGATCGTTCGCGATCACATTAAAGCCCGCGAGGAAGCCGAGAAGGCGGGAAGGGTATTTATTCCCACCAAGCCGACTCGTTTTAGCCGGCTAACGAAAGCCGATGAACCAGCCGAGCCTCAAAGCAATGGCTGGATTGCCCGATTGTGGGCGGCATGGAATAAGATCCTTGAAAAGGCGGAAGACGCGCGTAAAGAGCAGGAACGGAAAGATAAGAAGAAGTAGCCGTTAGTAAGTTTCAGCTTGTCCGCAGGCGCGCGACAGATGCGGAGACCGCCCTTTTTCCCTCCACCGGTACGCCGGGGGAAGCGAGCGGAATTGGCGACTGCCCGCGAGTGGGTAGGGAGGGGGTTGTTTTTATCTGGGTTCCTTCGCCAACCAGCGGCGCGCAAGCCCCCCTCCCCAACCCTCCCCCGGCGTACCGGTGGAGGGAGAAGAGGGCCGTCCAATGTTTAGCGCGCCCCTTGCCCGTTGGCACCAAAGCCCGTGAATCCCCGAGAAACCATCACGGCAATCAGCAGCGGCGTCGGCCAGGCGGCGCGGATGATCGTTCGGGCAAGCGGGCCGGGCGCGATTTCAATTGCGGAGGGCCTCGGGCTTCCCCTAAATAAGGCAGGCGGATCGGCATCGCGCTGCAAGATCGGATTTCGCGGCCTTACCATTTCCGCGTTCGTCTTAATTCTTCGAACCCCCCACAGCTACACTGGCGACGACCTCGTCGAATTCCATGTTTCGGGCAACCCCGTTCTGGCACGGATGCTTTTGGACGAAATTCTCAACCGCGGCGCTCGCCCGGCTGAGCCGGGAGAATTCACCGCTCGCGCCTACTTCAATGGCCGGATCGATCTGACCGAAGCCGAAGGCGTGGCTGCGACCATCTCCGCCGGCAACGATCAGGAGCTGCTCGCCGCCCGGCGATTGCTAGGCGGTGAACTCGCCCGGCAGCTCACCCCGATCATGTCACTCCTCACCGATACCCTCGCGCTGATTGAAGTGGGGATCGATTTCTCGGGGGAAGACGTCACATTCCTGTCCAACGAGCAAGAGCTTGCGAGAATTGGCGAGGCCGATGCGGCCCTGGAAGCGCTTCTTACGAACAGCGCCCGATTCGAAAGGCTCGTACACGAGCCCACCATCGTGCTGATTGGGCGGCCCAATGCCGGGAAAAGCACACTGCTCAATGCACTGTCGGGAAAAGAACGCGCGGTGGTGTCATCCGTCGCTGGAACGACCCGCGATGCGCTATCCGTCGAGGTAGCGCTGTCCCGCGGGATTGTCCGCATGATGGATGTGGCGGGCTTGGATGACCAGATCGCCGAATCCGACATCGACCGGCAAATGCACGACCAGGCGCTTCGCGTTGCCCAGACTGCCGATGTGCTGATTCTTGTGGAGGACGTACTCAGCGACCTCGGGCGGCGTGTGTCGGTGGGTCGTGAGCCGGACCTTGTCGTGCGATCGAAGTGCGATTTGGCGGCAAACACGTCTTTGGCCACTCCTCCCGATCAGTTCGCGGTCAGCGCCCACACCGGCGCCGGAATGGACGAACTTCGCCGCGGCCTCGACGACCTCTGTTTTGGCGAATCCAACACCGGCAACACCTTGGCCCTGAATCTGCGGCACGTCCGAGCCATCGAGGACGCGCGAATTGCCCTTGCCCGCGCCAAAAACGTCAATGCACCTGAACTCATCGCCATGGAACTGCGTGAAGCACTGGAACTGCTCGGCGGCATTCTGGGCCGAATCACGCCCGACGATCTGCTCGGCAGGATCTTCTCGGGATTTTGCATCGGAAAGTGAAGCCGCCCGGATTAATCTCCCGGCCTTTACCCCATGTTCCCCCAGCGCTACGATAAGCCCGAGATGAACCCAAAGAACCCCACCGCCGACATCATCGGACGGCTCGTCGCTGCGCGCCCGCTTAAACAACTGGCCCAGTCCCTGGCTGCCGTCCGCGCCGCTACGGCGTCGGGTCTCTGGGGCAGCAGCGTCGCCGCCGTGATCGCGGCCGTGGAAAAGGAACTGAAGCGCCCGATTGTCCTGCTTTGCGGGCATCTCGATGAGGCTGATGATCTGGCCGACGATATCGAGTTGTTCATGGGCCGCCGGCCCGACGTCATGCCCGCTCTCGAACTCAGCGGTTCACTTGGCCGGTTGAGCGAAGAGCAGGTGGCCGATCGGCTGCAACTGATCTCGCGCTACGCCACGAAGGTATCCAATTCAGACATGCTCGTGGCGCCGATCCAAGCAATGATGCAGTCGGTGCCCTCGCGGCAGCAGTTGGATCTGTTGATCCGCACGCTCAAACCCGGACAGGAACTCGAGCCCGAAAAGCTCATCGTCTGGCTCTCGGAGCATGGCTACAACCGTTTGGACCAGGTTGAAGTTCCCGGAGATTTCGCGGTACGCGGCGGCATTATTGATGTCTATCTGCCTGGCGACCACGAGGCCTCGGGCGATCAGATCGGCCTCACTGCGCGCATCGATTTTTTTGGCGATCAGATCGAATCCATCAAGCGTTTCGATCTCGACACACTCGGCTCACTCGAAGTGCTGCCGTCGGTGCGCATCATCGATATCAAAGGCACCCTGCCCGATGTCGGCGAATCCGTCAGCATGCTCAGCTTCATGCCCGAGGACGCAATCGTGGTTCTCTGGGCGCCGCTGGAAATCGCCGAGCAGGCCAAAAGCTATCTCGATCGTCTGCCGGAAGTAAAGAACGTATACCCACTGAGCGCGGTGCTGCGGCTTGCCCAGCAATACACGCTTCTGGAGCTCAGCCAGTTTGATCAGAGCACCGCCGTGATGCCCAGCCTGGTGGGTGGACAGGAGATTAAGCATGTCCACCTCCCAATCCAATCCGTCCAGAAGTTTGAAACAGAGGCCAAGAAGGCCCTGCGTGAATTGGCCGAGCTGGCTCAAACCCATACCGTCACGGTTTTTTGCGAGAACGAAGGGGAACAGAATCGATTTGCCGAGCTGCTCGATCAGGATCAGCCGGGCTTGCGGGACAAGATTCAGATTCCGGTGGGGTATCTGCATCGCGGCTTTGTCTGGGAAGAGGCAGGAGACAAGGAGACGGGGAGACAAGGAGACAAGGAGACGGGTAAAGCAAATCAGTCGAATGCGATCGCGGCGTCTTTGGCTCCCATCTCCTTGTCTCCCTGTCTCCCTGTCTCCTTGTCTTCCGGATCGCGTTTCGCCCTGTTGGGGCATCACGAGCTGTTCCACCGCTATGAGCAACGCCGCCGTGTTTCTAAGGTCATCGCCTCGCGGCCAGTCGATTCGTTTCTTGATCTGAAGGTGGGCGACTATGTCGTCCACGTCGCCCATGGCATCGCCAAATTCATGGGCATGCACACGATCAACAAGGATGGCCATAGCGAGGAATACCTTTCCCTTCGATTCGCCGAGAATGCGACTCTGCACGTCCCCGCGGCGCGCATCAACCTGATCCAGAAATACATCGGCGGCTTCAGCGGCCATCCGCAACTCTCCCGGCTCGGATCGGGCTCATGGGAAAAGCAGAAGGCCAAGGTGGCTGAAGCGGTCATGGATATGGCCGCCGAGCTGCTTGAGATCCAGGCGGCCCGCGCCGCGCAGCCCGGAATGGCCTACCCCTCCGACACCGACTGGCAGCGCGAATTTGAAGCCGAGTTTCCATACGAGCCCACCGTCGATCAGGTTGTCGCGGCTGAGGAAATCAAGCAGGACATGACCAAGAGCCGTCCGATGGATCGCCTGCTATGCGGCGACGTGGGCTACGGCAAAACCGAAATGGCCATGCGTGCGGCTTTTAAGGCAGTGGAGTTTGGCAAGCAGGTTGCCGTGCTTGTGCCGACCACCGTCCTTGCCGAGCAGCACTACCGCTCCTTCAAAGAGCGAATGGCGAATTATCCATTCGCCGTTGAATCCATCAGCCGGTTTAAGACATCAAAGCAACAGAAAGAAACAGTTTCACGTCTGAACAAGGGCGAGGTGGACGTGCTGATCGGCACGCACCGCCTCCTCAGCAAAGATATCAAATTCCCCGATCTTGGCCTGGTCGTCATCGACGAAGAACAACGATTCGGCGTTACCCACAAGGAGCGCCTCAAGCAGATGCGCAAGACGGTGGACGTGCTGACCATGTCCGCAACGCCAATCCCACGCACGCTCCACATGAGCATGCTGGGCCTGCGCGATATCTCATCGCTGACCACCGCCCCGCAGGATCGGCGGAGCATCGTCACCGAAGTAATGTCATTCGATAAACAACGCGTCAAGCTGGCGATCCTGCGCGAGCTGCAGCGCGAGGGCCAGGTGTATTTTGTCCACAATCGCGTGGCAAATATTCTGGACATGGCCGAGCAGATCCAGCAGATGGTCCCCGATGCCCGCATCATCACCGGGCACGGGCAAATGGGTGATGGCGAGCTGGAAGACGTTATGCTTAAATTCGTCCGCCACGAGGCCGATATCCTGGTCTGCACGACCATCATCGAAAGCGGCCTGGATATTCCCAACGTCAACACGATCCTGATCAATAACGCGGATCGATTCGGGTTAAGCGAGCTTCACCAGCTTCGAGGCCGGGTAGGCCGCTACAAGCATCGCGCGTATTGCTACCTGCTGCTCCCATCCGATCGACCCGTGACTCAGATTGCTGCTAAGCGCCTCAAGGCCATCGAGGAATACAGCCACCTCGGAGCCGGTTTTAAAATCGCCATGCGCGATCTGGAACTACGCGGCGCCGGCAATATTCTCGGCCCGGAGCAATCCGGCCACATCGCCGCCGTGGGTTACGAGATGTATTGCCAGCTTCTGGAGGAGGCCACTCGCCAGCTCAAGAAGGAAGCCAAGCCCCAGCAGCCCGAAGCCCACGTCGAGATCGGCACCAGCGCGTTCTTCCCCAAGACCTGGATTGCCGCCGACCGCCAGCGCATGGACATGTACCGCCGCCTCACGCGCTGCTCCAGTCTCGAAATGCTTCACATGCTGGAGGCCGATGCAAAGGACGCGTTCGGCGAAGCACCCCGGCAGGCCGTGCTCCTGTTTGCTCTGACTGAACTGCGCCTGCTCGCGGGACTGTATGGCATCAGCAGCATTATCAAAAAGGACCCTGATGCGGTTCTCACGGTATCCGACGCAGCCAAGGCGCAGGCGGCACTCACCGGCGCACCCGGCACGCTCCGCGTCATCGACGACAGGACCGTCTACTTGCGAATGCCCGATACTTACATGCAGCCTGAAACACTTTTGATGGTGCTGCGAAACCTCCTCAAAAGCGCCCACGAGCGCGAGCAAAAGGGTGAACCGCTTGTGCCGGCCGCGCCTCCCGCGCCGCCCCATGCCAAGCCCGTGTCTCGCGCGCCGGTGGCTATAGGGCGACGCAATTGATCACCGGCCGCAGGTGCATGACACTTCAGGCGATCCTCTTTTCCCTCCCTCGGTACGCCGCTTGTCATTACCCACAAGTCAGATCACGCGTCCTTTGCTCCCTCCACCGGTACTCCGGGGGAAGCGAGCGGAATTGGCGACTGCCCGCGAGTGGGTAGGGAGGGGGCGTAAGGTGAACATTCGGAATCAAGATCGTCCGGTTTTTTCGATTGTGACATCCTGCAGGATTCGCACTCTGCTCATACGAGCATTTATTGGGCGCGGAAAAAAGACTCCCCCTCCCTACCCTCCCCCGGCGTACCGGTGGAGGGAATAAGGAGCGGGCCTCTATGCCCCTTGTCGCTGTTTGATCTACCGGCGTGTGCTTCTAAGATGTTGATCTCCACCGGAAGGATCCGTTCGTTCGATGTCTCTGACCGCACTTTGAAGTGAGATGTAATGTTGCCGCGTCGATTGTATCTGGATAATGCCGCCACGAGTTTTCCCAAGCCGCCGGGTGTAACTGAGGCGATGGTCCGCTATGCCCAGGATCTTGGCGCGAGCGCGGGACGCGGCGCTTATCGCGAAGCGGTGGAAACCGCCGCTCTTATGACCGAATGCCGGCGTCGGCTCAACCGATTTTTCAACGGCGAAAATCCCGATCATTTTGTCTTCGCGCTCAATTGCTCCGATGCGCTCAACCTCGCCATCAAGGGCCTGATCGACCCCCGCCAACATGCCCACGCAATCTGCACCCACATCGATCACAATTCAATCCTTCGCCCGCTCCGCGCGATGGAGGAATATGGATGGATCGATACCACGCGCATCGCGGTCGACGGTAAGACGGGCCTGGTTGATCCCGAGGACATCCGGCACGCCATCCGCCCCGACACCGCACTGATCGCGATTACTCACGTCAGTAATGTGACTGGCACCATCCAGCCCATCCGCGAGATCGGCCGCATCGCCCGAGAAGCGGGAGTGCCCTTCATCGTCGATGCCGCTCAATCGGCCGGCCACATTGCCGTCGATGTTCGCGCGGACAACATCGATCTCCTTGCCGCGCCTGGCCACAAGGGACTGCTCGGTCCCCTGGGCACCGGCTTTCTCTACCTCCGCCCAGGTTTGGAAAAGACGTTGCGCCCATTAAAGGAGGGCGGCACCGGATCGGTCAGCGAAGAAGATCGCCAGCCCGATTTCATGCCCGACCGCTTCGAGCCCGGCAGCCACAATGCCATCGGCATCGCCGGCCTATCCGCCGGCCTGAAGTGGGTGATGGATCAGAGCATCGAAAAACTTGCAACCCATGACCGTGAGCTCACCTTGACCTTTATCGAAGGTGTAAGCGATATCGCCGGCCTGACCTATTACGGCCCGCGCGGCCCGCGCAATCGAATCGGCGTGTTTTCCGTTCGTGTCGAAGGCTACGATCCCCACGAGCTGTCGGCAATTCTCGAATCCAGTTATGGAATTCTCACCCGTCCGGGAATCCACTGCGCCCCGCTCGCCCATGAAGCTATCGGCACCGCCGCCCTGGGCGGGACCACCCGTTTCAGTTTTGGCCCGTTCATCAGCACCCAGGACGTCCAGTATGCCACCGATGCGCTCGCCCATATCGCCATGGCGGCTGCCAAAGGCCCGGCACCTACGACTGCTGTTAAAGTCTAGAAGCCCGCGTGATCTCGACGCAGGTAACGCCAGGTTTTTAATGTCGGGCGATCGAGAGACAATCTGCCTGCCGGCGGATATGAACGGGGGCGATGATATCCATTGGGATTACCGATCATCTCGAAGGACCATGGGAACGTGACTCGGCCACTGTGTATGCCGAGGTCTCAGACCTGGTGTCCCTGGCCGATTTGCTAGGGGTTGATTACTTCTGGTTCTCCGAGCATCACGCACACGCCCACTACGGCCATCTGCCAACGCCATTGTTGCTGGCGCTGCATCTGGCGGGCAAAACCAATCGAATCCGGCTGGGAACGGCGATCATCTGCCTGAACCTGCATCACCCGTTAGATGTGGCCGAGCAGGTGGCGGTGGCGGACGTCCTCAGTGGCGCAAGGATGGTGGCGGGGTTCGGCAGCGGAAGCACGCCGGAGGAATTCGAATTATTTGGATTGAAGGAGACGGCCGATGCCGAGCGGCATGCGCGATTTGAGACGGCGCTGGGTGTGATTCTTGGGCATTGGCGAGGCGAGGGGAACGAGGCGGGGCGAATGCTGCCGGCGGCGGCGAGCGATCTGCCGGGGAGGTCGTGGCTGGCGGTAAACAGTGCAGGGTCGGCGCGGATCGCGGGCCGGCTGGGGTTTGGGATGTTGTTTTCGCATTTGCGCACGCCGGCTCAATATCGGGAATACCGGGACGCTTATGCGCAGGCGGGCGGGCGCGGATTGGTCGCGGCCAATCGGCCGGTGTATGTGGGGGAGGATGACGAGAAGGCATGGGCAGAAGCGGGCACGGCGGTGCGAATGTTGTGGAGGCGATTCAGGACCGAGGGGAAGATTCCGAAAGAAACGCCGGAGCCGCAGTCCCCGCGGGAGATGTGCGGGCATCCATTGAACTTTATCGTGGGCGGGGCGGAAACCGTTGCGCGCGAGCTATTGGCGCTGCATAAAGAAGCCCCGTTCGACGTCGCGAATCTCGAGGTGCGATGGGACGGATTATCGCACGCGCTGGTGCGCGGTAGTTTGCAGCGGTTAGCGGAGCGGGTGGGTCCGCAACTCCGGCATCACACAGGTTAATTGCCACAGCACTTCTTGTACTTTTTTCCACTCCCGCAAGGACACGGATCGTTGCGGCCCACTTTCGGCGCTTCGCGGCGAAGCGGTTTAGGGTCGGCCGGTTCGGAATTTTCCGATCGAAGGCGTTCGCCGGCGATCTGCTTACTGATGTGCTCGACGAATTGCCCAACCCCTTCTTCGGTTGACATGTCGAATCCGGCGGCCCATCCCCGCATCATGAGGGTCTTTTCCATCCCCCATTTTTCAGGCTTGTCATTCAGACGCGGCAGATCAATGCTGGCCTTTTCAAGCATCCGAGCCAGTGGCTCGGGGTCATCCAGACGATTGGACAAATGAAGGTATTCAATGAAGGCCTCAATGAGCAGGGGGAGGCGCGCAAAGTATTCAGAATTGGCGGTAAAGTGTCCGATTAGCGCGTCGTAAAGAAGCTCATGAAGCTGGGTTTCATTCGTGAAATCGAATGTTTTGCCGATGTGCTCTAAACCCAGTTCATAGATCTGGATCAAATCATCTGCTTTAATCGGAGATTGACGCAACTGTTCGGAGACCACCGAGGATTTGAATTCGTTGATGATTTCGCGGAACTGTTGAACTCGAGCGATGATTTCCGGGTCGACAATTTCTTCGTCCTGAATTCCATCTTCATCGGGCAGGCTATCGAGAAACGCGGTGATGTCCTGGGCCCAGTCGGCGCATTGATCGGGCCAGGGCTCGCGCCAGCCGAGCTCGACATCTGGAGTACCACCGGCGTCAAGTGTTTCAAGTAGATCGGCGAACTCGGGATCGCCGGCAAACTCTTCAAGCCAAGGACGGACGCGGGCATCGTGAAGCGCCACCAGGGCCTCGCAGCAGAACATGGCCAGATTTGTATCCTCGTCGCGTCGAGTTTGTGCCTCATTTGGCATTTGAGCCAGGCAAAAATTGGCGACCGCGGCGATCGTTGCATCATCGGCATCCATCGCCGCATCCAGGACGCTGTACGCCGGGATGCGCTCCGTGACATCTTCCAGTGGCTGCTCGATGAAGCGCATGGCGGCTTCAAACGCGGGCATCCCCATCCGTTGCAGCGCATAGATTGCGGCATCACCATAGAGCCCGGTCTCCCATTCGCTCGCGATCGCCAGTCGAAGCAAGGCGGGAATCGCCGTGATGGCCCGGGCTTCACTGATGGCGATACACAATCCGACTTCCGTGAAATCACCGTGGCTCATATCCTCGAGACTTTGATCGAGATACGCTGCAAACTGGTTGGCCACATCCGGATCCTTAGCCGCTTCGATGGCGGCCCGGACGGATGATTCGGAGTATTCGGCGAGGGATCCAATGACCTCTTTAATTTGATCTTCGGCGAGTTCGGGCATGGGGATCTCCGTTCAAATTTCGACCTTTTTGTAGCCTTTTAAGCAAAAACGCTTTGTCGCACAATCCGGAGATTGAAGATGTCAGAATCAAGTGGGTTGAAGGGAGTCGCTACGGGCCGAAGCTAATCTGGGCGAACTGCTTCGTTCATCGCATCGAAGATATACTTGCCGAAACGAATCTCGATCCTAAATCATTGATCCTGGAAATTACCGAAAGCATCGTCCTGGAATATACAGAGGCCATGGTGTCGCAAATGGAACGACTCAAAACACTTGGCGTTCGACTCTATCTGGACGACTTTGGCACCGGATATTCATCGCTCAGCTACCTGCAACGGCTTCCGCTCGATGGTCTGAAGATCGACCGTTCGTTTGTTAGCCAGCTCGGATCCAATGAGCAGAGCAACGCGATCGTCGAGGCGATGATTCGCGTTACCCAGGTCCTTGGACTTCGCGTGATTGGGGAGGGCGTTGAGACGGTCGAGCAACGGGCTGCTCTGCGCGCGATGGGCTGCGACGAAGTCCAGGGATACTACTTCTCTAAACCAATGGACGCCGCGGCGATTGTAAGCCTGATTCCGGCCCGTGCGGCATAAGCCGGGCGCGTCGCTATTTGGCGCAGCTGACATTCCTGTTTTGCCGGTGCGGCTGGGCCCGGAAGGCGCCTCACGTCACTGCTTTCACGGTCTTGAAAACCTACAAGACCTCCGTTTCG
>DAIRGS010000092.1:0-4526 GCA_036794395.1 Tepidisphaeraceae bacterium | reverse complement strand
TCGAAGAGGAGCGTTTTTTCTGTCACGTGCGAAAAATCGCTCCTCTTCGAGTCGCGGCGAAACGACGGTTTTTCCACGATTTTATTTCGTTCAAGAGTGAAAGCAGTGGTCTCGCACTCCCCAAATGAGCCGCGAGGCCAGGAACATGCGATTGTCATGCCGCCCCACGCGCCGGCTTCAAATACCGGTTGACATTCGTCGAAAGTTTTTTAAGTTATCAGACACTCAAATCGAAGGGGTCTTCAGTGGCTGAACTAAAATGTGACGCGTGCGGCCGGCGGTTCGTCTTTAAGCCTGAATACGCCGGTAAAACGTTAAAATGTAAATGCGGTCAGTCGATCAAGGCACCCGCGACCGCGGCGTCCTTGGCGCCGATCCGGCAAACGGCCATGGCAACGGCGCCTGCTCCGAATGCGCCGGCGGCAGCCGCAGTGAGTTCCGGAGGAGGCGACGACTTTTCTCAGCTCTTTGGAGAGGCCGAATCCGAATATGCCATGGCGCCCGAGCCGCCTCCCTCGGCCAAGCAAAAGCCGCCGATCGCCCGGATGGCGGTTGCGACAGCGACCGGCGGTGCGGGGCCAACTTCGCCTCTGCTCGGCTATGCCCGCGCGGTTTCCAAGCCGCCTGCCGATGACGCAACCAAAGCCGCCGTCATCACCGATCTCTATGTTCCGATCGCCATGATCATCGTGGGGCTTGTTGCCTACCTGTTTGACGCGCGGCTGCGCGGGGCCCACAGCCCCCTCGAAGCCAGCCTTTTCGTCTTTGTCAGTTGCGCGCTTAATCTGGCTCTGGTGTTTGGCACGCTCATGGTGGGCGTGAAAGTCATCGGCCTGGGTCTGGGTGCGGTAGGGCCGGCCTTGCTGAAGATCGCGGCTGTGGGGATCCTGCCGGCGGCGGTTGGGGATCTGATTCTCTGGTACACCGGTATCAGTCTGCCGGCCTGGGGCGTGACATTGATCATGTACTATCTGCTGCTGT
The DNA here is from genome assembly GCA_036794395.1 of Tepidisphaeraceae bacterium. GTDB lineage: Bacteria > Planctomycetota > Phycisphaerae > Tepidisphaerales > Tepidisphaeraceae > DASXMX01. The sequence continues at coordinate 3,545 of DAIRGS010000092.1, read as the reverse complement.
ACTACCTGTTCGATATGGACGGGGGCGAGATCCGCCTTGTGACCGGCATCATGTGGGCCGTGCAGTTTCTCCTTGGCATGTTCGTGCTGGGGGCGCTGATGAGTGGGATCGGCTTCTCGGTTGCCGGCAAGACCATGGGCCCCGGCGGGGCACATTCGCTTCTTTCCGGGCCCTCTGAAGCCGGATTCGTTCCTGATGATGAAAAGATGTCTCCCGCCGAGATAGACAAATTCTGCGATGACGCCATCGCCGACAAGAGCGCTACTGAAGCCCACGAGTGGCTCCACCCCAATACGCCCAGTCATGTCGGGTTGGGTTGGTCACAATCGAAAATGCGGGAATTGGCAGATCGTTTCGTTATCCGTGGAGCTAAGAAAGTGTGGACTTCAGGCGTGGAAAAGGATAACGGCGATGAGCGCTGCACGCGTCTCATTGTCGAATTGCCGCAGGATCCCAACAAGAGAAATGGATGCCTGTCCGTTCGCGATAATTGGGAAGACCGTGAAACCGGATCGACAGATAGCGGCCAGAAATACATTACGGTCATGATCCACGAGAATAAGCCGCGGCGATAAATGACCGAGCGCGATTCCGCGGTATTGCATTTAAGTGGCACGGCTTTCTAAGCCGTGGCCGAGGACGCTTCGGGTCCGGCCACGGGTGAGATTTGGGAAAACCAATGTGCCGAACCAGGCATTTCCTGGCAAAGGATGAGGCGGTTGTCCACCTGTCGAAAGTTGGTTTTCCCACATCTCACCCGGCGCTGATCGTCAGCCCCCACGATCATGGCTTGGAAAGCCATGCCACGACAAGGCGCGGAATCGCCGCCCGGTGTTAGACAATATCGCGCGCTGCCTTAGACTCCCATCAATGGCCTCCCGCGATGAGCTGATCCTCGAGTATCTCGAGAACCTTCCATACCCGCCTTACCCCATTCAGGAAGAGGCCCTGTACGCTTGGGCCGCTTGCGAGGACGGCATGCTCCTGTCCGCCCCGACCGGCACCGGCAAAACGCTGGTCGCCGAAGCGGCGGTCTTTGAAGGCCTGCGAACAGGGAAGCGGGTCTATTACTCTACTCCGCTCATCGCGCTCACCGATCAAAAGCTTCTGGAATTACAGGCCACCGTTGCGCGTTGGGGTTACACGCCGGAAAACGTCGGCCTGGTGACCGGGCACCGCACCGTCAATCCCGATGCGCCCATCAAGGTCGTCGTGGCCGAGGTTCTGCTGAACCGCCTGCTCCATCCCGAAGGCTTCGATTTTGCCGAAGTCGGCGCGGTGGTGATGGATGAGTTTCACAACTTCAACGAGCCCCAACGCGGGATCGTCTGGGAACTGGCGCTGACGCTGCTTCCCAAACACATCCGCGTGATGCTCCTCTCCGCGACAGTCGGGGCAGCCTCCGAATTCGTCAACTGGATGGCGCGCAGCATCGATCGGCGCGTAACGCTCGTCGAAGGCACCGAACGCCGGGTACCGCTCCACTTTCACTGGATCGGCGATGAACTCCTGCCCGACTTCATGGAACGCATTGCCCAGGGCACCGACGATTTGCGCCGAACACCGGCCCTTGTTTTCTGCTTCGATCGCGAACTGTGCTGGAGCACCGGCGATGTCCTCAAAGGCAAAGACCTCTTCGCCGAAGGTCAGCGCAAAGCCATGCTCGATCGCCTCGAGGCCTTCGATTTCTCCGTCGGCTCGGGGAATCGATTGCGCCCGTTCCTTGCCCGCGGCATCGGTATTCACCACGCGGGCCTGCTTCCCCGCTACCGGCGTGTCGTCGAGACGCTTTTCCAGGAAAAACTGCTCCCGGTCTGTGTCTGCACCGAAACGCTTGCAGCCGGAATAAACCTCCCGGCCCGCTCCGTTGTCCTGACGACTCTGGCCAAGGGTCCGCGCGATAAGAAAAAGATCATCGACGCCGGCGCGGCCCAGCAGATGTTCGGACGGGCCGGCCGGCCCCAATACGACACCGAAGGCCACGTCTTCGCTCTGGCTCACGAGGACGATGTCAAACTCGCCCGTTGGAAAGAGAAATACGACTCGATTCCCGAGGACACCAAGGACCCGGGGCTGATGAAGGCCAGGAAGGCGCTGGCCAAGAAGAAGCCCACCCGCCGGGCCGGCTTCACGTATTGGAACGAAGAGCAATTCGCCAAGCTCCAGATTGCTCCCGCCGCCCGGCTCGCCAGCCGGGGACGGCTGAGTTGGCGATGGCTTGCCTATCTGCTCGATGCCAACCCGGCAGTCGAACCCATCAGGCACGTGATCCGCCAACGTCTGATGGATCAACCCACCATCGAAAGCGAATTAAAGCGCCTCACGAAAATGCTTGTCACATTGAATCAAATGGGCATTGTCGTACTCGACCCACCGCCACCCCCGGCCTGGCAACAAGCCGTGCAGCCAGGAGCTTCAACCGCCTCATCCGCCGAAACTTCTGAAGCCGTAAAGAAGGATGATTCCGAAGACGAGGAAGACCAGCCGGCTGCGCCAGAGCGCGTGCGCCCGCCCACCGTTAGTGAATTAATGAGCCGTCTGAAGCTGGGAAATGAAATTACGACATCCCTCGCGGGAACACCGGGGAAGACCGGAGCCGGCGCGGGCAAGTCGGCGCTGCCACAACCCGACGCTTACGAACCCACCACCGCAACCCCGACCGAAAAACTCAAACAGCTTAAGGTGTTCCGTGCCGTTCACCCCCTCTACGGCCTATTCCTGATGGACTATCTCGGCAAAGCCGACCAGCACGAAATGATCCAAATCCTCGAGAGCCTGCTTGAAATGCCCGGCTCCGTTGCCAAATCCGTTCGCGTCCCGTGGCCCGATCAGCTCCCCCCTGGCCAGCTCAGCACCGAGGTTGTCGATCCCGCCATCCTCACCGCCGGCCTGGCCACCCACGATGATCTCTATCCCCAATCGGATCAAAGCGACGTACCGCCCGAGCTCCGCAAATACCCGGTGCCGCTCGCCCAAAAAATGCGAATGTTATTCGAGAATACGATCGACCACGCGGGCGGCCTGTTCGTCACCCCCGTGTGGGCCGTCGGCGATCTCCTCGAGCACGGCGGAGACCTCGACAAATTCGTCCGCTCCCGCGACCTGGTCAAGCAAGAAGGTATCCTCTTCAAACACGTGCTCCGAATGATCCTCCTGTGCAGCGAATTCGCACAACTCACGCCGCGTGATCTAACACCCGAGGCCTGGCGCACTACGCTGACCGGTATTGCTCAAGTGCTCACAAGCGCGTGCCGGGCGGTCGATCCTCAATCGACAGATGAAATACTTGAGGAGCTGGCAGACACGGTTTAGGGCAAGCACGTGATTCGTTGCACGGAATAATACGGATCTGATTTGAATCGCGCGCACAGCTTGGGGTAAATACGTTTGCGCGGGTTCTTGACCCTTGCTGATCGATTTTGTAACGCCAACTTCACTTGGCATCGCACACGAGCCGTAGAACAAGAATTAACAGAAGAAGACGAACATTTGGGAGATGTGCTGGCGCTGGAAGTTGTGGCGTGCCCGCTTCACGTTTGGAGTAC
>DAIRGS010000411.1:0-5597 GCA_036794395.1 Tepidisphaeraceae bacterium | reverse complement strand
AGGACACGCAGCCTTGTGGGCTGCAACACAGATGGCGCAGATTTACGCAGATGAATTTCCCGAATCTGCGTCAATCTGCGGTTCATATCTTCTCTTTGATTTCTTTCTCTGTGCCCTCTGTGTTCTCTGTGGGCTCTGTGCTTAATCCGAACTATCGCGTATCACCGTCGGCGGCGGATGAAGGACAGGCTGGTGAGCAGGAGGAAAGAGAGCATTGCTGGCTCGGGGACGGCTGCACCGATGTCGGCATTGTTAAGCGAGACGGCGTCGATGGCCAAAGAATCAGTCGTCGTTCGGAACTGGATGTAGTCGACTTTTGTCAGGCCTGAGGAGGAGAGGTCGAGCCAGGTTCCGCCGCCGGAGTTTCCGTAGAGGGCGAGGGTTTCGGCGAAGGTTTTGCCATCGAACGCCGAGAGCGGCGTGGTGAGCGGAATGCCGAAGTCGGTGGGGCTTGAGCCGGGCGTTGATTGGAAGGAGCTGGTTGCGTCGGAGTAGGCATTGGCCGGGTGATTGAACGCATGCGTTCCGATGGAATGCCAAGTCACCCCATCATCGCTGACGCGGACCTCGGCTGATTTGGAGTACGTCTGGGCGGGGTTGAGATTTGCTCCAAGACCGCTGTCGATGAAGAACGTGTAGGAGATCACGCCGATCTCCGAGCCGCCGCCGACATTGACGAAGTTGGGGAATTGAAGGGTCAGTTGGCCGCCGGGGGCGATTTCGACGATGTCGGAGGCTTCCCAGTTCGCATTGAATGGGTTCATCACGGCATCGAAGCCGGAACCGACGCCGTTGATTCTACTGGGGGCGCCGAGGGCGACTAGGGGATTGGGCCAGCCGGACACAAAACCGCTGGACTGATCGGCTACCACGGATGAGGCGAACACCGTGGCACGAGCAGCACTTGCGGCAGTCATGGCCGTTCCAAATGCCACAAGAGCCAAATGTTTGCGTTGTTCGAACCACGGGCTGGAAGCCCGTGCCACAATTGAGGCGCATCGCGCGCGCAAAATGTCCCGCCAAACTGAAAGAAGAGGATGACTCACCGCTACACTCCTGTGCCAAACCGCGTGGCACCAATGGAAACACCCTCGACCGCACGAAGCGCCCGCAGGCGCGTCTCGGGACCGAGGGTGGAAGCGGCGACGTCAAAAGCGATCAATGGCGAAACAAAATCGCCACCAACGCAAAGGCGCAATCTTCCTGCCCGGTCGTCCCAAGTCGCGAGGACGAAGTCGGAATTACCGGGAGGCATAGTTGCCAACCGGCGTACCCTGGGCAGGTCTTCTGGCTTAGGACTTGATCAGTCGGCAGTCGGCAGTGGGCGGTCGGCAGGAAAGAAAGCCTGACAACGCACATCAACCACCACGGGCAAGTGTTCGGTCGGCCAGGGCATTTTCCTGCCCACCCCCCACTGCCGACTGCACACCGCCTACTGATCCACATGCCCCCTTCCCACCGGCTTTTGGCCCGGCAGTGGTTGCGGAACTTGGAGTTCCGCGGGCATGCATAACGTCCATCACAGCGGCGCGTCCGCGGCGGAATCTCACCGCCTTCCCTTGTCGCAACCGATCACGGTCGCAACTGGCTTGCACGCCGCCCGAGGGTGAGGCAGACGGTAACGACGATGGGGAAAAACGCAACGGGAAAAAATGCCGGGCACATTTCAGAGGAAAGTGATCACAATTGATCTGCTTGGGAGCACACGGGTTACGGGAAGAAAACATGTTGGGAGCAAGCCATGACCGCGCGTGGGAGCGCGAGGCTCCTGCCGAGCCGGGCATTGCTACCTCTTCCATCGGGTGAGATGACAGTAACGCACGACGACGCGGCACCTAACGCGGGAACTGGCGGAGTAGTATGATGGTTTCATACATCCATCGCGTCTGCCGGGAATTGAAGAAGGTTGCACGCAGGCACGCGCGACACATGTTCCAATTAAGGAGTATTTCAGGCTTCAAAGGCTGAATCACAAGATGAATGCAACGGTTTGCAACGTAATGCAACGTTTAAGGCACCTTATCTGGCGGAAACTTAAGGAGACACCATGCGACCGACGCGCCGGCAGTTTTTGGGAACGAGTGTTGGAGCGGGGCTGGGGCTGGGTTTTCTGGGGCAACTGGAGCCGGTTTCGGCGGAACAGGCGAAGCTGGACCCGGGGGTGGTGAAGCTGGATGACTCGATTGAGCCGACCATCCGGCTGCTTGAGGAGACGTCGCGGGATCGCGTGCTGGAGGAAGTCGCGGGGCGGATCAAGCGGGGGCTTTCTTATCGCGAGGTGCTCGCGGCGCTGTTTATGGCGGGGGTGCGGAACGTTCAGCCGCGACCGCAGGTGGGATTCAAGTTTCACGCGGTTTTGGTGATTAATTCAGCACACCTGGCGAGCATAAATTCACCCGACTCAGATCGATGGTTGCCTATTTTCTGGGCAATCGATCGGTTCAAGAGCGCGCAACTTGAGACGCAGAAAACCAGTGGGTGGCGGATGTCGGCGGTTGAGGAATCGCGCGTGCCCACGGGGAGCAAGGCGCGCGGGGCGTTTGTCCATGCAATGGATAACTGGGACGAGGGCGCGGCAGATTTGGCTGCTGCGGCACTGGCCCGGACGGCATCGCGCGATGAATGTTTCGATCTGTTTTCGCATTACGGGGCACGGGATTTCCGGGACATTGGGCATAAGGCGATTTTTGTTGCAAACAGTTTTCGAACGCTGGACGCGATTGGGTGGGGTCATGCCGAGCCGGTGTTGCGGTCGCTTGCGTATGCGCTGCTCCAATACGACGGGCAGAATCCTTCGCAAAGCGATGCGGCGGCGGATCGGCCCTGGCGGAAGAATGCGGAGCTGGTGAAAACCGTTCGGACAGACTGGCAAGATGGGAAAGTGGATCCGGAAACGTCACGCGGACTACTGGCGATGTTCCGAAGCGCGTCGGAGCAGGATGCACCTGGGGCGGTGATCGAGGCGTTGAATAAAGGCGTGTCGGCAGCCAGTGTATGGGATTCCATCTTATCGGCGGCCGGTGAATTGCTGATGCGCAAGACGAGCATCGTGACGCTCCATTCGGTGACCTCGGCCAACGCATTGCGATATGCGTTCAGGACGGCTTCGGATCCAACGGCGCGGCTGATGCTTCTGCTTCAGAACGCAGCGTTCCTGCCGTTGTTTCGAACGGCGGCGGGTAAGGATTTGTCGGCAAGCCGGATTGACGGGATTGAGGTTGAGGTGGGGAAAGCACCGGGCGTCGACGAAATCTTCGCCGGTAAGGATCGGATGACCGCGGCGCGCGGGGCGCTGTCGTATTTGGAAGGCGGAGGTGATCCCAAGGAGCTGATGAATGCCGCTCGACGGCTTGTTTTCTTGAAGGGAAATGACGCGCATGACTACAAATTCAGTGCGGCAGTGATGGAGGATTTTTACGGGATGTCCGGCTCGTGGCGCAATCGGTATCTGGCGGCGAGCATGTTTTACCTGCCGAACAGTGGGGTGAAGGACAATGAGTTGGTGCAGAGGATTCGTGGGGCGTTTAGCGCGTGATGTTGGAATCACAGTGGCTCTTGGTGGCATCAAGACTTCAAACCGATGGAGAGACACATGGCGGTTCAAGCAATACCGGCTGGGTTTCATACGATTACGCCGTACATGATGGTTAAGGATGGGGTGCGGCTGATCGCTTTTCTGAAGAAGGCACTTGGCGCGGAGGTGCGGCATTTGTCGATGGGGCCGGACGGGTTGGTGATGCATGCGACGCTGCAAATCGGGGATTCGATGCTGATGATGACCGATGCGCGTAAGGACTGGCCGGCCCAACCGACGGGCGTTTATTTGTACGTGGCGGATGTGGATGCGTGGTACCGGCGGGCGATGGGGGCGGGGGCCGAGTCGATCAACGAGCCGCGGAATGAGTTTTACGGAGACCGCATGGGCGGGATCAAAGACCCGAGCGGCAACATGTGGTGGATCGCCAGCCATGTGGAGGATGTAAGCGATGAGGAGATGAAGCGGCGGCAGGAAAAGATGTTTGCAGGGAAGGGGAAGCAATGAGTCGGGTGCCCCGCCGGAAATGACCGGGAGGCCGACGATGCCGCAGGACGTTCATGGTAGGGTGAGGCATCGCATCGGAAATGTGCCAGTCCTGCAATCACTTACGCGGCCCAAAAAGCCGAGACGGCAAAACAAAATGAGATGCCCATTCATGTTGGTCGGCATAACCGCGGCGCTTTTCCTCAGCACCGGACGGTGGGCATCGGCGCAGGCGTCGGTGGTTTCGGCGGTGAAATCCGGCGATGCGGTCGTGGTTGAGTCCAAGGGAGGGGCGCTCAGGTACAAAGTTGTAGTGGACGGGAAACTGGGCGGCGATATCACGCAGCTTAGTCTCCCGGCCAATGGCCCGGTCATCGCGCGCGAAATCAACGATGTCTTCTTCCTCGGGCAGCATGGCGAGGAATACACGCTGCGCGGGTGGACGGGCCCGGCCAAATTCAACATCTCCTGCAACGTCGATGTGGTTTCGCAGAGGGCGGATGAGGTGGTCGTGCAGGTCAAACTTCTCACAACAGGCACATTCAAAATTCTGGTTACGGATGAGCCGGGCAAGACCAACCTGCGGAAAGCGCATACGAACTACAAGGACAAGACCCTCGAAGTGAAGCGGATTTATACTTTTAAGGCGGATCGGGTGCTGATCAATGATGAGTTGTTGTGGGTCCATCCGGACATCGAGTTTAAGACGTTCTATTTCACGGCGGCGTTCATGCCGGGGGCGATTCAGGGGCCGGTTCGAATGGTCAATGGTGGGACTGCCGCGAGCTTTTATCAAACGTCATCGGGGGGCAAGAAGATTCCGCTGGGGATTGCGTATCCGTTTACGTCTGAGAATTTTCTTAAGAACGGGTTTAAGGTCAGCGTGCGAAATACGGCGGTTTCGTTTAATCTGGGCGAATCGGATTTTTACTTCTACGAGAAGAGCTGGCAGCAGGATTGGTATCAGTTGTCGGGCTCCATGTATCGAATAGTGCGTTACCCGGCTGGCCAGGTGGTCAAGGCGAGCCATGAAGTGGTGTTTTCCAAGGCGACGGCCGAGGATATGCCGCCGGTCGTGACGATCCACTCCCCTTCCCTTGATGCGCGGTGGATGGATGAGAAAGGGGAAGTTGCAAAGTACAGAATCGGGGACACGGTGAAGCTATCGGCCTCGGCGGTGAACGCAGACGGCACGACGGTGGCGGATCAGGATATTGCGTGGGAGATTCATATCGACCCGTGGTGGAATACGCCTTCGGTGACGCTGCACGGCGGGAATGTGTCTTACACGTTGCCGGAGGTTTCCAACGAAGTCGATCGAACGACATCGAAGGATCGGAAATTTCTGGGCGTTATTAACGTGAAGGTGAAAGGGAAGAATGGAAGAGAGGCCATGGAGCCATTTGCGATGTTGGTGGGGAATGGGAGCAAATGAAATGGAAATGCCGCTGTAAAAAATACGCCGTCGGCACGTTGGTTTTCCCGCATCTGACCCGGCGCCGGACCCGCGGCTCCTCTAATCACGGGTTGGAAACCCAATACCGTTCAACGCTGGATCACGATGCAGTCTCGGAAC
>DAIRGS010000091.1:0-23345 GCA_036794395.1 Tepidisphaeraceae bacterium | reverse complement strand
AACGGTATTGGGTTGGAAACCCGTGCCACTTAAATGCAATTGCGCTGAATCGCGCACGGTCATTCAGACCCAATCGTTTTCCGGCCTTTTCTCTCTTCGTGTCTTCGTGCCTTCGTGTTAAAAAATCCTGGTTTGCGATTACGCCGTGACGGTAATCGTAAACGTCCCATACGTATCAAACACACCGTCCGGCTGAGGCGGCGGCGTGAATGGCGCGGTGTTGGTGGAGTTCACCAGATCGACTGCGCTTCCCGAGCCGCCGACGCCGAGCACCTGGAAGCTCGTGAGCGTGATGAGTTGGGAACCTCCTCCTGAGGCGACGAGGGTTCCAGCGCCCGGGGTGATGCCAAATGTCGCGCCTGCGGTCACGGGCGCCGCGTCGGCGAGGAGCGTTTGTCCGGTGCCGGGAATTGTATAGCCCGATATGGTGGGGCTATTGGGACTGGGGCTGTTTAGGAACAGGTTGAGGCCGAAGGTTGCGCTTCCGCCGGCGGTGTCATCGCCATCCGCCCAGAAGTAAAAGGTGTTATCGCCGAAGCTCAATGCCGCGGCCAATGCGCCGGGCGTGAGGAAATCAGCCGCTGTGGGATTCGCGACTTTAGAAATGAAAAACTCTGCGCCATAGTTTCCCGGGACGTTTTGCACATCAAGCCCGGTTGTCCACGCGCCGTGGGCGATGGCCGACCCGGTCGTATTTTGATTATCGCCGGTCGAGTCTCCACGGAACAAAGTCGCGCTGGTCAGTAAGCTTCCTGACGTGACCGGGGCAGCGCCCAAATCTGTTGCGAGCTTGGCAGCATCGCCGACGATCACGGCAGGGCCACTATTGAATGCGTTGGCCTTGGTCGTAACGTCAACCGTCGCGCTTTGAATCGCGGCCAGCAACGACGGTACGTTTGTGCTGAGGGTCGTAAAGGTCGTGCTCGACGTGTTATTAAGGCTCGTCTCAACCGCTGTAAGCGCGGCTGATTTAGCCGGGATGTTGGTATTCAGGTCGGTGATAATTTTGGCCACCTTCGCCAGTAGAGCGGCATTGGTCGGCTTGGCAATCAACGCCTTGCCGGTCGAACCGCCGCTCGTGCCGGCTGATTTGGCGAGCGAAGTCAGCGCCTTGTCGGCGGCCTTGATCAGGGCATAACCGGAATTGGATTCCTTGCTCAACGCGGCCACGAGCTTCGCATTGGCCGCTTTGTCAGCCGCGGCCCCATCCTTTTTCACCGTCGCCGCCACAGTCTTGAGGAGGACCCCTTCCGACTTCTGAAGCGCCGTAAACGCGGCTGTATTCGCCGCGCCCGCGCTGATCAGCGCCTTCGCGTCGGTCTGCAAAACATCCGCCGTCACCGACACAGACATCAACATCCGGTTCTCAAGCGATTCGATCAATCGTGACATGTAACTGGCTCCTTGCCCAAAAATAAATGTCCTCCCCACCTGCAAGCTACAGCTTCTTGCTGGGAAAGGTCAAGACACATCTCGATGACTCATTTCGGAAGCGCGAGGCTCCCGCCGAGCCAATCCGGCCTGAAAAAATGCGCTCGGCGTGAGCCTCGCACTCCCAGAGACGGCACATGCGATTGCCCCGGGATTGTGTCCTCGATTCGATGAACGATGAGTCGGTGGTGGGTCAGTTTGAAATACTCGGATTTTGAATCGGCACGGTTTTTGAATTGACTGGCATCCCGCATTCGGGACACAAGCCGCTGGTGTTGCACTTAAGATTGTAGCCACAGGCGGGACAAAGGCCTGCTTTCATCCACTCGTCGCCGTCCCGTTGCCGCCTAAATGCAAGGAACGACCGCCGCTGGTTGATGTAGATTATCACGGCGAAGAAGACCGGAACAAAGCATTCTAGGGGGAGAAGATAGATATCCGGAGTATCCCGAAAGGCGATGTCGGCGACGATAGCCGCTGCAACCGCAATGAAAACACATGCGACAACTGCCGCAAGAAGTGGGTGAGTCGGTCTTTTGCGTCCCCTACGTTTCACGCCCCGAGTTTAACCGATCAGCCCCACCAGTTCCCCAGGCTCCCATGCTTTGGCTGAACTTGGCGGCTGTTTTCCCCCCGCAGCTACCCCCAACATTGAAGTTCCCCTCTCGCCCTTCGCCTCAGAGGGCGAGAGGGGAACGGCAAAACCCATCCCACAAGCGCAGCCGGGCCCGTCGCGCAGCGGCAGCAACGCCCATGACGCGGCAAAGAAGGACTCATCAACGATATGCAGGAGGCGCCAATGCCGCGGCATGGGCGTTGATTCCGCGCAGCAGGCCCCGGCGCAGCGGTCGAACCCAGTGGAACTCACCTGCCAATCCCCCCGTCTACCGACCACCGCATCGCGCAGCGATTCCCGATTACACAAGCCAGACATCCGAAGGCAGTTTCGACATCACCGTGAACAGCGGCCCTTGTACTCAAGGGGAAAGCTGGCACGCCGCAGCTTCCAGCGCCAGCACATCTCCCCAAATCTTTGTCTTTCGCATTTCCTAAGTTCTCCCGCCGCCTGGCAAAAACGAAACCCGACATGTCCTAAGATGGGCCCGTGGGAGTTTTAAGAGCTTCTGAATCAGATTCGTATTGGACGACAGGTGAGCAAGTTTACAAACACTCATGCCCGCCTGCCCATAACGACGAGCGAATTGTCGCCAAGAGCAGGCGGGCATGGTGATTGACCGACAGTTAGAGGGTCGTAATCGCTGCCGCTACAAGACAAACCGCGGGTCGGTTGCCGGGTCCACGGGCGAAGGGAGCCGTGCGGTGTGGAACGACCCGGCCTCGAACCGCGTGGTGGCATCGGCGCTACCCGCGACGATGGAGCCGATGCTGCTCGCGGTGCCGCCGACGATTCCATCGTCGCCGTTACCGAAGATCCCATCGACCGGATTCACTCCAGCGCCAATGACCGACCCCGTGATCGCGCCGAGTACGCGAAGGCTGCCGATTGACCCGGCCCCAAACGTATCGTCCAGATCTCCGGCGCCGGCGAAGATGCCGTCGCCACCGGGGTTGGCGCCGCTCAGGATATTGCCGGCCGAAATCGCGGCGATGGTGATCTGCTTCATCGCGCCGGTCGAGGCCAGGGTGCCGCCGGAGATATTGCCCAGCGTGATGCGGGTTGCCGCGCCCTGGATCGAGAAAGTTCCGGCCAGATCGGCCGTCGGGGCGTTAATGGTGCCGATGGTTCCGTTGATCAACACGCTTCCGAGTGTCACGCGACCGGTTCCGCCAGTGCCGCGGATGGTCAGCGCGGATTTTGCCGTCGTCCCGGAGAGGTGGACGGACAAAGTTCCATCAGTTTCAAGCAGGACAAAGCCCTGGCCGCCGTGCAGTGAAAACGTGGCGCGCGTCCCGGCGGAGGTTGTATAACTCAGCGTCCCGTTGCTGTCGCCGAAGGATCCAATGAAGGTTCCCAGGACCGTCCCGGTTACGCTGACATTCACGTGCCCGACATAGATGTCCGGCTGAGCGAGCGGACCATCGCCGTTGTCGGCGGTGCTGTTGGAATTATCCGCCCAAACCGGGAAAAGCTGGCTGTTGTAGAAGACCGAAGTGGTCTTACGGCCCAGCTGATTCGCGCTGGTCGGCGGACCGGGGAACAGGGAGCCGTTGTTTGAGATATCTGCCGGATTCGAATAGGCCGGCTGAACCACGAAGTTATTCGAGAACACGACGCCGGTTGGTGAAGGCGTTCCGACTGCCCCGTAAACCTGTACGTCGTTGTTGCTGATTGTATCGGTTCCGCCGCCGGATACTTGAAGCCCGTTATCGTTGCGGGCGTCGTACCAAGTTACGCCGACCGCACCGGTTACCGGATCGACGGCAACGTGCGGATCAAAATGGCCATTTCCGCTTGAATCATCGTTTACTGCGATCGGCGCGCTGAATGTAAGACCGTTGTCGTCGGAAAAGCGAAGCATGATCGTCGTGTTGGGCGTGGTTGTACTGCCCGCGTCGACATAAGCCAAATACAGTCGGCCGGTGAACTGATCGGCACTGAGGTCGTACGCGATGGAAACGGATGGGTCGATGCCTGCCGTGTTTTGCGGGGGGACAAGATCATGGTTGCCGACCTGCGTGGCGATCTGATTGTTGGCGGCGCCGAATCCCTGGTGGCCCAGACCATCCAGATCGGTGCTCGTGTAAATCTGTTGTGGCCCCGCGGCGGTGGAAAACACGTACGCCGCAGTCACCTGGCCGGCCGGGCCCACCGCCAGGTCGTGGACGTTGGACTGCACGGTTGTGATGGTTTCGGCCTTAAACGACTTGACCCTGCCGAGCCCCGTCACTTGCGCGCCATACGCAACCGCGCCACCCGCGGCGATCGAACCCGTTGCGCCAGCGCCAGGCTGCTGGCGGAAGGCAACCCATACCGCGTTGGTGCCGGTTGCGACCACCGGTTCGGAATTGAAGGTCTTGATTCTATCGATGATATGAAAGTTGGCGCCCGAGTCGTAACTCATCAGCACTTCGACGGCATGCGTGTCCGAAGTTTCGTAGGCCAGAAACAGGTTGCCGTACTTGTCCGTGGCCAGTGATGGATTGCCAAATGCCTGGGGAAATCCATCGGCGCCGGTGAACATCGCTTTGCCGGTCCAGGTGGTTCCACCATCGACGCTTTTTGCGAAATAGATCGATGACTGGTCGTTATCCGAGGCGACGAACACTTCCTGCGGGTTGGCCGGGTTGATCGCCACGCTCTCGTTGGATTGCGGGCCGGCTAACTTTGCGGCGTTGGCGATGGTTGGCGTTCCCACCACCGTCGCCGAAAGAAAGGTACGACTCTCCAAACCTTCCACCCGTGCCAGGGGCCGAACCGGGACTGAGGTCCGGGGGGACATCCTTGGTTTCATGGTGCGCTACTCCTGTTGGCTGCCGTTGAAGAACCCTCCGGCCTGGCACCGCATCGGAGAGCGGGCGCGCGGCGTCGGAAGCGATGGTTTTATCCGACCGATGCCACCGTTCGCAAATGTGGTCATGTTTTCCACACCAGACGGCAGCATAGTTACCGCAGCCGCTGGGGGGTAGCCAGCCCGTGCGAACCGCTTGGGGAACTTCGTCAACCGGTTGATGGGTCGTTTGAATGCGCGGAGGCGTTGAAGCCGTCCGAGCCGAATCGTGGGCATCCCCAAACAGGGGATTGGCCTTCGCAATTATTTGCAAAACACCTTTCGCGGCGCGGACGCGTCATGAATTTTGGCCTCTTGTCCCGGAAAGCTATGCTCCAAATCTGTCGCCCGTTCGAGCATCGCGACCCATAGTTTCGGGAGGTCGTGCCCCATGCGCAACGTTGACGAACGTGTCGTTAGCCTACTGCGGGATTTTCACTCGGCGAATGAGAATCGACGGCGGGGGAGGTTGGCCGAATCAGAACGCGATTATCGGATCGTTCTATCACATCGTCCGCGCTTTGGCCCGGCACTTCACGGATTGGGGCTCGTGCTGCACCTCCAAGGTCAGAGCGGGACGGCCGCGATATTTCTTGAAGCCGCGGTCGCGGAAGTCCCGGATTGTGCGGAGTTTCGCTCCAACTTCGCGGCGGTGCTCGGATCCCTCGGACGGCATCAGGAGGCGTCGCGCGAACTTGCCGCCGCCGTGCAACACCAGCCTGATTATCCTGAGGGATGGTGCAACCTTGGCGTGGCCCTCGAAAAGCAGGGGCGATTCGAGGAAGCGATCGAGGCGTATCGCAAGGCGACGCAACTCACGCCCGCTTACGCCGAGGCGCATCAATTCCTTGGAAACTCCCTGCGGAAACTGCGTCGATGGCAAGAAGCCGCGGCGGCTTATCGCGAGGTTTTGCGGTTGAAGCCGCGTACCGCGCCGGCTCACCATGATTTGGGTTTGTGCCTTCAATCCCTCAAACGCTATCGAGAGGCGGCAACCGAATATGAGTTGGCGATTTCCTGCGATCCGACCGCAACCGGAAGCTTTCAACAATTGGGTTGCCTCCTTCACAAGGTAGGCAAATACCCGGCTGCGGCCAAGGTTCTCAAAAGGGCAGTTGAATTGCAGCCGCAGTGTCGGGGATTCCACCGGCTTTTGGCCCACGCGCACACTGAAATGGGGAACATTGACCCGGCGATTGAGCACCTTCGCCAGCTGGTGGCCTTGGCGCCAGATTCACCAGCCATTCGTAGTTCCCTTCTTTACACGCTGCATTACGACGGCAAATCAACGCCGGAATCTTTATTTGAAGAACATCGCGAATGGGACCGCCGTCATGGCGAACCCTTGCAAACCTTCCGCCGCCCGCATGACAACGATCGCTATGTCGACCGGCGGCTTCGGGTCGGGTACGTCTCCCCGGATTTCCGGGAGCATACCGTCCCGCGCTTTATTTCCGCCGCCATTGAGCATCACGATCGAGATCGATTCGAGGTGTTCTGTTACAGCAATTCCAATCGGAAGGACGCTACCACGGCACGGCTCCAAGGGTGGGCGGATCAATGGCAAACCATTTGTACTCTTACCGACGAGAAGGCCGATCAACTCATTCGAGACGACAAGATCGATATCCTCGTCGATCTGCGAGGGCATGCCGCGAACAATCGCCTGACGCTGTTTGCACGCAAGCCGGCACCGGTCCAGGTGGTCATGGTGGGTTATTTCGACACTACCGGCCTGTCAACGATGGATTACCGAATCACCGACGAACGGCAAGATCCTTCCGGCTTGACCGACCCGTTCCACGTCGAACGACTCGTCCGCCTTCCCCAATCGGGCTGGTGCTACACGGCGGACGACGAGGCGCCGGAAGTCGCGGACCTGCCTATGTTGAGCAATGGATACATCACGTTCGGATGCTTGAACAAGATCATCAAGGTAACGCCGGAATGCGCTCGGTTATGGGGATCGCTGCTGCAATCCGTACCTCGCTCGCGCCTTTTGCTCGTTGCGCCAGAGGCCGACCGGTCGGGGTCTTTGCGGCGTCGATTGTCGCAATATGGCATCCCAACCGACCGCCTCACTATCATGGATAAAGCGCCGACACATGGCGACTATTTGCAGCGATTTAACATGGTCGACATCGGTCTCGATCCGTTCCCCTTCAATGGAATCACAACCAGTTGCGATGGCCTCTGGATGGGAATGCCCTTCGTCACCTTAACCGGACGCACCTCGGTTTCGCGCGTCGGCAATAGCATGCTTTCCGCGGTGGGACTCGCCGATCTCGTTGCACATGATCCGCAGACGTATCTTCGATTGGCGTCGGCACTTGCCGAGGATCATGGTCGGCTCAGGGAATTGCGGCGCGGAATGCGCGAGCGGATGCGATATTCACATCTGATGAACGCGCGTCATTTCGCTTCGTCTCTTGATGCGGCGTTCCAGCAAATGTGGGAGACGTGGTGCAATGATCGGGAATTGCCTGAACTTGCGTGCCCATAGATATTACATGGGACGGCGCGTCAGGGGCTGATAATAACTTTGTAAAAATTTGACCGTGGCTGTCTCGGCTGAGTAGGCTGCTTTCGTTCTACTCGCCGTAGAGCCATGACCACAAGAGTGTGGACCGCTTTTCACTTCTTAATCGCAGCGTCATTTCAGTAGCGCCATTTAACGGCGCAGGGGGCCACTATGTCCAAGTTTTCGGCTACGGATGAATTGCGCGATGGTCTGCGAGACAAACTACAAGGAGTTCGGCGCGCATTCGGCCGCATGTTCAAAAGGCGGCAGGTTGTTCAAGCCGCGGCACGGGCGGCAATTGAGCCTCTGGAACGGCGGGCGCTTCTCAGCGTCTCCGTCGTCGTAACGCCCTCGGCGAGCCAGGTGACGGAAGGAAGTCAGTTACAGCTCTCCGTGTCGGCAACAGCGACGGGCAGCCTGGATGAGCAATACAGAGTGATGTGGGGCGACGGAGCAGTTGATTACTGGAACGGTGGATGGTCCGGCACGTCGTCGGGCACAAGTTCCGACGTTCCCGCGCATACCTACTGTGAACCAAATTCATATGATTATATTGAAGTTGATGTGTGGGCGGATAGTGGAAGTGACACTGCATGTGCCATCATAGCCAACTTCGTTATAGACGAGGGCACGATCAAATGGCGCTCGCCGCTTGGGACCTTCCCGCCGCTCGCCGCCCAGGGGATCACGAACACTGGAAGCGTCCATGCGAGGAACGGCCCCATCGTGACTGCGGGTGGATTGGTCTTTATCGGGTCAACGGGGGATCGTTATATCCACGCCTTCGACAAGGACACCGGGAAAGTCATTTGGGAAACGCAAATCGAAGCGAGTCCGGATGGAATTCCAGCCGTGTACGAGGTTGGCAGGCGTCAATACGTGGCCTTCTCGGCTGGAGGGCGCAAGCAGGGCTACTACGTTTTTGCGCTGCCAAATTCAGATTCGAAGTCGAAGAAATTATTGCCAACGAATTGACAGCGGAGTGCGCCCGTCCTCGGGCGCAGCAAGCTCGGACTGTTTCGACGCGGCCAGATGTTCCAGGACATATTTGCATTTTCACCCTGCTGCGCCCGGGGACGGGCGCACTCCGCCATTTACTTGCCTCGCGCGACCTTCTTCACCAGCCGCATTGCTTCGAGAGACTTCTCCGAGAACGTTCCGTCCTCATACATGAGCAGGCAGAAGCTCAATGCGATCTTCCTGGCCACGGCTTCTTCAACCATTGAAGTGAGTTGCTCATTAGTGAATTGCGGCGGGTGAATGGTTGTATCGGGCCGGGAGATTCCCCAATCCGGGCCATCCAGAACGAAACAGCCGTGCGCCTGCAACCCTTGGTGCGGGCCTTTTTTGTAGATGCCGTCGGCGGCGCCGCGCTCCGGGCCGTTTGGGTAGCGGGTTCCCGCGCCATTGTTAAGCCCCGTGAATCCTTCGCCAAACTGATAATCCTGAAACTCCGTCAGCCGGGGCCGCACCCAGTCATTGATGGAAATGATGCGGTCGGGATTGCCCGCCTTCAACTGCCGCGCGATCACTTCGTAGGGCTTCGGATACTCGCCTTCGTCATCCAGCCAGCCCGCCAGTCCTTTGCCGTAGCGCAGCCCGACCTCCGTGATGATTTCGCCCCAATGTTTGCGGAAGGTTGGGTCCATGCCCCAGTTGTTGGGATCGCCGTCGCCCCATTCTCGCGCCTGCCACTCCTTGTCGCCGCGCCCGCAATGATAATAGAGGATCAGTTTAATGTCACGCTTTCCCAGCGCGCTGATCAAGTCACCGATCAGATCGCGCTTGGACGTCCGACCAGGCAGCACGTTGTCCACCGCTTTGATGGGCGCCGGGAAGTAGTGGCTGCGCCAGGTGGGGGACCAGATCACATAACCCGCCCCGATTTCCTGCACGGTGGCGGCGAACTTCTCCACATCAAAGTCATCAATCATTTGCGGCCATTTCTTCTTTGGGCCGTGCTCCGGGTAACCCCACTCGCCCCACTGTAGAAAGACGCCATACTTCGCATCCGAGAACCACTTCGTGCTCGAACGGAACTCCCGCGCGCGCTTGTCCAAGTCCGCGCGGGTCGTGGCGGTGGCGAGTTCCAGGCTCACGAGCGCCATGCCGTTCAGCTTGGCGGTGGCAGCGCCTTTGGGCGCCGGGCTGCGCACCGTAATGATGCTCTCGCCCGCAGGCAGCGAGAGAGCGCCCGGGACGCGAAGGCGGTTCCAGTTGTTCCCCCAATGGTCGTTGCCGGGTGGTAAGGTCAATTCCAGGCGGTTCAGCGGGCCGATGATCTCAATGGTGGCGCCAGGCTCTCCGCTGACCAACGCATCCACGACGTAACTGCCGGCCGCCGGAGCCGTCATGGTCCACCGGAAAAACTGTTCCGGCGTATTCCATCCCTGCACCCACATGCCGCGCGCGCTGCTCTCGCGCAGGGAAGCCGTGTACTCGGCCAGCGGCGCTTTCAGGAAGTTCAAATCGCCCGGATTGAGAACGACAGCCAGTTTCTGCGGGACTAAAGACCCCGTCTTCACAATTCCCCCGCCTTCCGGTTGAGCCGCTCCTTGCGTCCAGGGAGCAATCGCAAGCAAAAGGGCCGCGATAAACATGAAGCCTTGGAAATCAGGTTTCATCCAATGTTTTTTCAACGAATTGATCATTTGAACCCTCTTGTTTTTTGTTATTGAGTTTCGCATAAATTTATTTCAACAGGCTGCCACGAGCGGCAGACACCGGTTGTAGATTTTTAACATCTTCTTTGAGACCCTTTAACACTTCCATAGAAGATGGTAAAATAGTGCCATCAGGGTGAATCATCACATTGATAGTAATAGCTACTCCTCTTTCTATCGCCTTCGACACGTAGGGGGAGAGTTGATTGCGGGTCAGCGCCGTTTTCTTATTGTTGGAATCCATCCACCAGTTGTCTTCCATCAGGATCAACAAATGACTTTGAAGCCCGGCTATGGGACCTTCCGGCGCAAAACGGCTGGAAGGCATCGTAGTCAACCCTGCTACTTCCCCTGCCCAAAAATCCTGCCATTCCGTATCCTGGGGGTAAACCCAATAGTTTAAAGCAATGAGGCGATTAGGGTTCCCGGCTTTACACGCCCGGTAAAATGCCTCACAGTCGTAATCGGGATTGTTGTGAGTGGTGGTCCAACCACCGTCAAACCAATAGCCGGAAACCTTTTCTCCATACCTCTCCCCTAGTTCTGTCATGATATTTAGGGCGCGCTGACCTTCATAAAGCATCAACTTAATGCCGCGGGCGTTCAGGGAATCGGCGATTTCCATGATCAAATCTCGCTGCGTGGTTTTCCCGGGCCAAGTGGCAAGAGGAGCAGGCGCCGTCCTTCCGCCATGCGTGAACGTAAACAAAACATAACCCGCTCCTGTCTCCTCCACCATTTTTGCAAAAGCGGGAACATTAAAATCCCTGACCATTTGATCATAAGGGACCAAGTTGTTGCCCTGATCCCTTGCCAGGGGGTTCCAATGAAACATCACGCCATATTTGGCCTTTAACATCCAGTCCGTGCTGGGTCGGGCCGCCTTGGCCCGTTTAATATTTGCCAAAATATCGGCTTCTGCCGACACGGGGAATATTTCCAATGCGCGAATTCCCATCACCCGTTGATCAACCGAGGCTCCCATGGATTTCAATTGAATCTTCTGTGGTCCCGCGGGCAGCGATAACTCTCCTGGAATGGCGCGCCTCTCGTATTTATAAGTGGGCCCGAAAGTTTCCCCAAGATAGAATTTTATTTCCGCGCCCGATTCCGGTTGGATGCTCATTTCTGTGCCGGCCGAAGCATGGGAAACCGTGTATAAAATATTGAGTTTATATTTGCCCGCTTCCCTTACATCCACCAACCAAGTCATGGAACTTTGGCCCGTCCATATACCTGCTCCATTTTCAATCTTGATAGATCCTTCTGATTGCGTGGTTTTGTCAGCAAAGAGCCGGGATACCTTATCGGTTTTAATGTTGATTTGCGCCGCGACCCAAAGAGGCATAACCAGAACAACCAAAAATATTTTTGTTAAGAGGTTGCTTCTTCGCGCCGCCCGTTTTTGCGCGCTGGGCGGGCGGGGAAGAATTGCTTTCAGGGCATTGACTATCTCTATGGCGTGTCCCTCGTATTTTTCTGTGCTCATATCTTTGTTAATTGTTAATTGTGTCTTGTCATAAACTGCTTCATTCGCCTCCGGCGCCGCCTTTCCTCCAGCTTCCACTTCGTAACTGTTCAGGTCTCGCGGCCCAGCGTGAGGCGCTGAGGTTGGATTTATTGTTCTTTCATGTGCTTGTTGATCGCAAGCAATACATTCATGGAGGACTCACTAATGGTTCCATCCTGATATATCAGCACGTTCAGTGTAACCGGTCCCTTGCCGGCGCATGCATCCATAAAAGACAACAAGGCCGGCGTACTCAGAACGGGTGCCTCGATGGGTTTGTCCTCTGCGGTATGCACCCAGTCCCCTTCCAGTGCCAGCAGAGCATGGTATTGCAGGCTTTCGCCGGGACCGCTCTGAATGATGCGGTTCTGTGGGGGCACCCCTACACTATATATTTCGGACGCCCAATAGTCCTGCCATGGTGTGACAATCGGATAAAGCCAGCTATTCAGGGCAAGCAGGCGCGCTGGATTCCCTGCTTTGCTCGCCCGGTAGAAACTCTCGAATGGGAAATCGCGGTAGCGCTCAAATGCCTGGTACCAGCCATCGAACCAGTATCCGCTAATCTTATCGCCATATCTGTTTCCGATCTCTGTAATCAGCTTAAGATTGATATCGGCAAACTCCTGGTCCCCGGCCTTGCCCACCTTGGCATAGGTATGCGTGGCCAGATAAAGCAGGAATTTGATGCCGCGCTTGTTTAATCCATCAGCGATTTCCGCGATCAAATCGCGTTCCGTGGTCTGTCCGGGGTGGACCTTCTCCCATTCCTTCAAGGGCGCGGGGAAGTGAGGCTCGGCGTGGTTGCCGGTGAATAGGACATAGCTCGCGCCAGTTTGCCCGACCATCCGGACAAATGCGTCAACGTCAAAATCCTTCACCGCATCTTTGTAGGGACGGATGTGCCCGGTGCGCGGGGCTGTCTGCGATGTCCAGTGAAACATCACCCCGTAACGCATTTTAGCGAACCAGCCGGCATTCGGACGTGACTGGATCGCATTACGAATTTCCGCAGCAATCTTGTCTCGGTCCCCCAGTCGCTGTAGTTCCAAGGCGTAACACACCAGTGCCTTGTCTTTGGTGGGATTAAGGGTGCGCAGGGAGACTTTAACGGATTTGTTTGCTACGTGGAGTATCCCCGGCATTTTCCTCCGCTCAAACGAGTTCTGGTACCACTGCCCTGATTCTGAGTAAACGCCCGATGTTTGGGGCAGCGTATCCGCCAGCGTGCTTCCCTCGCACCCTACTTCGATTGGGTTATCACCATCATGTGCCGCATAGCCAACGATCACTTCATACTCGCCCGTCTCGGGGACAGTGGCTTGCCACGTCAACTCGCCTCGCCCCTTGATCACTTTCTGGGCTGCGAGTGTCTGGATGTCTCCTTGCTGGCTGGAGGTCTGGACAACGAGGAGTGGGATCGCATACTTCGTAGTGGTTGAATAGGATTGCGGATCCGCACCGCGGGCAGTGCGGCTGGCGCATGCCGTAAGCGCGACCGCCAATGCGATCAGAAGGCGATGTGCGAGTCTGACCGCCGCCTGTGAATCCCTAAAGCATCCCCTGGCCAATATTGTCCGGCCTTCTCTCTGCCTGATTTTTTCTATCATAATAAAACCTCCTTCGATATGCCAAATTCCTTCGCTCTGTTTCTAATTGCCTCGGACGGCTTTCCGCACCGCGTCAAGTTGCCTGAGTGTCGCGGGCGAGGCGGTTCCATCGAGATAAACGCCAATGTTCAGAGTCACCGGAGCCCCTTTCCGGTTGCAGTCAATTATGTAATCCGCCAATTCCCGGTCGCCGAACAGCGGCGCATGAATTTCTGAATCAAGTCGAGTATGCATCCATGGGTCGTCGGTGAAGATCATCACATGCGGCTGCAATCCGCTTTGCGGGCCGGAGCCGTCGAAGTAGCCTTTTTCGGGAAGCCTCGTTAATGCGCCGGCCACTTCCCCTGCCCAGTATTCCTGAAAGTCGGTGGACTTCGGCAAGATCCAACTGTTCCAGGCAACGATCCGGTCAGGATGGCCGGCCTTGGTGGCGTTGTATAGCTCCTCAAACGGTTGCAAAGGATAGCGGTCATCAAACCACCAACCCGCCAACTTTGTGCCGTAGCGCAAGCCAGCTTCCCGAAGAATCGCGGCTTCATGCGCGAAGAACGGGGATTTGTCGCCTTGCAGGAATCCGGATGCTTTCGCCCACGCCGGATCGCCCACTCCGTGGTGGTAGTAAAAAATCAGCTTGATGCCTCTTTGCGCGAGCGCATCAGCGAGTTCGCCGGGCAGATCGCGAATGCAGGTGCGGTCCGGCGCCACCGCATTTACCGTTTGGAACGGTGCGGGGAATTTCTGAATTCCGTGCGCCAGCGTGAACACGAGATAGCCGGCGCCCGTCGCCTGAACCATATCGGCAAAACGAGGAACGTCGAAATCCTGAACTGCATCGCAAAACGGCGGCGACGCTCCGGTGCGCGGCGCCGTCCCCGCGGCCCAATGCACCATCAGGCCATACTTGGCCTGGCGGAACCAGCCGGTTGAAGCGCGTGCCTTGCGGGCGCGCTCGGCCACAGCAGCGAGCGCTGCTTTCGCCTGCGGCGAGCAGAGGTACATGCCGTACAGGCGCAGGATTTCACCGCTTTTCGATTTGATGGCGCGCAGGGTGATTGAATTCAACCCTTTGCGCAGATGCAAGTTCCCATCGAGATCCCGCTTTTCAAAGTTCTCCCAACCCCCGAACATGCCTGTTGTTTCCCGCGTCGTGCCCGCGACTTTGCCGCTGTCGCTCGTAATCTCGAACTGCGACCCCGCGTTGCCGGGCGGACAGGAGTAGGTCATGGCTAAGGCGTAGTCGCCGGTGGCCGGCACCCGCACTCGCCACGTTACCGAAGCATCCACATTTGTCCAACCCTCGATCCAGTCCGGCCCCGGATTATATCGTAGCCCGCCCCGTAGTTTGGCGCTGTCCCCCTGTAGCAAAATGAAGCGAGATGGTTCGGCCTCAACGATGCGTGGTTGCGCCAAGTCGGCCACATTGCCTGCAAACTCCAGAACCACAATAGTGTCAATGTCGTTGGGACGTTGGTTCTCCGGAACCACGATCAGGAGGCCCCAAGGAGCCTGGTCCACGCGGACAGGCGATCCATCGAGCAGCGACGACTTCTCGATCGGATGGTTGATCACCGCAGGGAGTGAAACATTGTTCTTCCCTTCCCAGTCCAGCACATGCACATAGACCTTGTTATCCGCGTACAGGCTCACGTATTGCTTGGTTGAGTCAAAGGGCCCGCTCCGCTTTCCCTCAATCGATTGCCGGTTCCTCGAAATCCACTCCATCACCTGCGCCGTCCTGTCCGGCCCGCTGATATCAACTTTCCCGATGACGGTATTGCGGGATTCCGCCGCGCGGACGACTCGCTGGATGACGGTATTAGCAGCGTTTGGATCGGCCAAGCCATTGAGGGAACAGGCCAGGAGAAATGCCAAAAAGGCGGGAGCTTTTTTCAGCTTAATCAAGGTGAAGCCATTGTGGCAATTGTGAAGGGCTGCAGGACAAAACTGTTGGACGCAAGGATGGAGTGTCATTCCGACAAGTATTGCCGGAAAGCACCTGGGAAAACAATGTACAAATCCTCATTTTTCATGCCGGATTTGTAACCAACTATTCAGGTAGAGAGGAAAGTCCCGCCAGCAAGACGCCCGCGCTCGCGAGGAAGCGGAACAGTCATTCTACTTCTTCAAGTGCGCATCAAGGAACTTCAGGACGGCGGCGTCCACCTCGGCCGGCAACGGGTCGGCGGGCGGGCTGCCGCGCGGGGCGTTGAACGAGTAGCCGTGGACGCCGTTCTTGACGACGATCAATTCGGCCGGCACGTTGACCTGCTTCAGCGCCGCAATCATGCGCTCGGCGTGGAACACCGGCACGGTCGTATCCGCTCCGCCATTCACGAAGAGGAACGGAGGCGCCTTCGGGTTGACGTTATCGAGCGGACTCATCTGCTTGTAGATGTCGGTCTTCTCTTCGTACGTGCCGCCCGCCATCGCTTTTACGGGGGCGATGTAGGCGGTGCCGTCGAACCGGGTCGGGCCGCAGAAATTGACGACGACCTGCAGGCGGCTGCTGAAGCCCGCGGAGCCGCCGTTGCCTTCCAGTTCGGGCTTGTCTCCGGTGACGCCCATGAGGGCCGCTAGGTGACCGCCGGCGCTCGTGCCCCAGCAGCCGATGCGATCGGGATCAACCTGGTATTTCGGGAACCCAAAACGGGACGGCTCTGAATTTATACGGTAAATTCAGAGCCGTCCCATTTTTGGTTCCCCCCAAAGAACTTCGGGATGGAACGCGTCGATTGGATAGCCCCGCATGGAGCTGATCCTCCTATTTACGGGGTTAGCATGCGACGTGTTACAGCACGAGCCTATCGGAGATGGCGCGACCGAACTGCGCATTTCGGGATCGTCCTGTTATCGGTCCTCGTCGCAGCCGCGTGCGGCTTATTGTTGATACAAAGCTACCAATACCCGCGCCTGTGGGTCGAGAGGCGAACCGGCGGACTTGTCGCGGTATCGTCCTTCCACGGCGGATTGCGGCTGATGTGGCACACCCCGCGCGCAGGCGTCATCGTTGAACAGGTCGCCCCGACCCCGAGTGGGTGGGACGTCTACTACACCGACCCTCCGAGTGCTCCGTCGCCTGACCAACCCGCCACGATTGTGACTTACTCCGGCGGAGTCGTCACCTTGCAGATGAAATCCTATCTCGGCCTCGCCTGGTCCTGTTGGCGTCCGACATCACCGGACCAAAGCGGGGGCGCGAAGGAGGTAATTGCCGCGATAACGTTGCCATATTGGGTGCCGCTCCTGGTGAGTTGTGCGCTTGCCGTCCTTGGCGGAAAACGAGCGCACGCACACCACAAACGCCTCCGAATGCTCGACGGCAGGTGCACCCGCTGCGGCTACGACCTTCGGGCCACCACCGAACGATGTCCGGAATGCGGCACGCCGATCCCACCGCCAATGCACGCGCCCTAACGCGGGTCTTCTACAACAACAGCGTCTATGACGGGAACAACACGCCGCCAACTCGAGCGACGACGCCGCGATCGCCCCCGACAAACAGGCGCTGCTGCCCGGCCAGGCGTCGTCCTTCGCGAACTTCACCAGTTTCTCCGGGGGCATCAACGGGATCATGATCGACGTGGCCAACCTGGCCGGCACGCCGACCGCCAGCGACTTGGGCTTCCGGGTGGGCAGCGCGGCCAACCCGTCCACCTGGACCGCCGGGCCGGCGCCGGCGAGCGTCTTGGTGCGTCCTGGCGCGGGGATCAACGGCTCGGCCCGCATCGAGATCACCTGGGCCGACCGGGCGATCATGGATGAATGGCTCCAGGTCACCGTCGCCGCGAATGCCAATACGGGATTGACGAACCCCGACGTATTCTCTTTCGGCAATCTCATCGGCTCGGCCAACGCGACCGTGGTGAACGGCCAATACACCGTCACGCCCAACGACCTGGCGGCGGCCCAAAACGATCTGCACACTTTTCTCAACCCCGCCCCGATTTCCGATCCGTGCGATTTCAACCGGGATGGGAAAGTCGATGCCACGGACCAGGTCATTACCCGAAACAGCTATTCGACGTCGCCGGTGCCGCAGTTGCAGCGCATCCTTGGCGCGCCGGGCACGCCCTACCTGATTAGCGCAAGCGGGGCGCGGGTGGTGATCGGATGGCCCGTTGCCAACGATCCGAACGTGGCCATCTACGACGTCTACCGCGTGGACGGCCAGGGGCATCAGCAGGAGTTCACCGGCGTCGGTGGCACAAGCTACACGGACACGACCGTTTCCGATGGGACGAGCTACTCCTACACCATCGTTTCGCAGGATGCCAACGGGAACACCAGCATTCCATCGGCCAGTCTGACCGTCACGCCTTCGGCCGCCTCCATCGCGGCGATCGCGGACCACAACCTGACCGAAGGCGGAACGCTCAGCATCTCCACAACCTTTACCGACCCCAATTCCGCCAACACCCACACGGCGACCATCACCTGGGGTGACGGCACGACCACCGCCGGCACGGTCACACAGTCCAACGGCAGTGGGACTATCTCTGGCAGTCACCTGTATTCGAGCGGCGGGTTGTTTACGGCGTTGGTCACGATGACGGATCAGAATGGCGCGGTCGCGGCCACGACGTTCAACGTTAGCGCGATGTCGGCCGCCCCGAGCAACCTCGCGGCGACCGCCGTGTCGTATAACACGATTAACTTGTCCTGGGTGAACAACTCGCCCTCGGCCGCGGATTTCGAAATCGAGGTCTTCAACAGTTTCACAAGCACCTGGAGTTTTCTGGATCAGGCGGCGGTTTGGCAGACCAGCTATGTCGCCAGCGGGCTTGCACCCAATCAGGCATACACCTTCCAGGTTGTTGCGGATAACGCGGCGGGCCAGTCGGCCGCGTCCAACTCGGCCTCGGCCACCACGCAACCACTGCCGACACCGACGATCTCATCCCAAGCGTCGGCGTCGAGCGGCACGGTCACGGGAACCACGGTGCAACTTTCGGTCAGTGCCACGGACCCCGGTGGCGGCTCGGATTTGATCTACTTCTGGGCCACGACGTCAATCCCGAACGGCGCGCAGCCGCCGGCCTTCTCCGACGAGGCCGACCATTCCGCCAACAGCGTCACCGCAACGTTCTCGGCAGCCGGCAGCTACACGTTCCAGGTCACCGTCACCAACGCCGAGGGTGGGACGTCAAACAGCGCGGTGACCGTCATCGTACAGCAGACGGCAACGAGCGTCCGGGTGACGCCGGACAATGCGACCGTCCTTCCCGGAGGCACGCAGCAGTTGTCCGCCAAAGAACGGGACCAGTTCGGCAATGACATGAACAACCAGCCGCAATTCACCTGGTCGGTTGCTTCCGGTGTTGGAAGCGTCAGCGCGGCGGGCCTGTATACAGGGCCCGCAAGTGGATCGGGCACAATTAGCGCCACGGCGGGAAGTATCCTCGGCCAGGCCCAAATCAGCGTCGCCGCCAGCACCGGCCTCTTCAAGGTCACGATCACCGGGCGCGCCTACGAGCCCGGCTATTCCTCGGCCAACACCAGCGGCGACCTGACCGTAACCAATACCGGCTGGATCGTGGCGGCAAATGCACAGGCTGCCGTTGCGCTGGCCGTCAGCGGCACCGTTACACTCAACGATCCACAATATGACCGTGGGAATTCCACGCTGTCGTTTCCGGCGAATTTGAACGATCCCAACGGTTATGGCTTTGGCCTTCTTGGGTTCTCCCAGGGATCGGGGGGCCAGTTCACCGGCCAGATCGGCCTTTGGGACGGCGATTCGCACGCGCCAAGCGACTGGGATTTCTATTGGAACGTCACGGTCGCCGCCATCAACGTCGATGACGTGACCGTCGCCGAGGACGCGACCCCCACCCATCGGCTCGTCGATTCCGCCTCCGTATCGCAGGCCGTCAATTTCTCGGTCGCGCAACAATCGGACGGCACGGCCAAGCTTGACCTTTCAGCCGACATTTCACCGAATACCTCGGACGCCCGCCAGCAGGTGCTGTGGTCCCTCACCGGTGGGACCGTGGACGGAGCTTCGTCCGGCAACTTCGCCAGCACCATTGCCCCGATCATCCTCGACCCCGGCACCGGTAGCCGGCAATACGTGCTGGCGGTCGGCGTTGACCTCAACGGCGACGGGACCCTGCAACCCAACGAGGCAACCGAAATAATCGATGTCGCCGATCCGAAATTCCTGATCGAGCAGGAAAGCTTCGGTGCGACGAACGCCGCCAGTTTCCACGTCGTCCGCCAAGATCCGACGCCGAGCGACTACTCCGCCCACGACCTGACCGGCCCGCAGTGGCAAGATCTCGATCACCAGCCTGGAGACGTGCCGGGCGAGATTGACGGGCCTATCTGCTACACTCGCAGCAGCGGCGTGAATGGTTTTGTCACCATGACGGTCAAAGCGGACATCTGGGCCGCTGGCGCCAACGCCAATGGAAGTTACCGGGTACAGGCGACAATCAAGGGGACCAATCTTCAGGGCCAGCCAGAGGGGGTCTTCACTTTCAACCCCGTCGCGGCGACAGTTGGCACTCTCAATAATACGCTCACTCACCAACAGGACGCGATCATTACCGCCAATCTGACCGGCTCCGACTTCCACATCCCTTCGGTCATACGCGACGTGGATTACACCATCACCTACACGGTGTCCGTCAACGGCGGCCCCTGGCAGGCCGCCGGCCAAGCAAAAACCAAGTGCTATGTGATCAATGGCAATCTGCCCGCCTACTGGACATACAACAAGGCGGGGAACAGCACGCTGCCTAACGCGCTGGACACGGACCACAATCCTCTGTGGACCGTGCTCGACATCGCCTCGCGGGCGGCTGACGGAATGCAGCCCGGCGCCAATGGCGATCTTACCTCGATCATTCAGGCAATCTGGAGGCAGTTTATCGATATCTCAGGAGGTGCCCAAAACCTGACCAACGGCGTGGCCGACGCCCATGGGCGGCACATGCACTACTGGCAAAACGAAACGTTGGTCAAAACTGCGAAAGACTCGGGCGCGGACACATTCCTGATCGCAAACTCCGATGGATCATGCGGTGCGTGGGCCAGTCTCCTCGTGGACTGTCTTCGAGTAGAAGGTATCAATGCGTACCTCTACGGAATCTTTCCCGTCGGAGGGCAGCAGGGAAGTCGGCCCATTGTGGGCGAGACAATATGGGGCTTCCAAGTGAGCGCGACAAAGGGTCAGGGAGGCGTGCCCTCAATTAATGCTTTTGACAACCATGCAGTAGTTGAACTCACAAACGATGGGACTACGGGAATCTATGATCCGTCGTATGGAAATTACTATCCTTCGGCGCAAGCTTGGAGGAACGATGTGTTGTATAAATGGGTCTGGCAGACCCCCAGCGGACAGCAAGACGTGCAGAATTTGACCGATGATGGACTACACAAGAGTACAGCTACGTCATTCACCCTGACACCAGATTGAAACCACACGTGGAAATTCGGGACTGGGCTGCCCTCGGTGGTGGCATGATGTTGCGTCTGTGCCGGTCGCCGATGGCGTGGCTGTGCTTACTGTGCGTCCTTGGACGACTCTGGCTACGCAGCATGGTTATGCGAGACGTTGTCGCTGTCCATTGTTGGGCTCTCACCGAATTTTCCTCCGACAGCGGCCAGGCCGAAATCGACGTGGAGGTCCGGCCCCGCTACAGTTCGCGACCTCGTCTTTCATACCGGCAAGGTTCCCGGAACGGGTGGCGGCGTCCGTTCCAATCGGATGACTTTACGTTTGTGGGACTTGTTGTATTCCACCGGTACTGGCCGCCAATACCTCCCCGTCCACCGCTGGATCCCCCTCCGCCCGGCGTACACTGGGGAATAACCGGGGTCGGATCCGGTCCCTTGCCTGGATTTCCAGCCCGCCGATTGTATGGACTTGTGGTACCATTGTGGTTTCCAACTTTGGTGGCCTTTGTGATGTTCGTCTTTTCGCTTGCGGGTTGGCCAAAGCGCCGCCGATGCTGGCGGCGATCGAGGGGGCTCTGTGTCCGTTGCGGCTACGATCTGCGGGCCACGGCCGAACGATGCCCGGAATGTGGCACGCCGATTCCGCCCCGGCTTTCACCGCCCACGACCTGACCGGTCCCCAGTGGGAAGACCTCGGCCATGACGGGAACCCAAAACGGGACGGCTCTGAATTTAGGAACCCAAAACGGGACGAGGAACCCAAAACGCGACGGCTCTGAATTTAAACGCCAAAACGGGACGGCTCTGAATTTGTCAGGTAAATTCAGAGCCGTCCCGTTTTGGGTTCGCGTTTTGGGTTCGCGGAAGCCTGTTGAAGGCTTCCGGGCCGCATGGATTGGGTTCATTGGCCCAAGTGCAACCTATGAAACGAAGAGCTTCTCGATGAGCGAAATTTGCAAAGAACAGGGCCTCATTGCGACCCAGGGAGGTACGCTGTCCCATTACCTGCGTGCGCCGAGCTTGCCGGGACGCGCTGTTGCATGGCCTTGAGTTCTTTGACTTGATCCATTAATTGGCGCAGCTGGTTTTCGAGGCCGTCAAGGCGACGATCCGAATCGCGAGCGGGCCCGCTGCGTTCGCCACCGACTGCTGGGCTGGGCAGAGCGGAACTGGAGCCATACCCTCCCATCCCCATTCCAGCGCGATTGGACGGGAGCGCTCTGGAACGCACGGAAGGCGTTCCGTTGCCTGCGATGCCACCGCCGTCCCTACCGCGACCACCTTTTAAAATGATCTGGATTGACCTCAACTGCTGATTGGCCGCCTTTTCCTCCCCAATCCGCCACCCGGTCAGTGCTGTGTAATGCTCAACCGGCAAACCCACACGATCAAAACGATTCGCCCATCAAGCACGCTTCAACCCGGCTAAGTGGAGGGCGAATTATTTATCGGTGACGAGCATTTTCATTCTGACCAGGTCGGCGACGTTGGCGGCGCCGGTTTTGGTCATGAGGTTGGCGCGGTGGTTTTCGACGGTTTTGACGGAGATGGACATTTCGGTTGCGATGTTTTTGTTGGGCAGGCCGGAGACGATGAGGGTGAGGAGTTCTTCTTCGCGGGGGGTGAGGGTTGCGAGTTTGGCGCGGATTTCGTTGAGGGCGGCGACGTTTTCGCGTTGCTGGGCGTCGAGTTCCATAGCGGCGTTGGCCTTGGCCAGCAGCAGGTCGGGATCGACGGGTTTGACCAGGAAATCGAAGAGGCCGAGCTTCATGCCTTCGACGGCGACGGGGATGGAGCCGGTGCCACTGACCATGAGGATGGGGAGGATGAGGCCTTTTTCGCGGAGTTTGACGATGAGTTCCATGCCGGTCATTCCGGGCATGTGGAAATCGAGGATGATGCATCCGGTCAGGTCGGGCTGTGCCTTGTGGAGGAATTCGGTGGCGGATTCGAATACTTCGAAGGCCAGGTTTGCCGATTCGAGGAGGACGCCGGTTGATTGACGCATCCCGTCATCGTCGTCGACAACATAAACAGTCGGTTCACGTTTCATATATTTCACCCCGCAGAGCCAAATTTTAAGCCGATGGCGGCAACATAAATTTGAATGTCATCCCGCCGGCCGGATTTGAATGGGCGGTTAACCGGCCGCCGAAATCCTCGACGATCGTTCGACAGAGTCCGAGGCCCAGGCCCAAACCGCTGGACTTGGTTGTAAAAAATGCTTCGAAGATGTGGGGCAGCGATTCCGGGGGCACGCCGCACCCGTTATCGCTTACTGCAGTTTCAATCGAGCCATCCTCGGCGAGTGATGTTGTCATGATGAGGCGTCTGGCCGCGGGTCCAAGCGATTGCATTGCATCCAGGGCATTGCGAATCAGGTTAATGAGTACCTGGCCAATCTGCACGTGATCGACGTAAATTGCGGGCAGGCCGTGTGCCAGATTCAGCTGCGGCTCGATGGCGGCATTTCGAAGTTCGAATGACATTAGATGGACGGCATCGGTGACCAGGGCGTTTACATCGGAGGGCCGGTTGGCGGGTCGGTCTTTTTTAACAAATGCGCGAAGGCGGTTGATGATTGCCCCGGCGCGGAGGGCTTCGGACTGGATTTCAGCGAGTGCGGCGGCAATTTTTCCCGGGCTGGTGCGGCCCGACTCGACCATGGTCCGGCATGCCCTGGCATAGTTTGCGACGGCACCCAGCGGCTGATTGAGTTCGTGGGCCAAACCCGATGCCATCTGGCTCATTGTTCGAACG
>DAIRGS010000090.1:12236-23354 GCA_036794395.1 Tepidisphaeraceae bacterium | reverse complement strand
TTATTTTCTGGGGAGCAACTGGCGGCGGCGCGTTCAACACGCGGGGGCGAAGCCGGGCGTTGATCTGGAGGGGCCGCTGATTGCTTGAAGGGTTTGGCCCGAAAAATTCATGATTCACCGCGGAGTCGCGGCCTTCGGCTCTGAGGCTCAGGCTCGAAGAGAGATCGCAGAGAGAACAGCAAGAAATGGGATGTGTGGGATGCGCAACGTGCGTGACAAGCTGCTCTCCAAAGTCGGCAAATAAGCTTCTGCCACTTGTGAATGCTCTGCCTACTTGGCGGTGAACAATAAGGGTTTAGTGTCTTAGCCCGCCCGCGAACGTGAAGCGCGCATGGCATCCTCGGGAGGTTCGCGATGGCGGGAACTGGTTCTTTGACAAGTGAATATGTATTGGCTTGGGGTTTGTGGGGGCGCGACGAGTCTTGGTGTGCGGCGGTTCGCGGGACGTCGAAGGTTGCTTGTGGCTCCGGCAGGAGTTACACAGGAGGGGGTCGCGCCCCCCCGGGCGCGTGGATTGAAACGAGAAAATCGGGGACCGCAATCAGGCGATGGAGTTGGTCGCGCCCCCCCGGGCGCGTGGATTGAAACTTCCTCGACGCGGTGCGATGCTGGGGGCCGGATGCCAGGTCGCGCCCCCCCGGGCGCGTGGATTGAAACTTCCCCCAGGACCGCAACCAACAACCCGGTTGCGGGTCGCGCCCCCCCGGGCGCGTGGATTGAAACCTGCATCGCCGTCGTGCATGGTACGCGAGTGCATGCGGGGTCGCGCCCCCCCGGGCGCGTGGATTGAAACACAGGCGGCATCTTTGACCCCAACGACCTCGTTACGGTCGCGCCCCCCCGGGCGCGTGGATTGAAACACCAGCGGAAGCCTCCAGCTCTATCAGATCGTCACGGTCGCGCCCCCCCGGGCGCGTGGATTGAAACGTGCACGTTGTCCGCGGTGGCCTTGCGCTGCAGCCGGTCGCGCCCCCCCGGGCGCGTGGATTGAAACAGCCAGGCCCAGCAATCCTCCGCCGCGCGGGACGGGGTCGCGCCCCCCCGGGCGCGTGGATTGAAACACCGATCCCGCGCCGGGCCTCACCTACAGCTACTGGTCGCGCCCCCCCGGGCGCGTGGATTGAAACAATAAGGCCCCGCTGGATGCGTTGCCAGCGGGGCGGTCGCGCCCCCCCGGGCGCGTGGATTGAAACCTTCGCAGGCTCGCTCATGCTTTTGAAGCCTTGGTCGCGCCCCCCCGGGCGCGTGGATTGAAACACCAGAATCCCGGCAAGCAACTTCATTCACGTCATGTCGCGCCCCCCCGGGCGCGTGGATTGAAACTCGTTCGCAAGGGTGGACGGCGAGTGCTGAAGTGGAGGTCGCGCCCCCCCGGGCGCGTGGATTGAAACGCGCGCGATTTCCGGCCCGCGACGCCGGTGGTTGGCGGTCGCGCCCCCCCGGGCGCGTGGATTGAAACTATCTGGCGACGCCGGACAGCGCCAACCGCGCCAGGTCGCGCCCCCCCGGGCGCGTGGATTGAAACTGCCGCACGGCGTCTCGCTGAGCTCGGGGACGTGGTGGTCGCGCCCCCCCGGGCGCGTGGATTGAAACATCGACGTGCACAAAAAGGTTTTCCAGGTGCAGAGGGTCGCGCCCCCCCGGGCGCGTGGATTGAAACGCCTGGCGGAGCAGCTCCTGTGCGTTGGCATGAGGTCGCGCCCCCCCGGGCGCGTGGATTGAAACGCGGACCATGTCGATGCGGCGGCGTCCGTTGGATCGGTCGCGCCCCCCCGGGCGCGTGGATTGAAACATTGAAGGCGTGCTTGTATGTCAAGTGGTGGGCTTGTCGCGCCCCCCCGGGCGCGTGGATTGAAACGCAACGCGCTCGCATCGTCGCCGGGCTCCGCGATCGGTCGCGCCCCCCCGGGCGCGTGGATTGAAACATAAAGAGGATGCACAATACAACCCCAGTACCACGCCGGTCGCGCCCCCCCGGGCGCGTGGATTGAAACCCTTCGACTGCACTCAGGGCAGGCCGGCGCTTCCGGGTCGCGCCCCCCCGGGCGCGTGGATTGAAACAACTGCCCGTGTTGCGAGGCGGCGATCGCGCGGGGGTCGCGCCCCCCCGGGCGCGTGGATTGAAACAATCGCTCTTCGAAGGGCCGGCAATTGATCTTCGGTCGCGCCCCCCCGGGCGCGTGGATTGAAACACTCCCCGCCGTGGCAATGATGGCCCCGTGGGCATCGGTCGCGCCCCCCCGGGCGCGTGGATTGAAACAATCTCATGGTGCATGGCCTTTTGCGAAGTATCCGGGTCGCGCCCCCCCGGGCGCGTGGATTGAAACACGGATAACACGGATGGGAAGTCGGAAGATCCCGCGGTCGCGCCCCCCGGGCGCGTGGATTGAAACTTGCCCCGCGCGGATGGTGATCACACATCGGTCACCGGTCGCGCCCCCCCGGGCGCGTGGATTGAAACGATCTCTCGGCGATCTCTTCGGACCTTGTCCAGGTCGCGCCCCCCCGGGCGCGTGGATTGAAACTCCCAGCACCGACATCTGCCGGTATTGCTGGACGTAGTCGCGCCCCCCCGGGCGCGTGGATTGAAACTTCTGTGCCTGCCCGATTGCCTCTGCGCCGGTCCTTGTCGCGCCCCCCCGGGCGCGTGGATTGAAACTTGTATGCGCTCAACTGGCAATTGCCCAACCCTAGTCGCGCCCCCCCGGGCGCGTGGATTGAAACACGTTCGCGTGCTTCGATTCAGGATGTCAATAGCGTCGCGCCCCCCCGGGCGCGTGGATTGAAACTTCGCCGACAAGGAACACGTCGCGGCAGAGGCAGAGTCGCGCCCCCCCGGGCGCGTGGATTGAAACGTGAATGTGTCGCATGATTGACTCCCGGTTAGATGTCGCGCCCCCCCGGGCGCGTGGATTGAAACTTCTCAAGTAGATCCCGTAGAGTCATCCCGCGTTGGGTCGCGCCCCCCCGGGCGCGTGGATTGAAACAGCCCCGAGCGAGTAAAGCGGCTCGTTTCCGCTGGTCGCGCCCCCCCGGGCGCGTGGATTGAAACTGTCTCAACCTTGCTATCGTCGGCTACCCCCCTGGTCGCGCCCCCCCGGGCGCGTGGATTGAAACGCAATCGCGCCACCGGCGTATACGTCCTTTGGGACGTCGCGCCCCCCCGGGCGCGTGGATTGAAACCAGAAAGACCGGAAACGGAAGTGGCGATAGTCCTGGTCGCGCCCCCCCGGGCGCGTGGATTGAAACGCATACCCCCCCGTTACCGTACCACCACAACCCGCGTCGCGCCCCCCCGGGCGCGTGGATTGAAACGTGTGATGTCCGCGAATTGCTCGCGGAACTATGGAGTCGCGCCCCCCCGGGCGCGTGGATTGAAACCCCGACAACTACACGCTGATGTCGACGGCCGAACACACCCTGGCCGGCGAGGCGGCCCTGGCCAGCAAAGCCGAGCGGTTCGGCGCCGGCGCCGCCCAAGAGCTTTCACTGCCCAAATGCCTCGGCACCCAGTGCTCACCGGGCTGATGTTCCGCGAAATCTGGTCCGACGAGCAGGCGTGACCCTCTGCAGAACGCGGGCGGAGCACGAAGATTGGATCGCCGCGCATGCAACTCCGACCATAACGCAAAAGGGTTATTGATATGGCACCAGAACAGCTGTCAACGATCGTCGCGCGCTTCCAGAACGGTGAATTGGAAGCAGCCAATGATATGACTTGCCCGATCTGCGGCGGCACGGTTCACACAAAGGCGTCCATGGCGAACTCGGGATGAACGAAGCGGCACCATTCGTAAGCCTGGAAGGGGTTCACGAATGCTCTGAGCGAGCCAGACGCAACGGTGGTAAAGCCTGTCAACCCAAGCCTATGTTTATTTCCGTCCAAAGTTTTCGTCGAGTCACTTCAATCCAAACGATGCGTTCACTGTAACCTGCAATTCGATTGGGCCGGGTTTGTTTGAAGTGGCTTCTTGTGTTGGGGGAACGCCAGGCGCGGTGTCGCCCATCATTTGCCGCATCATAAAGCGGCCATATGCCTGATTTTCATCCTCGGCAGGCGCGGGTGAACTCGTTGAGCTGGACACGTGGGCCAGTGCGCCCAATTCTCCTCCGCTTGCTTTTGCCACCAGGGCGGCATTGTTTTTGGCTTTTGCGAAAGCTTCGGTCATTGCTTTCAGTTGTTCGGCATCGGTGATTTTGCAGACGAACTGGAAGGTCGGGTCGCCGGGGTTAGTCTCTCCACCACCGTTCGCGGCCTGCATGGCTTGCGCTTCTTCCAATGCTTCCTGTTCTTCGGGAGTGAGCTGCTTGGTTTCTTTCTTCGACGCGCCGATGGCCTTTATTTTCTCCTGGAGGTTATAGCTCGACATCAGCAATTCCTCGGGCGATCCGGTCTTGATGGGCAACTCCGCCTTAAGAGTGGCCGAGACTGTAACTGTTTTTGCTTTCTCCGGCGGTTTTGCGCCGCCGCGGCTGCGCATGCTGGTCATCCGCTGCATATATTGTTGTCGCGGGTCGGCGCCCGTGCCTACTTGCGCTGATCCGAACTCGAGTGACTTTTCAGACGCTCCAAGATCCGCAAAGCTTTTAGTCGCCGCTGCTTTGGCGTCCTTCAGCTTCGTGGTCGCTTCAGCAATATCCTTGCCTTCGGCCGATATGACCATTTGAACGCGAAGGATCTCGGGTTGCCGCGAAATAACCGCCCGGCCACTGCCAGTTACAACCCCGTCCGCGGTAGCTGCCGGTGTCTGGCACGTTAACCACGACGACAACGCGATGGCCGCCAACATCCAATTCCGGATAGACATCTGGGTCATGAATTGCTCCTGTTGAAAAACCTCTGTTTCAATCCTGCGGCACTTATTGCAAACGCTGCATGCCAACTTCGTCCCTGATCTTTTTCCTGAGTTTAAGAATCTGCGATCCGTGCATGCTGCGAATCGTCCAGTAAAATTCTCGGATAGAGAAGTCCTGTTTTTCAAACCCACTGTAGATTTGTTCCAGCAGGGGGGTTTGCCCGTCGTCGTCCAATGCGCTGATGGCGCGATACAGCAGTCGCGTGGCCGGATCCCATCGTTGATTCCGACGTGTTTTCCAGTACTCAACCAGCGGCGCAAGCCCTTCGCGCTTTCCCATCAGACACGCGAGATAGCCTGCCATCGCGGCGTCATCACGATTGGCGCCGCTTAGTAATGGCAGAATCGTCTTGGCATCCAGCCCCGGCGGGGGATCAAGTTTTATTGTTTGGCCCGATTGCAAAACCATGTCTTCGCTTATGTTCACATTGGATATATAGATTGAATCGCGAAGCGATTGAATTGAGCCGGGGCCGGAAGCCAGAAATGTCAGCGACAACGAACGCTCTTTGGGTCCTGTTGCGGAAAGAGCGCCGATCGCAAGGCGCTGAGCGTCGGGCTTTGGCTGCGCCAAAAGAAGCACGTGGAAAGCATCCGTCTTGAACGTCGCGGGGGTCTTCGGATTCTCATAAATCTGCCTGGCCTGTTCGGCGGCATCGGTACCCGACACTCCTAGGAGTAGGGCCAGGGCGACGAGCTTTTGGTCATCTGAGCCACTTGTGATTTTTCCCTTGGCCACTTCGACAACGGCTTTGGTATCCGTGGTCAGGGGGGCATCGCCGGAGACCATGTTCTCACCCAGATAAATCTGGTTCAGCGCGCTGTAGATGGGGCCGGCCAATGAGTTTGAATGTGTATTTGCCAGCAATTGCCATAGAGGCTCTGCCGACCGGCGGTCTTTTAATTGTGACATCTGCTCGGCAAGCGCGGCGAGGGTGTGGTCATCATTCGCCATCGCCGCAATCGCATTGAAGAACCTCAGGCGCTGATCCCACGGCAGCCATGGGATTAGTCGAGTTGCCGATTGCCGCGCCGTCGCATCAACTTTGGCCGCATTGACCAAGATGGCCATCGCATCACTGTTGTCACCCAGCATTGCAAGTGGCATGGCAGCGGCATTTCGCTCGTTTGGATCGGTTGATTTCAGCATCGCGCGTAAGTCGGGCAAGATCTGTCCCATCCAGGACGGACGCACCGAACCTGCGCGGAATTTGTCGATCCATTCATTGGGATCGACCTTTACCCTGCCGCCACCCATTCCAAAAAAAGAGGGCCGATTTATGTAGCCTTCGGTTGGGCGCAGTTGCTCCATGGCTGAAACAAGGGCTTCGGCTCCCGCTACCCGAACCTCTGCGGATTGATCCTTCAATGCCGCGAGCGTTTCG
This sequence comes from Tepidisphaeraceae bacterium, assembly GCA_036794395.1. Lineage (GTDB taxonomy): Bacteria > Planctomycetota > Phycisphaerae > Tepidisphaerales > Tepidisphaeraceae > DASXMX01. Next base: position 17,113 of record DAIRGS010000090.1, on the reverse strand, counting down.
GCGTCGCAGTTTTTGGGCGCCAGTGATGCTACCCCCCGTACCGCAATCGCCCGCACGGCGGGATTATCATTCTTGCTGAACTGTCGTAGTACGTTCACGAACGCTGGATCCTGGTGACGTGTGTCAGCCAGCATCTTCACTACTTCGAGCGTCAGCTCGGGACGGCGCTTCGCGGCATCGACCAGCAGTTGGGCAGACTGGCCGCTGGCAAGGGCCTTCATGGCCGCCATGGCGCGGCCGGTTACAAATCCGTCTGAGTCGTCCAGCAATTTGGTGACGGCCGCCGCGATCTGGTCCTGGGGCACCGGCGGCGCTCCTTCACGCTCCTGATAAATCGTGGCCAGCGCGTCGATTGCCTCGGCTCGAACGCGCCAGCTTTCGTGGCCGAGAAGGCGAATCAGGCAGTTGATTGCGTTGCCGTTCTTCGATGCACGAAGAACGCGCACGGCATGGACCACCAGATCGGGATCCGTTTCGGACGCGATGTATTTAACCACGGCGTCGGTCGATTGGGGGGATGGAGACTCCGCCAACTGCTTGAGCACCGCCGCCCGTACGTTTTCCACCGGATCTTTAAGCAGGCGAATGATCGATTCATTTCCACCCGCGCCCCCGAGAGTTTGCAATCCGCGAAGACTGATCTCGCGAATCAGCGGGTCGGGGTCGTTGAACAATTCGACGAGCAATCGCTGATCATTGGTGGTGGCGCGATGGGCGAGTTCTTCGGCCGCCTCCCGGCGCACTTGCGCATCGGAGGACGCCAGTCTTTCCAATCCACCCGTCCACTGTAGCGACAGAGCATCTGTGGAAACCAGCCGGTAGCGGAGGGCTGAAAGCCGCTGGCGTTCGGATTCAGAAGAGGCCTTCTTCAATCGCGTATAAACCTCTGGCAGCAGGGCGGGTCCGGCGCGTGCCAATCGATCGATAATGGCACTGGCTTCGCCCGGAGCGGGGCCGCGCTGGAGGGATGCCAGATCTTCCTTGGCCGCATCCAGCACGGACGCGCTGGGCACGGTGGTCGCGGTGGGCGGAGTTTTTTTCGCCAACCCGGCCCATTTTCGAATCGATTCAATTCGGGCCGCCGTTACGCTGGAGGGCTCCCAGGGGTCGATTTGGTTTACCGGCGCGCCCCACTCCCCAAGGAGATCGAGGGTCGCCAGGCGCTTTCGGAGGTTGCCCCTGGAAAATGCCTCGGCGACCGCGGAACCTGCGACATCCGGCCAAGGCAACAGTCGCTTTATCGCCGCCTCGCTGGCGCTGGCGTCTGATCCGCCGAGTTTCGCGACGAGTCTTGCGGTAGTCGGGGCGTCGGGAGCATCGGTGCCTGCCAGATCCGGATCAACTATGCCCGCGGCGGGCAAATTCTCGGCGAGCCAACGCGCCAGACTGTCGCCGGGAAGATAACCCGCGCGTTCTGCCACGAGTTTTCCCTGAGCGTTTAAGATGCGAAGGGTCGGAATCGGCCCGGCAAATGGCGTCGCGCCTGCTTCAGGCTTGTCCACATCGATATGAACCCGCGTCCATGTCGTCAGCTTGTCGCGGATGTCGGGAAGATCCATAACTTTCTGCAACTCGCGGCAGGGGGCACACCAATCAGCGCCGAAAACAACCAGGATCGGCCGCTGGTGTTTCATGGCGTCCTTGTAGCCCGCGTCAAGCGTGTCCAGCCATGTGAATGAAGCGGGTGCTGTGGTCGGAGCGACCGATTGGGTCTGCGCTGCTCCCGGGCTCGTGACGCCCACGGTGCCTGCCGATCCCAGAAGCGCAACACGCAATAGCGCCGATCGATGTGACGTTTTCATGAGCGCACCTGCCGTTGCCCGCCCACATTCGACCCGTGGCGAATCCGATCCCAATGAGCTGAATAGCCAAAGTTCGGACTATTCTCCTGATCGTGGCAACGCACGCACTGCTCGGCGGCGGTGAACGTCGTTCGGGTTTTCGGATCGCGCGCGTGCGCCTGCGACGGCCCGTGACAACTTTCACATCCGACGTTTACAAGTGCCGCGGTTTGTTGAAGAGAATCAAAACCCCCCGGCAGTCCATAGCCGGTTGTATGGCATTGCAGGCAATAGGGGTCGGATTGGAATCCCCGTGGCTTAAGCACCTCCCACGCTTGCGCATGCGCCGAGTGGGTCCAAGTCTGATCCGATTCCTGGTGGCAGAAACTGCATGATGCACTGCCGGCCACCCGGTAATCGGCTGGCGCATTGGGGAGAAGCGGCTCCACCAGGCCGCTATCGCGCGCGGGAAAATCCTTCTCGCCGAGCAAATGCTGGAACTGCTGAAGATTGACCAGTTGCTGCTGATCGTCCGCGAACGACGTGTTCATCTCCACGGCTTTGCCCTCCCAACGCTGCGTTGAACCTTTGGGCGGGACATCCAACTGAATCAGAAACTTTCCCTTGTTTGTCGCCGCCCCCATTAGAACACGTCCAATTGCTCTTGGTGAAATGGATTGTCGTGTGTGTCCACCGATGATCGCGTCGGCTTCTGGAATTTCCGAGGCGAGTTGCGTGAGCTCCTGTTCGGAAACATACGCCAGAACGATCACCGCGTCGTAGGTTCCCCTGATCGATGCCAGCGTGGATAAGATTGCAGTTTTCGGCTGATCGATGCGGACCTGATCGGTGGCAAAGCTTGGGGAAACTACGCCTATCAGTGCAATTCGACGTCCACCGGCAACGACCACTCGGGCGGGCTCTACAAGTGATTTTCCGGAAACGTCGCGCGTATTGGCCGAGATAAGCGGAGCATGCAGCCGACTTGCCAAGTCGCGCAGATAGGCCGGCCCCATTAGCGCTTCAGGGCCGCCCAGATTGTGCGCGCTCAGCCCCATCTCAATTTCGCCCTGCATCACCGCTTCAAACTTCGCGCGCAGATAAGGCGAATCGCCGGCGACAGCTCCACCAACGTCGGCATAGATCACGTTATCCTCGGTAGCACGAAGCTGCCGGATGAACGTCCCGCGGCGGAGCAGTCCGCCGGACTGGTTTGCGGTGCAACCACATGGGGTGATCCACCCGGCGGTGTCTCCTGAAATCACGACGTATGATGGTCGGCCAGTTGCTTTTGCGGGTCGGTGAAAAGTCCACCAGAGAGCGATGCTACCCAGCCCGAGCGTCAGAATGAAAACCGTCGCGATTTTCATCAAGCTCCCCACAGATGCGAGCCGCCGCGGCGCCGATCACGAACTCGATCACCACAAGCTCAGTACAAGAGCGCATAGGCCAGAATGTTGACGTTGATTTGTGCGCAGTTCGTGATCTCATTTCCTCCGCAGCAGCAGCAACCGGTTGTATGAGCCGTGTCATTCAGCCCGTCGACCGAATAGATCACACCCACGCGTCCCTGAATGGATACGGCTTCGAGAGGTCGCGGCGTGCTGTGGAGGCCTTTGAGTTCGGTTACATCGTTCACCGTGTGGAATATCGGGTGATCCATGGTCAGATTGTTCAGCGGATGGTCCGGGAAAACCTTGGCCATTTCAGCGCGGAACGATCGATCCCAATCGGGCGACGAGCATCCGGACGAGGCCAGCAGCAATCCCCCGTGTTCGACGTATTTACGCAGGTTTTGGCGCTCTGAGTCGGGAAGATCAAACGCGCCCTCTCCGGTCATGATCACCAGGGGAAACTCGAATAGTTCCGGCGAAGAAAGTTTTACCGCATGAAATCGACGGCTGGTCGAAATGGATGAAGCCTTCTCCGCGTCGATCAGAAAATGGTCTGAAAAACAGGTGCTGCTTTTGGTTCCGGCGTAGATCAAGTTGGCGACTTGCACCACGCTCTGAGCCTCCCCGCCAAGCTGCTTGGGCTCAGGCACTTCATTTTTCGATGCGGCAGGTGGAGTGTTGGCAGGGGCGGCGGCGGGGGGCTTGCCCGCGTCCTGAGCATCGACGATGCTGAGACTCAGGACCACCATCGCCAGCGCGATCGTGAAAAGCGCCCACGATTTGTGATCTTTTGTGGTTCTCATTTCATGCATGGGATCTCCAATTCAAAGCATTGTTACTTCTGCTGATTATCGCCCAGTTCGTCGGCCACGCGTCGGAAGTATTCCCCCACGCGTTGCTGGAAACGGGGTGGAACGGCGGCATCGGTTTGGCCGCTGGCGCGCAGGCGCGCCGCTTCTCCGCTGCCTATATTGACCGAATCACTTCTATTTCCGGTACCGTCACTGGATATGCCGCGTTTAGCGCTGGCGCCCTGGGCTCCAGCCTGGCGGCCCCGCACCGGAATCGGCCCATAGATGCCCACATTCCGCAGCGAACTGCGACGCGCGCTATATCCGCCGGTTCCGCCCTGGCCATTTCCCATGGCTTGTCCAAGTCCCGCCGCGTCGAGCAATTCCTGCACGGTATTCCCTAAGCCCGCTGCCAGCTTGGGCTGAAATTTCAGCGACTGCTGGCCCTGCTCTCCCATGCTTTTGCATTGGCCAATAAAGCTCAGGAGTGTTTCGGCGGCCGAATTGGCGGCGATGTGAGCGCGCGTTCCGGAGAACTCGGCCAGCCCCGATTCCGCCGCCGCCATCTGGTCGCCAGCCGGGCTTTTGCGAACAGCGGCCGCGAAGGCGCGCGACGAGTTCCTTAAATCATCCAGAGTTTTGTCCGCGGGTAACGCTTCCGCGTGGTTGTCGATGTCGTCGAGCAGCTGGCGAAGGTCTTCACGTAAACGACGTTGCTCGCCTTCGAGATCGCGCATGCGCGATTTGAGGTGTGGATCATCTTCACCATCATGTCCGGTCAATGCGTTCATCCGCCCGGCCAAATCGGTCTGTCGCTGCCACAGCTCCGTAAATCGAGCCTGGTCTTCGATCAGGGGATAAACCTTTGCCAGGTGGTCCAACGGATCGGCGGCCTCTTCCTTGAATTGCCC
>DAIRGS010000090.1:0-12226 GCA_036794395.1 Tepidisphaeraceae bacterium | reverse complement strand
CGCCGTTCGCCCAACTTCTTCTGAGCTTCGTCCAGGCGATCCTTCGCCGCGGCCGCGCCAAGTCCCGGAGTACCGGCCAGTTCTTGCACGGCGTTCGCAGCGTCGTTCATAGCCGAAGCCGCGGCCTCAAGTTGCTTTTTGAGCGCGCTATCCAGGTCAAATGGCAAGTCCTCATCCTTCAGCTTCGCAAGCGCCTCTGCATCAGCGGCGAATCGTTCTGCCGCGTCCTGGAGCGCCCGGCGAAACTCTTTAGAAACCTCCGATTTCGGGTCTGCCTTGGCGAGCGATTTCTTGAGTTGATCGAGTTGATCGTTCGCAGCCTCCATGCGACGCGATGCCTGCTCATATTTGCTCAATAGGGTTTCGAGCCCCTGGCGAGCCAGCAACATTTTTTGCAAATCTTCCTTGGAAACGATGTGGATCGTGACCAGCGGGCTTTCGAACCCTTTTGGGCCCTGCGGGTCGTTGTCTTCGACCCTGGCAAAGAGTTTGACGGTGTCGCCCGGGCTCAAGGCATATTCCGAGAGCGGCAGCGTTATTCGTGCCTGCACGCGCGTTTGCTCGGGAGTTGGAACAGGCACCACGGTCGACCGTACGCGCGATTCATTGAGGCCCCGGAACAGTTCGAGATGGGAGACGCCGTAATCGTCCTCGGCCTGGATTTGCACATCGAGCGTTACCTCGGGCGTGGCAAATGACTCGGGCTGCGGTTCCAGAATTCTCACGAATGGGCGATCATCGTGCAGCAGGGTGATCGGCACTGAGTAAGGATCCGAGGATCCTTGTCCGCCAATGTCGGAGATATTAAGGTTCAGCCGTCCACTTTGAAGGACGACGAATTGCCCGCTCACGCTGCTTGCATCTTTTGCTGTGGGCGACATCGCAAAAGTTCTGCTTTGAACCGCTCGCGTTGACGCCGGCGCGGTGGAAGCCTCCGTGGGCGCGATGCCCTGGGGAGTATCAAAATCGATCGTTCCACTCGAAAGAGGGCGATTGCTCTGTGCCCAAAGTTGAACAACGCTACCCGGCAACGCAGAAATGCCAGCCGATGGAATCGCCCCTTCAATTGCCGGGCGATGAGTGTAAGGGGGCGGCGTCAGCCGATAACGCACCGCTTCAAGTCGCGGCGTTGTGATCACTTCGACATCGAACTTCTGGGAGCGCGCTTTCCCGGAGCGGACGAAATACTTCACCGGCGCGGTGACGTTTGAAATTGTTGCATGCCAGTTCCCACCGTTTTCGGGGAACATTGGAACGGGTTCCTGGCTCCCGCTTTCGTCGCCCGTTTGAAGGACGACCTCCACGCTTTCGGCTTGTTCATTGCCCGTAGTCGCGCGGATATCCAGCGCCCCTCCATAAATAACCTTGGCATTGCCCGGCGTAACGCTGAACTCAATTCTTGTGTAGGCCGGATGGTCTCCGAATGGGTCGGCGAATCGATTCCACTCCGTGGCGACGAGTCGAGGCGCGCTGATTGAAAACACGAGGGCGCCAATTCCGATCGCCGCCAGCACCGTCAAAGACCGATAGAGGGGACCAATCGGGGCCGCGGCAGGCGCTTGGACGGTTGCGACGATCGAAGCGGCGCGCTCAACCGCGAGGCGTGCCATCCCCATTGTCACACTGCCGCCGGCGCCAGATGTCAGTACACCGGGCAACAGGTCGATTCCGGAAAGGACCTGTCCGCGTGCATTGGCCAGACGATCCAGCCTTCGCGCTACTGCTTCAGTAGAATTCGTGCGTGATGTCATCCACGTCAGCCGCCCGAGGACAATCAAGGCCAATGCGATCACGGCGATCAGTGCTCCAAACCGAGCCATCGAAGGCAGGTCAAGCGCGAGATCGATCCATATGATTCCGGCCATCGCTAAGATGCCGGCAATGACGCCCCATCCGGTGGACGCCCCGAGGCCGATTGCCAGAATCCGCCGCCGCAGTTCAATGAGCCGATCTTGAAGGGCTTGATTGTTCATTGGAGCCGCCTATCGCATCAAAACCGCGGGGACTTCACACCAATCCACCCGAGCGTCGCAACCACCATGATACAGTCCAAGTACATAGAATGATCGCCAGCACCCACCATCGATCCCATCCGCTGGCGCGATCAAAACGGGGCGGATGCGCCCGGGCCAGGTGCTCTGAGAACCGAGCCGACAGTTCGGCTCCGGGATTGGTTCCCAACGTAGCGCCCCCTGTGTCGTCGGCAATCCGCCGCAAAAGGTCTGGACGGGCCTTCACATCCAGTTCTTCCTCTCCGAATCGGCGCACATCAAAGAATGTTCGACTGAAAGGGTCTTCAGCCCCCGCGCCGGCCACGCGAACTCGATATCGGCCTTCCTGAAGCCTTCCAAAATCAGCTCGAAAGACGCCCGGCGCATCGGGCACGGCAGCGGGAACAAAGCTGGATTCAGTCCCACCGGCCGCGGGCGAAAGCAATACCGCCGGGGGCGTTCCCTTCAAGGACTCTTCGCGTACGAGAAGGGTGACCGCTGCCGACTCTTCCGTGCTAAAGCTCAGCTTCTGAGCCCGCAGGCTCAACGTTTGTCCTGGCATCAAGCCTGTTCCGGAGACGAGCCACCGGAGCATGCTGTGCCAAAGCGCATCATACACTCCCTCCTGTTTCTGGAATTCCGGAGGGAGAAACGCCCAGCGCCACATTCCCGCCCCCTCAATTACAACGATCCGTCCTGCGCCGTAAGTCTGGTAGACGACGGCCGGGGTGGCCTCACCGGCCCCTGACATAGATGTGGCCAGCACAACCGCCAAAGGCTTTGATCGCTCAAGCTGCGACTCATGATCCAGCGTTGGCATGTGCGGCAGGGCATCTCCATCTGCCGGGTTGGTTTCGAAATCGGCAAGCCAATGAAGATCCCGACCCTGGCTGGTCATCTGCACGCGAAACCGCGACTCCGCCGCGGGAGTCCATTTGACCGGCAACAAGCGCGCCAGCCGGTCATTGTTCTGCGAGGTTGGCGAGCCTCGATAACAGACCAATGCGCCTCCACTTTTTGCAATCCAATTCTGCAGATTCGAGATGGCTGCGTCCGTCAGAAAAGGTTCGGCATCGCGTCCCAGCACGATGATCTGATAATGATTCAATGCATCAGGCGTAGCCAACGCGGCTGCCGGGTCAGTGACGATCTTCCACTTTTCTGTCCGAACCAGATTCGAAGTGGAATCGACGGCGTTTTGCGTCGTGCTTCGTGTCGTGGACGTTGAATCGCCCCGACTGATCGTCCGCCACATGATCCTTCCATCGGTGACGCGAACCGCGCTGTCTAATTCGACGGCGGGCACTTCCGTAAGCGTGCGCAGCAGAAACTTCGAATCCCAATATGGCTTGCCCTCAATTTGTAAAACGCGAATCGGTTGGTCCAGAACGCGCAGCAGGTATGAAGTGGAATTGTTAGCCGACGTTAGTTCTCCCGGCAGAGGCGAGACGCGCAGTTCGAAGGGATAGACACCCACTTTTTCGCGGCTGACCCAGAAATGTACTTCTCCTGGCAATTCACCCACCAGACTCGCCTGTTGCCGGTCAATTTCCTTTCCATCTTCCAGAAGGATGACGTCCGGATGAGTGCCGGCCAGGCCCACATGCGTGATTCGCGCGGTCACAAGCACGCGCTGACCAACAAATGCCATATCCTGCGCTGAACGCATTTCAATTCCCAGATCGAATCCGCCGGCATCGCCCCCATAGGTCTTGGTGTAAATCGGCGCGCTCATGGCGCGGGCAAGCTGTGCAGCCTCGAGAACTGTGTTGATCGTGCTGGCGTTGTGGGCGCCGTCACTCAGAAGCGCGATCGCCTGGCCCTGAGGCCGCTCCTCATCAAGACATGCTCTGATCGCGCCGGAAATATCGGTGACACGATCGGTGGGGGATCGCTTCGCCAGCGCCTGAACGTCGGATGCAACCACGCTTCCGGAGAATGTCCGCACGCGAAGGTCAAATCGATCGGCGAGTTGGCCATATATTTTGCTGACTTCACGGGCGGCCGCCTGGTATCGCGACGCGCCGTCTGCGTCGGGCGTGCTCATACTGGCGCTGGTATCAACGAGCACTGTCAAAAGCGGTTTGCCAGCCGGCGGCGCGATCTGGCGCACGCGCGTTGGGTTGAGCAGCAGCAGCAGGACCATGCCCAACGTTACCGACATCAATCCAACGACAATTACCCAACGCCTTGCAGTGAGGGCGGCGGGTCGACGGCGCGAATACCAGGCAATCAACACCAACCCGGCGAGGAACAATCCCAGCCAAAGCGATGAAGGGATCAGAGATTCAAAACTCCATCGGACCATACCGAATCTCCGCGATTTATGTTCTAAGCCAGCCCAGCACGATCACTTCCGACAACAATAACATCGCGCACGCAACCAATATCCACGCCCAGGTGTCATCGTGGCTCTGCGCCGCTTCCGTTCCCGCCTGAACCGCAAGGGATCTCTCGCCGGCTAAGCGCCCTTTGAGCACTTCCATATCAAGGGAAGTGAGATCACTCACCTGCCCGGGAGCGGCCGTGGCAACGGCAAATACCGTTTTCGCTTCGCGCTTCACCTGATAAACACCGGGCGGGCCGGCGGCACTCCATTGCCACACAGCGGAATTCGCGTCATCAATAATCTGACCATTGGATTGTTCAGAAGGGCTCGAGCCGGCAATCGTGAGTCCCGCCGCCGCGCCGGCTTCGGGGGGTAGATATGCCGCAAATGGTTCGCCGCTGAGTGCTACGCTATTTCCCCGGCGACCCAGCAAGCGATCGACCAGCTCCGTTAGCAAGGGCACAAATGCCGGCGATCCCACAAGATTCGATTGATTCAAGTCGGCATTCAATACCGCCAGTGATCCCGCGCCAATTGACGAAACGACAAGACATGCCGATCGATCGGAATAGCTTGCCAGAACATCATCCGCCAGGCCCTGCGATAGGTTTCGCGAGGAAAGTCCACCCCCGAAGCGGAGTGGCGCAAGAGCCGCGGGCAGCATTTCACCAAATGTCGCGAAGGGCGATTCATTCCGGCGGTACTCGGTCAGGAACAAATCTCGGCGCGGCGCGTTCGCTGGCGGCGGCACAAACTCGACCGGCATTTTCAGATCCGATCCCGCCGCCTGCGCCAGTAGCCGCAGGTTCGTCGCATCAATCGGTTCGGATGCCATATACAAGATGGGCCGGCCCCGTCGCGCCAACGCGGCAAGCAATCCCGCGGCCTGCTGGGATATCTTTCCCGGATGATCGACCAGAATCAGGTCGGCGCCTGCCAGAACATCACGATCCAGATCATCTGCCTGAATTCGTTTTACGCCCTCCTGTTCCGCGCTGCCCCCGTCATTCGGCTTCAATCCTACCGGCGCAAGCGCGATTTGAAGAAAGTGCGTCGACGTTGGCTGCGGCCGAGCAGGCTCTCGTGTGATCATTGCATAGACAGGGCGGGGTCGTACCTCCAGCGCGAACGATCGAACATTATCGGCCTCCAGCGCATCCTCCACGCCTACGAGCCGTGCTTCCCCCGCCTGCCATCCTGTATCCTTTGGCACCAGCGCGCCAGACAGTGTCGTGCTCGTGCCAGCGCCGCATGTGCCATGCAAAGAACTCGTGACGTTCCCAAGGCGCAACTCAACATTCACATCGCGTGATGTTTCCGAGTAATTCCCAATCTCCACATCCAACCGCGTCTCGCGTCCGGATTCGGCCCGAGATTGTGCCGCGAGTTTGAGGATGCCCAGATTGGCCGGCGCGGGAGAAGGGGCAACGGACTCAATTTGGATTTTGGTATCTTTAGGCAACGGCGAGAAATCGACCGCCGCCCAGTTGGAGCGCTGAAAATTGCTGATAATCACCAGTTCGCGCCGCCGACTTGGGGCCCCAGTGGCAAATACTTCGGCACATCGGTTAATCGCGGCGGCGACATCCAGCCGTTGAGGGAGCGGATGTGCCGCGGCCAGTTCGTCCCGCAGGGATTCGAAATTACCGGTCAGTCGTTCGGACGCTGCGCGAGCCTTCGCGCCTGCGAGAATGAGATTGGCGCGACTGTCTTCCGAAAATGTTAAGTATTTCGCCGCGATGGCGCGAGCCCGATCAAAGGTGCGGACAGAGTGCGAGGTGGCCGCCATCCCCAGGCTTTGGTCGACCAGCACAATGCGATCGGTGTTTCCCGAGGCCTCTTCGACCACCAGCGGGCGTGGTCCAAACAACGGACGTGTAAACGCCGCAACCAACGCAATAACCGCCAAAACGCGCAGCGCTAGTACCAGATAATCGCGTAATCGATAGCGCGCCCGGCGCTGTTTAACAGCTTCCCGCACAAAGCGGATCGTCGACAGTGGGATTCGCACCGGGCGGGGTCGGGTGAGCCAATGAATCAGCGGCGGTGCAATCACCGCAATTCCCGCAATCAATGCCCATGGATGAACAAGCGTCATGGCACCCCATTAGCCTGCGCGTTCCACCAGGAACCCGCTCAGCGCCTTCAGGTATGAGACCGCCGTTGAAATTCGCCGATAGTCGCATCCAATCGCCAGGGCAAGCTGACGCACTGCCGCGCAGTGAGCGGCAAATCGCTCGGCGTAAGTCTTCCGCAAGTCCGTTGGCGAACAATCCACCACTCCGTCGTTTTCCAGTCCTTCAAACCTGAATGCGATCCCTTCGGGGAGTTGCTCTTCCTCCGGATGAATTATGTGAAGAACCACGACTTCCCATCTCCGATGCCGAAACAGCCTCAATGCGGCGAAGACCTCCGGCAAATCGTCGACCAGGAAATCGCTGGCGATCATCAGCACGCCCCGACCGGATGTTCGTACAAACAAGTCCCGCAATCCATCGGCCAATCGTGACGTCGGCCGGGTCGTAAGCGATTCGATCACCTCCTGCACGCGTGCCATGTGCCCTGATGCCCTCCCAGGCGGAAAAACGTCCTGAAGGCCCTCGGCGATAACAGCCAGCCCGACTTGATCCTGCTGGGTGCTGATGATGTGGGAAAGGGCGGTCAGCAGGTATTGCGTGTATTGAAGCTTCGATTCCGCGTGTTTGTCCCGACCTCTAAAATCCATGGAGCCGCTTGCATCGACCGCCAGTGTGCAAACCAGATTCGTCTCGTCTTCAAACAGCCGAATGTATCCACGTCCGGTTCGCGCCAGCACTTTCCAATCCAGGCGTCGCAGGTCCTCACCGGCCGAGTACTCTCGAAAATCCACGAACTCGCCGGCGCCCCCTTTCTGACGCGATCGGTGGCGTCCGCTGTATGTACCCTCGATCTGATGGCGCGTGGCAAAGCGCATGTGCGCCAGCGCACCGAGCGATCGCAGGTCCAGGAACTTACTTCTTGCTCGTGCCGTTTGCGTGGACATGAAAGTTTGCCTTTCGATCGACCCGCCACGACTGCATTATCGCGGAACTTCCGCCAGGAGCTTACTCACCACTTGTTCCGAGGTGATCGCGTCTCCCACCGCGCGGTGGTTTAGCAATACGCGATGACGCAGAATCGGCAATGCCAGCGCCGCAACGTCTTCCATCGTCGGCGCGGTTCGCCCCTCGATCAGCGCTTTGGCTTTTGCGGCCCGCACGAGATTCTGCGACCCGCGGGGGCCCGCTCCCCACTCGACGTAATCTTTCACAAATCGCCCTGCACGAGAGTCGGCGGGGCGGCTCGAACCGCACAGCCGCACTGCATATGCCGCCACGCTTTGTGGGATCGGTGCAGACCACACCAGGTCACGCAGCGCGATAAACGCTTCGCGATCCATCTTCGGCTCGGCCAATCGCGGCGCCGCGCCGCTTGTCTTCATCACAATCTCTTCCTCTTGCTGCGGCGTTGGATAGTCGATGTGAATTTCCATCATGAATCGGTCGAGTTGCGCTTCGGGCAGGGGATAGGTGCCTTCCTGCTCGATTGGGTTCTGTGTGGCCACGACCAAAAATGGATCTTCCATCCCATGCGTCTGCCCGCCGACCGTCACGTGCTGCTCGGCCATCGCTTCCAGCAGCGCCGACTGCGTCTTTGGCGCAGCACGATTAATTTCGTCGGCCAGCAAAAGGTTCGCGAAAACAGGTCCGGGTCGAAAAGTCATGCGCGGCGCGCCGCTCTGCTCGTCCCGTCCGAGCAATTCGTATCCGGTAATATCAGAGGGCATTAAGTCGGGAGTGAACTGCACCCGTGCGAACTTCCAACGAAAGGCCGCGGCCAGCGCCTTGACCATAAGTGTCTTGGCCAGGCCGGGGACTCCCAAAAGAAGTGCGTGGGACCCCGTCAGTGCGCAGGTCAACAGAAGATCGATCGTCTGATCCTGCCCGACAACAACTTGATGAAGACTCTGGCGAATCTCCTGAACTTGCGTCCCAAACTGCTGAACACGCTCGCGGACCTCACTGGCGTCTGGCCAATCCGTGCTGGGCTGTCCGTTCATTTTGTGTCCCTTAAGGTATTGGGTGCCCCCGCTTGATGAGCATCCACCGCCATTTGTCATTTCATTCTGCCCAAGTGCGAACGGTAAGGCAAACCTTTTCTAACTTTTCCGAGTCATCCGACCTCTTAGTCACGAGGTTCAGCACCGCTGAAGTCCAGACGTTCGGCAACTGTATTGGACGACAGAAACAGTGAATCCGCAATTGGAGTATCAGTTCGGGTTAGTTGGTCGATTCGGCTGACTGCGAGTTCTCGCCCGCTTCGAGCGGACGTAACGTTCTAACTGAGCTGGAAAAGCTGGCTCTGTGTTACTCCGTCGACGCGATCGGTGAATGATCATTGGCCGACCGACCCTGTATTGCCATCGCCAACTCGAACACCGGCGGCAACGCCAGGCGCGATGCGGGGCGGGCGCGGAGTTGGTTGACCAGCTCCGCCCGGCTGCTCACCTCCGCGCGCTTATATAGTGCTTTGATGTAATCGTTCACAGTGTGATGGCTGATTCCCAACTTCATGGCGATCTGTTTCATTCCATCGCCGGCTACTAGAAGTTCGAGCGTCTGGCGAAGGCGCGGCGAAAGCTCTGCGACGTTCATCATAACGCCGCGATCGGATGCCCGCGCCTGGAGCGCGCGCAGCAGCAGCACGTGGGCGAATCGTGCAAGTCTACGCTGGCGGGTTTCGAAGGGCTGTTCACCCCAGCCGCGGTAGACGATAAAGCCGTGCAACAGACCTGGCGCCAACGCCACGCACGAGCAGACGAAGTCGTCCACGTTGCCCGAGCGGCGCGCCTCGTAAACGGTGGGGGAGCCGTACCAGGCCTGGTCATCCACCAGATCCCGTCGGCAGGTGGTGGAGAATCGTGTTCGCTGCATTTGCGCGAAAAGCGCGACCGCCGCGGGGTCGGATTTGACGTCGCCCTGCGTGAAATACTGATAGAACCGATTTCGTGTTTCAACTGATTCCCAGCCCAGATCCAGCGGCGAAACCAGACGCGGCTGACTGCCGGGAAATGCTCCCTCGCAATCGAGCGAAAGCACCACCTGCGCGCCCAGCAATTTGCTCATCCCGCGGAGGAAATGGGGTCGCCAGACGGCGGCGTCACTACCGAGCTCGATGACTTCACCGAGCAATTCCGCCGCCTCGCGATGTTCCCGCAATCTCAAACGCTGCGAACCCAGCATGGAAAACTGCCTTTCAGTCTTATCAGATTGGCTTCCCAGATTGCCAAGTCCGCACATCCCCTAAGTTTGGGGGATTGCGGTAATCGAAAAACAGTGGAAACTCGCCGCATCGCGGTGATTTACCAGCTGCTTTTGTGGTGACGTTCCGAAGGTTGTTAGTATAATCCGAACCGCAGGGGATGCTCAATTCTCCGCCTCGGGCTCAGAGAGTTGCACATCAAAGTCGGCAGGCTAGGGCTAGAACGATTGGGTCATTTCGAGTTGTAAACCATGGCAGTGCGCGCGGGAGCGTGGAGATCGACGGCGAGCGGCGCGCCAAGCGCTTCAGCCTCGTCGCGCACGGAATCGCGGTCATGGAGCCGCCGGCCCATCCGTGCCTCGCGCGACAGCCGGCCGATTGAATCCCTCGAGCAGCGGTTGATGCTGGCGGTCACGCCGGTCTCTGGCACGATCACCCAGAACGCACACTGGTCGGGAACCATCAACGTCACCGGGTCGGTGACGATTAACGATGGCGTCACGTTGACGATCGATCCGGGCACCGTGATCAAGACGGCGCTCCAACAAAGCATTACCGCCCATGGAACGATCCTGGCTCAGGGCAGCGCGGCTCAGCCGATCATTTTCACATCGACCCATGATGAGTCGGTCGGCGATGTGGTGGATGCCGGCAATGGTAACCCCTCGTGCGGGCGATTGGCAGACATTTAGTCTTCTGTCGGGGTCGAGCTCGTCAATTTTTCAGAATGTGAAAATCGAGTACGCCGGCAATGCCAACAACCCAGGCGATACCAACTGGCTTCGCACAGCCGTCGTTATCGACAGTAGCGCGGCGCAGTTTCAAAATATTCAGGTGCTGAACAGCGATGTCACCGCGATCCGAATTCAGAATGGTTCGAATCCGGTTCTGACCAATGTCGATGTCGAAGGATCGGCGCACGGCGGCATTCCGTTCTCGATGGACTTCTCAAGTAACCCGGCGCTGACAAATATCACTTCATCGGGTAACGGTTTCGAAGCGGTGGTGATCGATGGGGGCACCCTGCCGGGCGATCGCGAATGGAACCTGACGACCCTGCCCTATGTGCTTGGCGGAAATGTGGTGGTTCCCCAAAACGTGATACTGAAAATTGATCCCGGCGCCGTGGTGAAGCTGACCAGCGGCCAACTCTTCACAATCAATGGAACACTTTCCGCCGCCGGCACCACGCTCGCGCCGATTACGTTTACTTCTCGTCGCGACCAGAGCGTGTTTGGAGACACGTTTCACGCGGGTCCCCAGACACCGGCAACTGGCGATTGGCAGGCGATCAATCTGCTTGCCGGTTCGGATGCGTCGGTTTTGCAAAATGTGTTGATCGATTACGCCGGCAACCTCAACACCCCGGGCGATACAAACTGGCTCCGAAATTCATTACTCCTGGATCACACCACGGCGCACCTCCAAAACGTTCGGGTGCTCAATGGCGACGTGACCGGTATTCGAATTCAGAATGTCGCGACGGGAACCCTCGATCATGTGGACGTCGAGAACTCAGCCCATGGTGGCGTCCCGTTTTCGATGGATCTGGCCAGCAATCCCGCGCTATCCAATCTGACCGAGTCGGGCAACGGCATTGATGCGTTCTATCTGGATGGCGGCACCATCCCGGCCAACCGCGAGTGGAACGTGACCAACATGCCATACATGCTCAATGCGAGCATGACGGTTCCGGCGGGATTGACGCTGACGCTTGATCCGGGCGTGGTTGTCAAGATGGCGACGGGTCAGCTATTCACGGTAAACGGAACGCTGTCGGCCGCAAGTACGCCGGCAACCTCAACAACCCCGGCGACCCGAACTGGCGGAGGCCGTCTATTAATATAGCGGGAAGTTCTCCCACGATTTCGAACACGCGAATTCTCAACGGCGATGGCGTGGGCGTTGCCTTTTCTAATAGCAACTCAGCGCTCGACCAGGTAACGGTGAACGGCGTTGTCCAAGCCGCCTTTACAACCGACCTCGCCTCATCCCTCACTCTTTCAGGGCTTCGCGCGGTCAACAATGGGTCCAACGAAGTCTACATGACTTCCGGCACGCTCCCGGGAGATCGCACTTGGAATTTCGCGGGCCTCCCGGTCGAACTGTCTTCAAGCCTGGGCGTTCCTTCGGGAACGACCCTGACAGTTGTTCCCGGCCAAGTCGTCAAGATGCCAAATGGCTCGACGATTTCGGTGACCGGAACACTCAACGCGACGGGAACCGTACCCAATCCGATCATATTCACCTCGGTCTGGGATGACTCGGCCGGCGGTGATTCGAGCAACGATGGCGGCGGCACCGGCGCCCCAAACACCGCGACGCTCTACTTCAACTTAAACGTTGATCGCGGTCACGCGGACGCTGGTGTACTTCTGGCGATGGCCGATCGTCTTATGAAAGCCTTTGCGGCGTTTGTACTTTACGGTGCGCACTTTCGGGCCCTTGGCCGCGCCCAAAACGTCGGCGACGACCGTGGCACCACCGACGTGAGGCGTGCCGATCTTGGGTTCGCCTTCGCCACCGACCAGTAAAACGCGATCGAAGGCGACCGACTTTTCGTCGCCGGTGAGCAGGCGATCGATGAGGATCGTGTCGCCGCTGGTCACTTTGTGCTGCCGTCCGC
>DAIRGS010000089.1:0-23457 GCA_036794395.1 Tepidisphaeraceae bacterium | reverse complement strand
CGGCAAAGCAGCGCCACCCGGACCGAAATCGGCTCCACCCTGGCCGGCGATATTCGCGGCACGGGAGGGGACGAGCGGGGGATTTTGCCCGCGGAACCATTCCTGCGTATCAGGAGGCGGCCCATCCGCCGCGAAGCTCATCGTGGTGCAGGCCAACCCCAAAAACAGGGGCGCCGCCAATAGCCGGGGGTTCAACCAAGTCATAGCCGACCTCCGAAATAACAGACACTTACGAGAAACGATGGTTGGGCCTCGCATTGAAACCGTTCCACCGAAATCCGCAATCGTTATGCCACTCACTCCGTTGCTCCAACCGTATTCTATCGGTCGAAATGGACATAAAGATACCAAATATTATCGGACTCCTACGGATTTATATCAACTTATTCTAGGCGCTCAGATGCCGGAGGATTGCGTGATAAACTTCGGTGGCGGGAAAATCCGTGCCGGTGAGCAATTGTTTGTCCGAAGTGGCAAAAACCGGCCCATTTTTGGGGCTTATCGGCGCGTGGCCATGTGAACCGCGAACAAGCGTGGCATCGAGGGGGATGACTTCCATCAGGGCGCGTTGCCCCAACTTCCTGCGGGCAAGAGCCCATGCAATTTTTGCCTTGGGGTAGCGAATGGCCGGATCGAGGTACAGCTCGGCGGGGTCGTAGCCGGGCTTTCGGTGGATATCGACGGTACGCGCGAAGTCAGGTGCCCGGCTGTCGTCGAGCCAGTAATAGTAAGTGAACCAGGCGTCCGGCGACGCGATCGCGATCAGTTCGCCGCTGCGGGGGTGGTCAAGGTGATGCAGTTTTTTCCCGTCGGCATCCAGGACTGTTTCCACGCCGGCGGTGGATTCGATTGCTTTTCGAACTTCGTTGAAACGCGAGAGGTCATTGACGTATATGTGGGCAATCTGGTGATCGGCAACGGCAAACGCCGCACTCTCCCCGGCATCCAGAATCTCCCGTCCCAGTTCTTCCCGGATCGTCAGGCAGCCAAGTTCCCGGAGCACGCGGTTGAGGTGGACGGGGCGGGAGACGGGCATGACGCCATACTCAGAGAGAAGAATGACGCGAGCCCCGCGGGCGGTGAAGTAATCGATCAGCTTGCCGCACTCGGCATCGACGTCCCGCAGATCCTGCGCGATGCCTGCGGCCTCAGTGCTGGTTCGCTGAAGGCCGTAATCCAGGTGCGGGAGATAAACCAGAGTAAGCGTTGGATTGTGGCGCTGATCGACTTTGATGGCGGCGTCCGCGATCCAGCGGGTCGCGTTGATGGATGTGGCCGGTCCCCAAAATTGGAACAACGGAAACTGCCCCAACTCTTTCTGTAGCCAGTCGCGTAGATCGGCCGGATGCGTCCAGCAATCAGGGACTTTCCGCCCATCAGCCGGATACATGGGCCGCGGCGTCACCGCGAAATCAGCGGTGGAATACATGTTGTACCACCAGCAGATGTTGGCGCAGGTGAACGAAGGATCGATCTGCCGGGCAGTTTCCCAGATTTTCGGCCGCTCGACCAGGCGGTTGGATTGCCGCCAGAATTTAATTTCGCATTCGTCGCGAAAGTACCAGCCGTTGGCCACGATGCCATGCTCGGCGGGCCAGGTGCCCGTCAGATAGGTCGATTGAACGGTGGTAGTGACGCCAGGGAGAACGTGACCCACATTCGCAATCGCGCCGCGCGCGACAAAGTCGCGGATGCGGGGAGTGAATTCGCCAATGAGGGCGGGCGTCAGACCAACAACGTTGAGGACGGCGGTTTTGTGCATGCTCAAAAGGTGCGTAGCAAGTGAATGAATGGAAGATCGTGATGAACCACATTGAACAAAGGTTCGTCAGCGGTCACACCGGGAATGCCAAGATCCTGCGCTAAATGAACGTGCGCGATTCCGCACCTTTTCGTGGCATGGGCTTCCAGCCCATGATCGAGGGAGATGACCTCCAGCGACGGGTCCGATTTGGGAAAACCAAGTTTCGACATACGGACAACCATCTGATTTGTCAGGGAAAAATGCCCGGTTCCGGCGAGTTGGTTTTCCCACATCTCACCCGGCGCCGGACCCGCGGCTTCCCCGTTCACGGCCTGTCTTCGACCCTGAGGCTCAGACCCGAAGGGGAAGGCCGTGCCACGAAGATCCACTTGGCCACGACACTGCTGTCAACGACAATGTCGCTCATCTGGCGCGATCCGCTGCAATGTCGACAGAACTGTCAGGAAGATCACCGCGCCGTTCGCGAACATCTGCCTGGAGTGTTTGAACCTCTCTCAACCAGTCCATCGCGGTCGAGTCACCGCGTAGGTCCGACGATTCGATGTGCAATCGCACCCTTTCCTCGTCCCGCACATTGACAGGCCCGAGGAGATGAAAAACGCCGTGTCGGAAAACAGCCTCGATGTCGCCCATTTATGCTCCAGTCACCGCGAATCGTGAACGCGAAAACGTGAAATCAAGTGTCAGCGTCGCCGCCGGCGATCGCGTGGTCTAGTGAGAATTCCGTGAAATCGCGGATGTCGGCTTCCGTCCATTCATCGCTCGAATCGGGCACATCGTCCCCCATTTCATGGGCCTCTTGGTCTAAAACGTGGTTTACGCTCATGCGATGTCCCGAAGTTGATTATATACCGTTGGTAGAAACGTACATAATAATGACAGTGATTACTGCGGCACCTTCCGCCCCGGTTTCAGCAGATTTACCCGTACCTTATCACTTGGAATAAGTTTGCCCGCATTGATCCGCTCGTCCGGATCGAATGCATATTTCACTCGATGGAACTGCTCCATCGTGTTGCGGTCGAAGAGGTACGCCATCAGGTGGATTTTTTCGACGCCCACGCCATGTTCACCGGTAACGGTGCCGCCGATATCGATGCAATACTTGAGCATTTCCTCCGCGGCTTGCAGCGTATTGTGCACCTGCCCCGGATCGCGGTCGTCGTACATGAAGATGGGGTGGACATTGCCATCCCCGGCATGGAAGACGTTGGTGATCTGGAGGCCGTGCGCTTTGCCGATTTCATCGATGCGTTGAAGAACGCCGGCCAGCATGCTGCGGGGGACGCACGCATCCTGTGTGCAATAGCTATTACTCACCCGGCCAATCGCGCCAAACGCACTCTTACGGGCCTTCCACAGTTTGGCGCGCGTGTCGGGATCAGATGAACCCTGAACGCTCTTGGCGTTGTGGGCTTTGCTGATATCGATGATCTGCTGCATCTGGGCATCCAGAAGCTCGGGGATGCCGTCGATTTCGGTAAGGACCAGCGCCTGGGCGTCGCGGGGGAAGCCCAGGTGGAAGGCGTCTTCAACGATCTGAATCATACTGCCGTCCATCATCTCCATGGCGGCAGGGAGAATGCCGGCGGCGATCACCTCGCTCACCGTTTCACAGGCATCGGCGGTACTGGCGAAGATGCTGACGAGCGTGCGGAACTGCGTGGCCTTCGGGACCAGCCGCACCCACAGGCGGGTGATGATGCCGAAGGTGCCTTCGTGGCCGCAGATCAGACCGGGCAGATCAAAGTTGCCGGATTCGTAGCAGCCATCCCGGCCGCCAACTTCAAGGACGGTGCCATCGGCCAAAACCATTTCAAATCCAAGCACGTGGTTGGATGAGACAAAGTCTTTGAGCGTGTGAATTCCCCCGGCGTTGGTCGAGGCATTGCCACCCACTGAACTGGCGCGCTGGCTTGATGGATCAGGGGCAAAGTGAAATACCGCGCCGCCCGCTTCCCGCGCTACGACATCGCTGAGTTGAAGATTGCGACAACCGGCTTCAACATGTGCGACACGGCATTCCAAGTCCACCTTCAGGACGCGGTTCATGCGGGTCGTGGCGACGATAATGCCGTTCTCAAACGCAACGCATCCCCCGGCCAACCCCGTCCCCGAGCCCCGCGGGACGATTTGTACCCCATGCAGTGCAAGCAGCCGGACAATTCCAACGACGTGCTCCGTGGTCGTCGGGAAGACAACCGCAGCGGGGCGGGCCTTGGCGATGGTAAATCCATCGCTTTCGTAAACAAACAATTCCTCCGGATCGGTGATGACATGACCGGCAGGGAGCAACTTTTCGAGCGATTGGATGAGATTTGAATGGCCCATGTGGCACGGGTTGTACCGCTTTGCACTGAAGCCGGAAAGCTCCGCACCAATGCGGGGGGCCGCACAACACCGGCTATCGCATATGTTCCCTCCGACGGAAAATGTGGGAGTGCGAGGCTCCTGCCGAGCTTATGTTCGATCGAAAACGCAGCTCCGCAGGAGCCTCGCACTCCCGTTCGCCCGCAAATGCGATAGCCCTGTTCTGTCGCGTTGCCACAGCAACTTTTTCTTGACACTGGAGCCGAGGACAGATTAGATTAACGCTCGCTCATATCTCCAGCTGCGTTTGTCCACCGAAGTGTTTTTAGAGACTGGGCTGTCGTAAACGGGCTAAATCCACGCGCCGGTGAAGGACGGCCAATTCATGCAATAGGTTCTCGGGGGCTCTTCTATGCGGGGTTTTCTGTCGAGATCTGCGGCATTGTGGTGCATTTCGTCCCCTTTCTCAGGAGCCAATCCATGCGTATTGCTCTCACGTCCGCCGTCTGCGCTTTGATGGCATTTCTTTCCGTCGGCTGCGTGGTCCGCCCAATCGAGGTGGTTCGTGCGGAACCGGCGCCGTCTATGCCGGTGGGCGAAGTTATCATTGTCGAGCCCATGCCGGTAGAAAGAGTCTATATCTACGACCGGGGCTATCCGCCGGGCACGTATGTTTGGAACGGCTACTACTATTATGGCGGGTACCGCTATGAGCGCAACGTTTTCGTTCAGCGCGTTGTCAACGTAAACATCCAAAAGAATGTCTACGTCAACGTCGTCGATAATCGGCAAAGGGGCCGGCAGATCGAGGAAACACATCGCCGGGACTTTGAAAATCATCATGGTTCGGGCCCCGGTCCCAAACCAGTGAATCCGCCTAAGAAGAAGAATTGATCTCGAGAAAAGCAACCGGTAATAGCACCGGCAGCACCCTGGAAACGCTGTCTGACGATGACGACCGGAACGGCCGGTCGTCCGTCGCATTCAGCCGCGAGAACCGCGGAGGAAAGGCGAGAGGACAGGAAATAGTATAGCGTTGTGGGCGCGAAAAATTGATGTAGAAACACTTCATTTCGGAAGGCGGCCATTATGAGTCGATTGTTTAGCCGCGCGCCGAGTTGGTCGCGCGCCGTGAGTTCGAGACCCTGGAAGTTGTGGATGGGGATGGCATGCATGGTTGGGGCGGTCGCGGGTTGTCCCCACCCGTCGCCCCCGCAGTCGGATCCGACAGTCCCGATGCGCTGCGACGTGCCGTCGATCACGCCGCAGGCCGAGACGCGGGCACCGCAGAACAAGGGCGGCTTGGAAATCACCATCACGCCCGTGAACTACACCGCCCAGCAGCATGAAACGGTGACAAACAAACAAGTGCGGCAGCCGGCAAGCGATGAAATCATCTTTGGCAACCACGGCTACGTCTACGTCGAGCGCACCACAACCACGACATTGGGAGCGACCCCGGGACAAATACGGTTTTTGGTCAAGATCAACAACCAGATGGCCCGCGTATTTCACGGAGCCGGTACCGTCGTCCAGTTCAACGTTGGCGGTCAGATTCAGCCGGTTGACCAACGGGGCTACACAAACGTGCAGGGCGCCATCATCCCCCCGCGACAAGAGCAGCAGCTCGAAATTGTCGGCCCACCACTGTCTGCCTTGAAGGAAAAAAAGGGAATTATTGGCGTGTTCCTCTACGATGTCGTGACCAACCAGAACGATGCGGGCGTCGTCACCGAGAAGCAGAATTTCCAGTGGTACTTTGACTACACCATCGAAACCCACGAAGAGCAAGTGCCGGCGACGCACACGCAATTGGTTAAGATGACCCCCTTGCAGTATCAACAGGAGATGATACGCGAATCACAAGAGCAGGCGATGCAAGGGCGGCGGCCCAATGGCACCGCTCCACAGCCCGGCAACTATTCGCCTGCGGGTCCGCCGCAATAGGCGGATGATCAGCGACGATTAGCGTGGACGCCGCCGGGGGATGTCGAGTCGCCCCCACGACCATTGAGGGGTGACGGAAGCTCTATGGTCGAGCTGGTGGCACTTGGGCCGCCAAACCGGAGAGTGACATACGCGTTCGTGCGACAACGGGGGCATTTTCAAAAGGCGGACGTAGAGTGGTTCGGAGGATTCAATGAACTCAAAACCTGTGACGAAGATCCATCTTTCGGATGTTGCCGGCGCCTTGGTCTGTCGCGAGCAGCATTCTATACGGCCTACGAATGGGAACTACCGCCTGCGCTCGGCAACGCAACTGGTCGAATGTCTTGAGCAGAGAGTGTTCTTATCATCGACGATAACTTTGACGGACTCTACGTCGACGGACGTTCCGCTGGTTGGCGTTCACGCGGGTGACACGATAACCGTCCAAGCGACACTGACTACCGCGAGCGATCCGAATGAAAACGGTGAAGGCGAGGTACTGGCGTTTCGAAGCTCGGGCGGGTTCTCGACGGGCATAAGCACGTATAACCAGCCGGTGGGCTTCAGCTTCAAGGCAACGCAGGATGGCGAGAAATTGACCGCCACGGCCACGGGAAACGATGCCGACGAGTATGCAACCGCTACCGCGGACTTCGCGTCCAGCCCTACTCACTGGTTCAAGCCGACCACAAAGGATGCGCTTACTAAGTTACGGGCCATCTACTCGTTTGGTGCCGTCACGGCCGGGGCTGTTGGCCTTGGTGCGGGTGCCGCCTCCCCCGTTTCCGCCGGGGCATATGCGATCGCGGCAGAATGGGGGATTTTGTCAGGCATTTGTGATCTTATCGTCACTTTTGATCCTCCCGATCCGAATTACAAGACGATCATCAAGCCTCGAACGCCTTCCCTACCCCTAATCAAAGCGAATAAGGAGGTGTCAGGAGCGGTTACGGGAGCGCTGAACGGGCTACAAATAAACGGTGCAAAGATTGTAGGTTTCCTTGGCGCTGCCGACAGCACATCTAATCGCGCGGACGGGGCTCTCGTCGCGGGCGATTCCAAATGGCAAAAGCGCCAGATGACCGCACTCTCGCGCTTCGACAAGATGGCCGGCAGCCTGTTTGCGAAGGAGGTGGGCTTACTGCAAAAGGCCGCTGCGGCCCTGACCAAAGCCCACCTCAACGCCTCTGTCTCATCCTCGGATGCTCTCAGCTTCGAGAGCGGCGTTCTTAGCAACGGCCTTCCGAGCGCGATCACAACCGACCTCACAAGGCTGGGTGCCGACGCGGCGACCATAAACAACGTCCAACAGTTCATGTTCGTACAGGACACTGAAGCCGCTGCGGGAACATTCCCGAACAACCTGATTGATCCGACCTTCTTGTCAGATTTAAAGCAGGCGGCCACCGCGCTGAAGAAAGGGTGAGTTTTATTGGCTGAATCCGCGGCGCGGCCCCCGTGGCGCATCTCCGCCTGCCTTTGGGCCTAATCCACCGTTTCGCCTGGCGTCAGCCGATCGCTGTTTCGGAGGATCTGCATCGCCAGCGGGGAGGCAGAGCCGATCGTCCTCGCCGGAGTGCGCCATAAAATGACGAAGAGCTATCTGAGGTTCTTATCGCCCTTGCTCGTGCTCGCGCCGCTCTCGTGCGCGGGCGACAATCAACCCCTCTGGAAGGCGGAACGTCATGAGGTCGTGACCGAGATCGGGATCAGACGCGGCGATTGTCCTCCCGGCCACTGCCCCGCCTATTCCGCCACCTTCGAGGCAGATGGCGCCGTCTGGTATCACGGCGTGCGCTCTGTTGATCCGCTCGGCGCACATAAGGGGCACATCGACCCGCAGAAGTTCAAGCATTTGGCCGCGGCCGTTCTGGACAATGGAATCTTGAGTCTTCAGGACCACTATCCTCCATTTGCGACGGACGTAGCCACAATCGAAACGATTTTCGTCGTGGACGGGAAGCGAAAGGAGATCCGTGATTCCGGCTCGGGCCCGCCGGAACTAAAACGAATCGAACTCATGCTGGATAAGGTGCGGCGAGAAACGTCGTGGGACGAATGAAGCCGGGGTGACTCATCGTGTGGGACAGCCTAAAGCAACCCTACATCTTCTCGGCTGCCGGCAAGCTCGGGGAACGTCTTGACGGGACAGCCTTGATTTATCAATCGAAATTCACGGTCGCCGGAGCTGTCCCGGTCCTGCATCGATGGGAATCTCCACGACCTGCTGTTTGCGGAAATCTCCAATTTGCCGCGGGTTCGCCAGCCGCGGTGTATGAATCTGCGCCGACGGCCTCGAGTCCATATCCGCCACAATCACATACACGCGCGTGTTCTCCGCCAGTGAGACTTCCTCGCGCAGGCGGATTCGCCCATTCTCAACCACGCCTTCAATGGCAGTGACCAGCACAGGCACCTCTTTCAAGAATTCCCAGCCGTTCCCTTATGACCGATTATACCGGATCGCCATCGGACGTCATCAAGCAACAAGGCGTCGAGCGAGGATGGCACCAACAGAAGCGACACGTATGCGGGTTGTAATTAGGACGAAATCAGGCGAATTGGTGAGGTTGTTGGGCTCGCTCGAGATGGATTTTTGGGGTAGACAGTTTGGCGGTTCAGCTAATATAAAGTCCTGTCTGACGGACAAGATACGCGCTATGGGCAGGATGCCGGCGGCAGCGGGTCCGCCGCATGGTGTGGCGAACGGCTGGAATAGAAGAACGGATTTTTCTTACAAGAAGTTGGGTCGTGTCGCTCCGAAAATCTAAAATTGCCGGGCAGGCATATGTCGCGCGCCCCGGCGATCCGATTCCTCTCATTATTTCCGACAACACCCTCCGCGGGAGACGATTCATGAAATCCAAGGCTGCTCAATCGGCAAAGACGAAAGGGAATGGGAATGGGAATGGGAACGGGAATGGAAATCATGGAAGTCGCCAGCCCAATGGGGATGCGCGCACCCGCAACGCGCCCGCGACTGTCCCGGCGGGCGGACGGTTGGCGGCGGATCTCGAAGCCTTGGATAAAAAGCAATTGCTTGCGGTTCTGAGCGCGTTCAAAAAGGGAGATTTCACCGTTCGCCTGCCGGAGCATCTGTCGGGGATCGATGGGAAAATCGCCGATGCCTTCAACGCAGTCGTCGAGCTCAACGACCGGATGGCCAATGAGCTGGAGCGGGTGAGCCGGGTGGTCGGTAAGGAAGGGAAGATCTCTCAACGCGCCTCGATCGGTTCGGTGAGCGGCTCATGGTCGGGCGCGGTGAACTCAGTCAATGCGCTGGTGGGCGATCTGGTGCATCCGACCAGCGAGACGGCCCGCGTGATCGGGGCCGTGGCAAAGGGCGACCTTTCTCAAACGATGGCACTGGAAATTGACGGCCGGCAGCTCGAAGGGGAATTCCTCCGCACCGCCAAAACCGTTAACACAATGGTGGAGCAGCTTTCATCGTTCGCATCGGAAGTAACCCGCGTGGCCCGCGAAGTCGGTACCGAAGGCAAGCTCGGTGGCCAGGCCGAAGTGAAGGGCGTGGCCGGTACGTGGAAGGACCTCACCGACTCCGTGAACTCGATGGCAGGCAACCTCACCGCCCAGGTGAGAAACATCGCCGCGGTGACGACAGCCGTGGCCAACGGCGACCTGTCTAAGAAGATCACCGTGGACGTGAAGGGTGAAATCCTCGAACTCAAAGACACCATCAACACGATGGTGGACCAGCTCCGATCGTTCGCCTCCGAAGTAACCCGCGTGGCCCGCGAAGTGGGTACCGAAGGAAAGCTTGGCGGCCAGGCCGAAGTGAAGGGCGTCGCCGGAACGTGGAAGGATCTGACCGACTCCGTGAATTCGATGGCGCGTAACCTGACGTCACAGGTGCGTAACATCGCCGCCGTGACGACCGCCGTCGCCAATGGTGACCTTTCCAAAAAGATCACCGTGGACGTGAAGGGCGAAATTCTCGAACTGAAAAACACCATTAACACGATGGTGGATCAGCTCAACGCGTTCGCCTCTGAAGTAACCCGCGTGGCCCGCGAAGTGGGTACCGAGGGGAAACTGGGCGGGCAGGCGCAGGTGAAAGGCGTCGCCGGTACGTGGAAGGACCTCACCGACTCCGTGAACTCGATGGCCGGCAACCTCACCGCCCAGGTGAGAAACATCGCCGCCGTGACCACCGCCGTCGCCAATGGCGACTTGTCCAAGAAAATCACGGTAGACGTGCGCGGCGAAATCCTGGAACTGAAAAACACCATCAATACCATGGTGGATCAGCTTTCCTCTTTCGCATCGGAAGTAACCCGCGTGGCCCGCGAAGTGGGCACCGAAGGTAAACTCGGCGGACAGGCCGAAGTGAAGGGCGTCGCCGGTACCTGGAAAGACTTGACCGACAATGTGAACTTCATGGCGTCGAATCTGACGGTGCAGTTGCGCGAATTCTCGAAGGTCGCAACTGCCATCGCCAACGGCGACTTAACTCAAAAAATTACCGTCGACGTGCGCGGCGAAATCCTCCAAATCAAGACCGTGATTAACACGATGGTGGATCAGCTGTCCTCCTTCGCCGCCGAAGTAACCCGCGTGGCCCGCGACGTAGGCACCGAAGGAAAACTGGGCGGCCAGGCCCAAGTCCGCGGCGTCGCAGGTACCTGGAAAGACCTGACCGACAACGTGAACCTGATGGCGTCTAACCTGACGGTTCAGCTCCGCGATATGTCCAAGGTAGCGACCGCCATCGCCAATGGCGACCTCACACAGAAAATCACCGTGGACGTGAAGGGCGAAATCCTTCAGATCAAAAACGTGATTAACACCATGGTGGACCAGCTCTCCAGCTTCGCCCGCGAAGTGACCCGCGTGGCCCGCGAAGTGGGCACCGAAGGCGAGCTGGGCGGGCAGGCCGAGGTGAAGGGCGTCGCCGGCACGTGGAAGGACTTGACCGACTCCGTGAACTCGATGGCCGCCAACCTCACATCCCAGGTGAGAAACATCGCCGCCGTGACGACAGCCGTGGCCAACGGGGACTTGTCTAAGAAGATCACCGTGACAGTGCGCGGCGAAATTCTTGAATTGAAAAACACCATCAACACCATGGTGGACCAGCTCAACTCGTTCGCCTCCGAAGTGACCCGCGTGGCCCGCGAAGTGGGTACCGAAGGAAAGCTCGGTGGCCAGGCTGAAGTGAAGGGCGTTGCAGGTGTGTGGAAAGACCTGACGGACTCCGTGAACTCGATGGCCGGTAACCTCACCGCCCAGGTTAGAAACATCGCTGCCGTGACGACGGCCGTCGCCAATGGTGACTTGTCCAAGAAGATCACCGTGGACGTGAAGGGCGAAATTCTCGAACTGAAAAACACCATCAACACGATGGTGGATCAGCTTTCCTCCTTCGCTTCCGAAGTAACCCGTGTGGCCCGCGAAGTGGGTACCGAAGGAAAGCTCGGTGGTCAGGCCGAAGTGAAGGGCGTTGCCGGCGTGTGGAAGGATCTCACCGACAACGTGAACTTCATGGCCGGTAACCTCACCTCGCAGGTGAGAAATATCGCGAACGTGACGACGGCTGTGGCCAATGGTGACCTTTCGAAAAAGATCACTGTGGACGTGAAGGGCGAAATTCTGGAACTGAAAGACACCATCAACACGATGGTGGACCAACTGAATCGATTCGCATCAGAAGTGACACGCGTGGCGCGTGAAGTGGGTACCGAAGGAAAACTGGGTGGCCAAGCCGAAGTGAAGGGCGTCGCAGGTGTGTGGAAGGATCTCACCGACTCCGTGAACTCTATGGCCGGTAACCTGACGGCACAGGTGAGAAACATTGCTGCCGTGACGACCGCCGTCGCCAATGGCGACCTGTCCAAGAAAATTACCGTGGACGTGCGCGGTGAAATCCTGGAGCTGAAGAACACCATCAACACCATGGTGGATCAGCTCTCATCCTTCGCATCCGAAGTAACCCGTGTGGCCCGCGAAGTGGGTACCGAAGGAAAGCTGGGCGGCCAGGCTGAAGTGAAGGGCGTGACCGGAACGTGGAAAGATCTGACTGATTCGGTGAATTCCATGGCCGGCAACCTCACCGCCCAGGTGAGAAACATCGCCGCGGTGACGACCGCCGTCGCCAATGGTGACCTTTCAAAGAAGATCACCGTGGACGTGAAGGGGGAAATCCTGGAGCTGAAAGACACCATCAACACAATGGTGGACCAGCTCCGATCCTTCGCCTCGGAAGTAACTCGCGTGGCTCGCGAAGTAGGTACCGAAGGAAAACTCGGTGGCCAGGCTGAAGTGAAAGGCGTCGCCGGCACGTGGAAAGACCTCACGGATAACGTGAACTTCATGGCCGGCTCGCTGACCGCACAGGTGCGTAACATCGCCGCTGTGACCACGGCCGTGGCCAACGGCGACTTGTCCAAGAAGATTACGGTCGACGTGAAGGGTGAAATTCTGGAGCTGAAAAACACCATCAACACCATGGTGGATCAGCTCAACTCTTTCGCATCCGAAGTAACCCGCGTGGCCCGCGAAGTGGGCACCGAAGGAAAGCTCGGCGGTCAGGCCGAAGTGAAGGGCGTGTCGGGTGTGTGGAAGGACCTGACCGACAACGTGAACTTCATGGCCGGTAACTTGACCAACCAGGTGCGCGGCATCGCGCTGATCGTGACGGCTGTCGCTAATGGTGATCTGAAGCAGAAGCTGGCCGTGGAGGCCAAGGGCGAAATCGCCGAATTGGCCGACACGATCAATAGCATGATCGACACGCTGGCAACGTTCGCCGATCAGGTGACGACGGTGGCTCGCGAAGTGGGTGTCGAAGGGAAGCTTGGCGGCCAGGCCAGCGTGCCGGGTGCTGCCGGTACCTGGAAAGGCCTCACCGATAACGTCAACCAGCTTGCCGCGAATCTGACCACTCAGGTGCGTGCCATCGCCGAAGTGGCCACCGCCGTGACCAAGGGCGACTTGACCCGTTCCATCACCGTTGCCGCCCGCGGCGAAGTGGCCGCGCTGAAAGACAACATCAATGAGATGATCAGGAACCTGAAAGACACCACCATTAAGAACAACGAGCAGGACTGGCTCAAGACCAACCTCGCCAAGTTCAGCCGTATGTTGCAGGGTCAGAAGGATCTGCTGACGGTGGGCCGTCTGATTCTGTCCGAACTCGCCCCCGTGGTGTCCGCCCAGCAAGGCGTGTTCTACATCATGGATTCCGGCGTCAAAACCGAGGATCCGCAACTCAAGCTGCTGGCCAGTTACGCATACAAAGAACGTAAAACCGTCGGCAACAAGTTTAAGCTTGGCGAAGGCTTGGTCGGCCAGTGCGCTCTGGAGAAGGAAAAGATTCTCCTCACAAGTGTGCCCGGCGACTATATCAAGATCGCCTCGGGTCTTGGCGAATCGACGCCGCTGAACGTGATGGTCCTTCCCGTGCTGTTCGAAGGCCAGGTGAAAGCCGTTCTTGAGCTTGCAAGCTTCGAGCGGTTCAGCCCGACGCACGAAACCTTCCTGGATCAGCTGACTGAATCAATCGGCATCGTGCTGAATACGATCGAAGCGAACATGAGGACTGAAGACCTGCTCAAGCAGTCGCAGTCTCTGGCTCGCGAGCTCCAGGCCCAGCAGGAAGAGCTTCGCCAGACCAACCAGGAACTGGGCGAAAAGGCCAAGTTGTTGGCCGAGCAGAACGTGGAAGTGGAACGCAAGAACCGCGAAGTGGAACAGGCCCGCCAGGCGCTGGAAGAAAAAGCCCGGCAGCTTGCCCTCACCTCCAAGTACAAGTCCGAGTTCCTCGCAAACATGTCGCACGAGCTGCGTACGCCGCTCAACAGTCTGCTCATTCTTTCCGATCAGCTCACCAAGAACCCCGACGGCAACCTCAGCACACGCCAGGTGGAATACGCGCGGACGATTCACTCGTCCGGCAACGATCTGCTCGGCCTCATCAACGACATCCTGGATCTGTCCAAGATCGAATCCGGCACGGTCGTTGTCGATGTCAGCGAGATTCCATTCCTCGAGCTGGGCGATTATGTCGAGCGAACGTTCCGCCACGTGGGCGAAAGCAAGAAGCTCGACTTCGTGATCGATGTCGCTCAGTCGCTGCCACGCGCGATGTTCACCGATGCCAAGCGGTTACAGCAGGTGCTCAAGAACCTGCTCTCGAACGCGTTCAAATTTACCGATTCCGGCAAGGTGGCCCTGCATGTCAACCCGGCCGATCACGGTTGGTCGCCGGACAACGAGGCCTTGAACAAAGCCCGCGGCGTCATCGCATTTACCGTCACCGACACCGGAATCGGCATCCCACCCGAGAAGCAGCAGATTATCTTCGAAGCGTTCCAGCAGGCCGATGGCAGCACGAGCCGCAAGTATGGCGGCACCGGCCTGGGTCTGGCCATCAGTCGCGAGATCGCCAAATTACTGGGCGGTGAAATCCGCCTCAGCAGCACACCGGGCCAGGGCAGCACCTTCACGCTCTATCTGCCGAGTTCTTACGCAGCCCCCAAGCCGGTTCGTCGACCGCAGCAGCAACCAGCGGCGAACACGCCGGTCGAAGTCGACACATCGCGCACCAGCTCGGGTGGCTGGATCCCCGCGTCGGTTCTCGCCGAGCCCGTCGAACAACCCCTTCACCAGTCCAATGACGACGCGGACAAGATCCGGCCGGGCGATCAGGTCTTGCTTGTCGTGGAAAATGACCCGGGCTTTGCCGGCATCCTTTACGACGCGGCACGTGAGCAGGGCTACAAAGTGCTGATCGCTCCGCGCGGCGCCACGGGCGTCGCGCTCGCTCGCGACTTCCTGCCCACCATCATCACGCTCGACATCAATCTCCCCGATCTCGATGGCTGGCGCGTGCTGAGCCGTCTGAAAAATGATCCCGCCACGCGACATATCCCGGTGTACATCATCACCACTGAAGAAGACGTTGAGCGTGGGCTGCGCATGGGCGCGATGGGCGTAACGACCAAGCCCTTCAAAACCCGCGAAGCCCTCGACGAGGCATTCGCCAACATCAAAAAATCGAGCGAGCGTGCACGCCGCAAGTTGCTCCTGGTGCATCAGGATGATGCCGAGCGCCAACGTCTTGTCGGCACGCTGGCCGGCGACGACGTTGAAATCGTCAGCGTTGGCGCGGTGGCTGATGCCTTGTCCACACTTGCCGAAGGACAGGTCAACGTCATCGTGACCGCCCCCAACTTCGCGGATACCGATCTTCCCGGATTCGTCGAATCCGTCCGCCGCCAGCCCCACGGCAGGGAAGTGCCGGTTCTTGTGTACGCCCCTGGCGAAATCAGCAAGAAGCTGGAGACGACTTTGAAGCGTCTCGGGCAAAGCGGCGTTTTACGCGATGCTCGTTCCTCCGAACGGCTGCTGGATGATGTCAGCCTCTTCCTGCATCGTCCGCTGGAATCGATGAGCCCGGAGAATCGTCAAATTCTGGATCGCCTGCATCACGATGATTCGGTGCTGGCCGGCAAGCGCGTCCTGATCGTGGACGATGACATCCGTAACATCTTCGCCATGACCAGCATCCTCGAGCCGCACCAAGTGCAGATTGTCTCGGCTGAGAATGGCAAGGACGCCATCGATGTCCTCCAGAAGAACCCGGAGATTGATATTGTCCTGATGGACATCATGATGCCCGACATGGACGGCTACGACACCATGCGAACCATCCGCCGGCTCTCACGCTTCCGCTCGCTGCCGATTATCGCCCTCACCGCCAAAGCGATGAAGGGCGATCGGGAAAAATGTATCGAAGCAGGCGCGTCAGACTATATCTCCAAGCCGGTCGATACCGAGCAGATGCTCGCGATGCTCAGAGCGTGGTTGCATCGATGATTGCGTTAGTTGTCAGTTGTCAGTTGTCAGTTGTCAGTGGTCAGTTGTCAGTTGTCAGTTGTCAGTGGTCAGTTGTCAGTTGTCAGTTCCGCACCTCATTGACCACTGACCACTGACCACTGACCACTGACCTCGCTATTTCGCAAAAATGACCTTCTCCAAACCCAACATCCTTCTGGTCGACGACAAGCCCGACAAGCTTCTGGCGTTGGAGGTGGTGTTGTCGGATCTGGATGTGAATCTGGTTCGCGCCTCGTCCGGCCGCGAGGCGTTGCGGTACCTGCTTCGGGACGAATTCGCCGTCATTCTGCTGGATGTGAACATGCCGTCGATGGACGGCTTCGAAACCGCGGCGCTGATCCGCCAGCGTCGCAGCTCGCGCGATACGCCGATCATTTTTATCACCGCGTTCGCCGACGAAATGCACATGGCTCGGGGTTACTCGGTTGGCGCGGTGGATTACATCCTCGCGCCGGTCATCCCCGAGATTCTCCGCACCAAAGTCCGCGTTTTGGTGGATTTGTATCGCCAGCGCCAACAGTTAGAGGTACAGGCCGAGCTTCAACGCCGACGCGCCGGCCAGCTTCAACGCCTTGCCGCGGCTTCGCTTGCCATTAACTCTTCGCGCTCGTTGCATGGGCTGCTCAAAACAGTCGCTGATAGTGCGCGCGACGCGATCGGAGCGCATCAGGCCATCACGCTTTTTCTTCCGGCCAGCGCCGCCCGCACGCCCAAAAGCGAAGCGGTTGGGTCGTTCTCGGACAAATACGCGCAGTGGCGCGATCGTCCGCTCCGGCTCGATGTCTGTGCCGAAACGCAGGTGGCGCGCAGTCCCGTTGCCGTCCGATTGACCCAGGCCCAGCTCGAGCGGCATCCGGATTGGGAGATCGTCCGCGATCTGGAAGTTCCGCCGATCCACGGCATGATGGCAGCGCCCCTGGTCAGCGCTGGATCGCGATCGCTGGGCCTCATCTACGTTTCCGATAAGGAGCAGGGAGAGTTTACCGAAGACGACGAAGCGATCCTCACGCAACTGGCACAGATGGCGTCCATCGCCATCGAGAACACGCTGTATGCCGAGGAACGCGAATCCAATCGCTTGAAGGATGAATTTCTGGCGACGCTCTCGCACGAATTGCGGACGCCGCTCAACGCGATTCTGGGTTGGACGCAAATGCTGCGCACCGGGCCCGCGGCCGCGGCGGATATCGCCCATGGCCTGGAAGTCATCGAACGAAACGTCAAGGCGCAATCTCGTCTCATCGAAGATCTCCTGGATGTTTCCCGCATCACGACCGGCAAGCTCCGCTTAACGGTCAGAAAAATGGAGCTCGCCTCCGTCATTCGCGGCGCGATCGACTCCGCCCGACCGGCCGCCGAGGCCAGGCGCATCGCTCTCGATGGTGAGATTCCCGACGACACCGGAAGCATCCTCGGCGATCCCGATCGCATCCAACAGGTCGTGTGGAACCTCCTGAGCAATGCCATCAAGTTCACACCGGCCGGCGGCCGGGTCACGGCATCTGTTCAGCGGAAGGGCGGGCGCATCGAGATTCGAGTCGCTGATACGGGTAAGGGAATCGAACCCACTTTCCTGCCCTACGTATTCGATCGTTTTCGCCAGGCCGATAGCTCGACCACGCGCTCACATGGCGGACTGGGTTTGGGCCTGGCAATCGTCCGCCACCTGGTCGAACTCCACGGCGGCACCGTCAGCGCCGATAGCGAAGGCCATGGCCGGGGGTCTGTTTTTACCGTCGATTTGCCCGAACGCACCGTCGCTGAGCCGGGACCTTTGCACGCGCCCCGTCCGCAAAATGGCGAGCATCTGCCGATGCCCGGCTCCGAGGTTGCCATCGACCTCAAAGGGCTGCGTATCTTGGCCGTGGATGATGAGCCCGATGCGCGCGAGCTGATTCGTCACGTCCTTTCGCGAACCGGCGCCAATGTAGAGGTCGCGGCCTCGGCGCAAGAGGCGCTGGAATCAATCGATCGCCAGATGCCCGATATACTGGTCAGCGATATCGGAATGCCCGAAGCCGATGGGTACAGCCTGATTCGAGAGGTTCGAAAGATCGATCCCGACCGCGGCGGAAATATGCCCGCAATCGCATTGACCGCGTATGTTCGTGAGGAAGATCGGGCCAAAATGCTCGCCGCCGGCTTTACCGCACACGTCCCCAAGCCGGTTGAGCCCGCGGAGCTCATCCGCGTCATCAGCCACATTTCCGGCCGCACGATGGAAGCGGCCATATCGGGGCATTGATGTTGAATTCAGAGTTTATTCCCGTCTGGTTCGTCCCTTAATAGCCGTGGGCGGAAGCCCCGGTTCTTCCGCCCTCGGCTATTAGATTTACGATCTCGCTCAACAACATCAAGGACATTTTGATTGTTCGAGAAATTCACACCGCCGGCGAACTCTTCAACCGGGCCTTGAGTTCTTCCAGAGTCGAAACCCCGGCCGGCAGACGTGCTTCTTCCATCAACATCACCGGAATGCCATCGCGGATCGGGTAGGCCAGCCCACCCACCTCAGCCACGAGAAATTCACCCTCAAACCGAAGCCGGCTCCGCGTCAGCGGGCAGCGGAGAATCTCCAGCAATTCCGGATCAACAGTGTGCGTGCTCATGCCGCCAATATAGACCCACGCCGATCGCAGCGAAAGGTGAATTCATTCGTCGTATCAGTCATCGCGTGCCGTTCGGCGTGGCGATGCAACGGTTTGCAACGGAATGCAACGTCCACACAGTAGGGGAGACAGAGCGCGCGTGTCTTACTCTTAATCCTAATCTTAATCCTAATCCATTTCGTGCTCGCGAGGATTAAAATTAGGTTGTCGGAAGTGAGTGCGTGTGGGCTATGAGCGGGACTCGTGCAACGGTTTGCAACGGAATGCAACGTCTGGAAAGAGTAGCGATCGCGGTCTGGTTATTGAGGTTCAACCCGCCATTACTGATCGGCAACGGGGCGTACTAACGTCCAGAAGGAACGTCGCATCTGCCACACCCTCGAACCGGTCATCCAATCCCACCGGCTCGTCGTCAATCAGGCCCTCGTGCAAAAGGACCAAGGCATGCACGCAAGGCTACAGCATCGAGCACCATCAGCGGTATCGACTGTTCTTCCAACTGACGAGGATGACCCGAGACAAGGGGGCACTCGCCAAGGACGACCGGCTCGACGCCCTCGCGATGGCAGTCGCGTATTGGTCGAAGGCCCTCGCGGTCGAGACTGAGAAGGTCGTGCAGCGGAAGCGGAATGAGATCATGCAGGCCGAGCTTGAGCGGTACATGGCTCACGCCATCGGTCACCGCCCGCCCGGCAGGATGTACGCGAGAACCCCGCACACCCGCTGAGCCGACAAAAAAACCCCCGAACCGGAACTAACCGGCAAGGGGGTTTTGTGCGTCCTCGAAGAATCCATTACAATTCTGTTCACTTTTCTTTGGGACTTGGGTAGAGGATCAAACATGGCAATGAAGAAGTGCAAGGAGTGCGGGAAGGACGTGAGCACGCGGGCGAAGGTATGCCCGAATTGCGGAATGCCTAATCCAACAAAGCAGAATACATCGGCCTTGGCTGTTCTTGTCACACTAGGTTTGATCGTTACCTCATGTCTTTATTTAGGTAATTTCTTCTCGTCCTCGCCTTCTTCAACAACTTCGTCCAGCAACTCGACGCCTCCCGCCCCCGCACCCCCCGCAACTCAATCCCTAGCCCCTGCTGAATTCACGGTGAAGAGTGAGATCGTGAAGAGAATCGGGAACCGGTATCGCTATTTCTTCGACATCAGGAACCACAGCAAATACAGCCTTAAGGCGGGGGCGGTACATGTGACGCTGTTGGACGACAAAGGAACCGAGATTGAACGCGGCCACGTCTCGTTCCCGTATT
This sequence comes from Tepidisphaeraceae bacterium, assembly GCA_036794395.1. Classification (GTDB taxonomy): domain Bacteria; phylum Planctomycetota; class Phycisphaerae; order Tepidisphaerales; family Tepidisphaeraceae; genus DASXMX01. The sequence continues at coordinate 3,721 of DAIRGS010000089.1, read as the reverse complement.
CCTTGGATGCCACAGATACGGACATCGGATTTGTCCGGTATCTCGATTCGGACAGCGGACCCGCGGGCAAAGGGGACGGGCGGGTGAAAACGTTCCGGTATGAGGTACTGCTTCGCGAGCCATCCTTCACGACCCCCGGTGGTGCAAATGGGGCACTGGTGAGTGACCAAAGCGAACCGTTCCGAATAACCGGATTGACTACGGTTACCAACGGAACCGGACAGATCACGGCACAATTTGAAGACATGAGCGACCACACCGCCGAGTCATACACAAACGACACACCGCTCAAGACGGACGCCGAACTTGCGAAGCTTACCTCCGACCTGAAATCCCTGCTTGGGGATGATCGGCTTGAACGGCGGGACGTGCAGTACAACCCCCACACTCCGAAAGGGCACGCCCTCGTGTCAGTCGAGTTCACGGTGCAAAAGAAGGGCGAGCCAATGCCCTCTCGTGATGCCGTACTTGCCCGCTCCGCTGCCATCTTGAAAGTCTTTCACGCCTCAAACCTGCCTTGGGATCAGGCCAGCATTTCCGCGGACGGCCCCACTGACCAAATGATGTTTATTGGGCTATGGGATCGGAAAGCACTGGCGGGGGTCGATTGGCAAACCGACCCGAATAAGCTGCTCACGCTGACTGCGATCAAGCCATTCATCGACCGTGCTTGGCAGCCCAATCAATGATCCGACGGCCCGTGTGCCCGAACAACGTCAAAGACACGAAGCTCATCACACAAGTTGCGTTTGACCCGCCGTCTGAATCAGCCCGCGTGGCCCTGCCCAACCCGAGATGAATTCTCGTATTTCACGCACGCGCGATTCCACATCGCATTTGCCGTTCCTCATGCTCAGCAATGATTCCTCTGCGAGGAGGAGGGGAATCAGCCCGAGCAAATCACTTCCGGCAGCCCTATCGCTGTAACCGGGATTCAGCCATTGAACGAACAGGAAGTATTCCCGCTCCGAGAAGTAACTGAAACTTTCACTCACGCCTTCGCGGTACTGGAATGAACAGAGGACGATTCGAGGATGCTTCACGGTGATTAGGTCACCCACGTATTTGTTTCGCTCCTCGGATGACCCACTGACGAGGAACACATCCACATACTCGGTGTCCGTCAGCCACAACGGTCGTAACCGCTTTCCGATATGCACCGTTCGACCAAAGAGTGCATTCCAAGTTTCGGTCTTGCCGGATTTCTGATTCCCGAGAACGCCGATCAATAAGTCCTCGCTCATCGTCGCCAAGTTAGCCTTCACATGCCGTAACTTCCAGAAGATTCCAAGCGATCTGCGAGCACACCGCGATTCCCCGTGTTCTCCGCTCGTGGCACGCGTGGCACATGATTCGGGCGGGGTCTCGCCGTTCCGTGGCGGACACACTATGGCTCAAGTTCAGTGTCCGTGGGCACATCGGGCACACGAAATTCCGGGCACACGCGGCACGTCGGGCACAACTCTTGGGCACACGATCCCCGCCCGGCGATTCTCACCGACTCGGGAAACAAAAAACCGCGGCGTTCACCGGAGCTTTTTCGCACTTCAATGACTTACGTCATCGAGTCTCCATCACATTTACAGTCTGATGGGTTAAGCCACCCGCCACTCTCATGCCACCCCATTCTTCTTGGCTAATACTGCTCGACTCGGAGAGCCGCTGACCGAGGGGAAAGCCGCTCGCAGACAAATCTCACGTCGTTCCTCTAACCCGAAAAAAATTCATGATTCACCGCGGAGTCGCAGCCTTCGGCTCTGAGGCTCAGGCTCGAAGAGAGATCGCAGAGAAGACGGGGAGAATGAGACGTGTGAGCTGCGCAACATGCGCGACAAACGAGTTGGCGATTCTGCGTATAAGCTCTTGCTCGTTCTTAATTCTCTGCGTCCTCGGCGTCTCTGCGGTGAATAATCCGAGCTAAACGAATTCTTCCGCCTTCTCCTTCGGCAAACTTTGCCGAGGAGAAAGCATGCAAATCTCGGCGGCAAATGGACCCGCCCGGCACAGCCCGTATATTCGTTCTTGAAATCAACGGGGGATGCGGGCTGTTTCCATTCAAAGGTAAGGTGCGCCATGGCAATCAACGAAGCGCGACTCGAGGAATTCATGGGCAAGGCCGTTGTCGATCTGGGGGCGGCGATGAGCGTGCCGCTGTTCATCCTTGGCGAGAAGCTGGGGTTCTACAAAGCGATGGCCGGGGCGGGACCTCTGACGCCGGCGCAGCTCTCTAAAAAAGCCGGTACTGACGAACGCTGCACCCGCGAATGGCTGATGAACCAGGCGGCGGGTGGTTACGTCAGCTACGACGCAGTTGCTAAAACCTTCACGCTTTCCGAAGAAGCGGCGTTGGCGATGGCGGATGAGAACAGTCCCGTGTTCATGCATGGGGCCTATGACATTCTCCAATCCCTGTTTCGCGATCTGCCGAAATTCGAAACGATGTTCCGCAGCGGCCGCGGACTCGGCTGGGGTGAGCATGATGGATGCCTCTTCAGTGGTACCGCGCGGTTCTTCCGTCCGAACTACGCCGGCAATATCGTCGCCAATTGGATTCCTTCACTCAACGGAGTTGGTGCGCGCCTCAAGTCCGGCGCAAAAGTCGCGGACGTCGGCTGTGGATATGGTTATTCAACGATGCTGATGGCCGAGGCATTCCCCAAATCCCAGTTCACGGGCTTCGATATTCACGCGCCGTCGATCGCGTCGGCACAAAAGATGGCCGATGGAGCCGGCCTGACCAACTGCAAATTTCAAATGGCCTCCGCCACCGATTTTTCGGGTAAGGATTATGACCTCGTCGCCTGCTTCGATTGCCTGCATGACATGGCCGATCCGGTCGGCTGCGCAAAGCAAGTCAGGCAGTCGTTGCGCCCGGACGGCGTATGGATGATCGTCGAGCCCTTCGCCAACGATGCGCCCGAAGAGAATCTCAATCCCATCGGCCGGGTTTTCTACGGCGCTTCAACGCTGATCTGCGTTCCCGCCTCCCAATCCGGCAATGGCCCCGCCCTCGGCGCCCAGGCCGGTGAAAAACGCCTCGACGAAGTCATCCGACAGGGCGGTTTCTCCCGCTTCCGCCGGGCGACGCAGACCCCGTTCAATCTGGTGCTTGAGGCGCAGCCGTGAACGACTTGGTTTAGCCCGGAAAAACCATGATTCACCGCAGAGGCGCAGAGATCGCAGAGAAAAACGGGGATATAGCGGGTGCGTGAGGCGCGCAACACGCGCGACAAACTGCTCTCCAAATTGGCAGGTAAGCTCTCTCGTCCCTTTTTGACTCCTCTGCGTCTTTGCGGTGAATCACTTTATCTGGGTTCCACCCGCCACTGCTGATCGGCGGCGGGCCGCAATACGAGCGTTGTCGGCGCTGTTCCGGTGAGCAGCTTGATCGTCCAGACCGAAAGCTCTCCCACCTCGACTTCACACTGTCCGTCGGTTACTCGCTGAACCGCCCCGCGATGGTCGGATACCGGTCCTTCGTAATCGAGATAAAACCGCCGATGGTCGCGCAGGCGGGTCAGATTCAGCGGCCTCTCGATGGGCCACTGGTCGCTCCGCCACGTGGCCAGTGGAGAACCCGGATACGTTTCAAACATCAGATCGAAGTGCGGCTCATCTACATCGGAATGGTGAAGGATCACGTAGCGGAATGACGGCATTAGAGCCTCTTAGAGCACATTGCAACTTGGTTGCGCGCTGCAACCGTTAAGATGTTACCATT
>DAIRGS010000088.1:0-23496 GCA_036794395.1 Tepidisphaeraceae bacterium | reverse complement strand
GTCTGGGTGGAGCGGATGAGGGATGATACGACTCTCACTTCTTTTTCCCCCCGGAGATGAACGATGGCGGAGCTGAGAAAATCGCGGAAACGTCATGCGCGCAACCAGCGTGCCGCAGCGGTTGGGTATTCATTCACGGCGGAGGACTTGGAAAGGCGGGTGTGATGCGCGAACGATTCTATGTTTCATCCGGGGCGAATCAGAAAATGCGACAGTTACAGAAGCCAACGGGCAATCGCAAGGTTCCCATCTATCTCGTCGAGGGGCTGGAGCTTCGGCGGCTGTTGTCAGCGCAGCTGGTGAGCGATGTCGATCCAGGGACGTTGTCCGGCGAGGGCATGCCGTGGACGACGACGGTGGGGGCGTACACCTATTTCGATGCGACTGACGGGGTTCACGGGCAGAGGTTGTGGAGGACGGACGGCACGGCAGCGGGGACGGCGATGGTGGACGGGAGTGATAATCCTTCGTTCGTGATGTTGGCGCAGCCGTCGGTGGTGGGAAACGACCTTTATTTCCTGGGGACCAACGCGCAGGGGTACGAATTCTACCAGAGCGACGGGACGTTGGCGGGAACGGTGGGGCTGATGAGTTTCAGTTTTGCGCGTAAGCCGACGGTCACGGTCACGGGGGCGAACGGGAAGGTGTTCTTCACGTGGAACGACAATGTCAACAGCGGGCTGATGGTGACGGACGGGACGGTGGCGGGGACGCAGACGCTGGAGGCGGGATCGTCTGCCAATTCAAACATGATTACGGGCGTGTGGGGGGTTGGGACCGTCGCGTATTTTTCCTACGGGACTGCGCTGGGGGCGGGCAGCGACTTGTGGAAGACGGACGGGACGGCCGGCGGGGCGGCGCTTTTGAAGGCGCGGGTGTTTCCGCGTTCGGTTGTGCCGTTCGGGCCGAAGGCCTTTGTGTGCGGGGGCGACGGCTTCTGGACGACGGACGGGACGGCGGCCGGGACGCAGGAGATTGGCAACCTGGGGGAAGCGCCGGTGAACCCGGTGGTCATCGGGTCGAAGATGTACTTTACGGGGGTGAAGTCCGGGGAATATGACGCCTGGGTGACCGACGGGACGGTGGCGGGGACTCACGATCTGGCAATTATCCAAACAAACACCGCGGCGCTGGGTTTCGTGTCGTTGAACAACAACGTTTTTGTCGGCATTCAGGATGTGACGGGGAGCCAGTCGGGTTTGTTCAGCGTGGGCGCCACGTCTTTGACGAAGGTGATGGGTTTTCCGTCGGGAATGGGTCCTGTGACGGTGTTTGGCCCGGCGATGTATTTCATGGGGAGCGACGCGTCGGCGGGGTCTGAGTTGTGGAAGTCGGACGGGACGGTGGGGGGAACTGCGCGGCTGGTGGACATCGTGCCGGGGCCGGACAGCTCGGGGCCGAGTGCGCTTACGGTGATGGGGAACAAGCTGCTGTTCTGGGCGAACGATCTGATGTACGGGACGGAGCTGCACGTCAGCGATGGGACGGCGGGAGGGACGACGTTATTCAAGGACATCGACACGCTGCCGAACGGGACGGTGTTCGGGGCGGCGGGCCTGAACACGGCGGCCTGGGGCGCTACGGTGGGGAACACGCTGTTGTTTTCGGCGGATAATCATGTGCTGGATGTGGGGATGGAGTTGTGGAAGACGGACGGGACCGCGGGCGGGACGGCGCTGGTGAAGGACATTTACCCGGGGTCGGGCGCTTCGAGCCCGGCGAATTTCCTGGTGTACAACGGCGTGCTCTATTTCACCGCGGCGTCCAGCGCGTCGGAGACGGGGCTGTGGCGGAGTGACGGGACGGCGGCGGGGACGTACGAGGTGTGGTCGTTCCCGACGATCACGCTGGTACCGACATACCTGGTGCAATCGGGTGGGTTGATGTACCTCGGGGCCACGACGGGACTGTTCGTAAGCACCGGCGGGGCGCCGACGGAAGTGAAGCCGGGCGGGAGCAGCATCGTCAACAGCAAAAGCCCGGTCGATGTGAGCGGCATGCTGTATTTCATCTGGAACGGAGGGATCTGGAGGTCGGACGGGTCGAGCGCGGGGACGACTCTTGTGGCGGGGGCGACTCCGGGGAGTTATGTGTCGGTGAGCGATGCCAACGGGAAGGTGATATTCAACACGAATCCCGGCGGGGCGAATCCTCCGACGTTGTATTCGATGAATCCGGACGGGAGCAATCTGGTGAACCTGGGGACGGCCGGTTCGGGCTCGCTGGTGAGCATCGGGACGGCCGTGTTTTTGCCGGGACTCATTTGCTCGGACGGGACGCCGGCGGGCACATTCACGAAGAGCGTGACCAACTTCGGGAACATCGTGGCGGTGGGCGGAGAGCTCTTTTTTGCGGCGAACGTGGGTTCGCAGCAGCAGATCTGGAAAAGCGACGGGACGTTGGCGGGGACGGTGCCGGTCACGCAGTTCACATTCTTCAACTCGCAGCTGCCGTTGACGGTGGGACAGATGTTCAACGCGAACGGGGTGCTGATCTTCGACTACAACGACGGCACCGACGGGCGGGAATTGTGGAGGTCGGACGGGACCGCGGCGGGGACGTTCCTGTTGGGGGATGTGAATCCAGGATCGGCCCCGTCAACTCCCGTGCCGATCGGAGTAATCGGGAACAAGGTTTACTTTGAGGCGACGGAGCCGCTGCACGACCGGGAGCTTTGGGCGGCGAGTTTCGTCGTGGATTCGGTGTTGACGGTTCCGGGCGGGTCGGGCAATGTGAGCCTGGTCCGCGACCCGGACCAGTCTCACATTGACTGGTCGACGCAAGCGGCGACGGGGCAGTTGCCGACCTCGTGGGCAAACGGCCTGACAATCACCGGCAACGGCGGCAACGACCTCATCACGCTCGACTACACCCACGGCATTCCCCTGCCGAACACACTGCATTTGAACGGCACGTTCACGATCAATGGGTTGCAAGGCCCCAATCCGTTTTCGGCCACGACGATGGAGATCGGGCAGAGCACGGTTTACGTGAATTACGCGGGCGGCCCGAGCCCTGCCGCGGCGATTTTGGCGGCGCTGGGTGGGGGTTACAACGGCGGGGCGTGGAATGGATCAGGGGCGGGAGCAAGTGGGGCGATTACTTCGACCGCGGCCGCGGGTGGGCCGGCTAATACGTTTGGGATCGGCTATGCGGATTCGGTGGATGGGATGGTGAGCGGGCAGCCAGCCAACACCGTTGAGATTCGGTACACGGTCATGGGCGATTCGAACCTGGATCGCATCGTCAACTCAACCGATGCGGTGACGATGGCGCGGAATTATTTGATTGCGGGGAAGACGGCCTGGGACTTGGGGAACTTCAATTACGACTCGACGATCAATTTGAGCGACGCGACGATCCTGCAGAAGAATTTCAACGCGACGGCCAGCGGCAGTGCGATCGCGGCGGTCGGGGCGGCGGCAAGTGTGAGCGCTCCGAATGCCTCCGCGAGTGTTTCAAGCGGATCGACCAGTCCGGGAGCGGATACGGTTAACTTGGTTGGGAATGATGGAGTGACATCAGACGCTCATCATAAGCAAAAAGTGAAGCGCGGCGGGAAAGAGCGAAGAGGGCGGTAGTGGGGTGGAGCGCTTCGGTGAGCGTGCTCCAAGTCCGCCCGGCAGGATGAGTACATCCTGCACTCGCGGCCTCGGGACAGACAAGAATGTCCGCCCCACCCAATACCGGCGTGTCTGCCCCATCAATGAAGAAATTGTCCGCCCCACCAAAGACAAAAATGTCTGCCCCATCCAAATCAGGTGTGTGTAGTTGTATTTACAGTTGATGTTATTTAGACGGGGTTGGCTCGTGCAGAGAGCCGGGTGAGGTGGGCAAGGCGCTCGGTGACTTCATCGGGGAGGGGCGCATCCATGCGCCAGGCCCAGTGGCCTGAGGGTTGGCCGGGAATGTTCATGCGGGACGTGGAGGGGAGTTCGAGGAGGTCCTGGGCAGGGATAATGGCGGTCTTGGCGACCGATGTCCACGCCAGCCGGAGCAGGGCCTGGCTGGGGTTCTGGAGCGCGTCGGGCGCATAAGTGTGGAGGCGCTGCTTCTCGGCGTCGCTGAGTGATGCATACCATCCCGCGGCGGTGTCGTTATCGTGAGTCCCGGTGTAGACGACGGAGTTCCTGGCGTGGTTATGGGGGAGGAAGGGGTTTTTGCCTTCATCATCGCCGAACGCGAACTGGAGGACGCGCATGCCGGGCAGGTTGAAATCGTCGCGGAGTTTTTCGACGGCGGGCGTGATCAGGCCGAGGTCTTCGGCAATGAACGGCAGCCGGCCGATGCCCCGGCGGATGGCGGTGAGCAGTTCGCGGCCGGGGGATTTCACCCATCGCCCGCGTTTGGCCGTGCGGCATGACGCGGGAACCTGCCAACAGGCCTGAAAGCCGCGAAAGTGATCGATTCTGATGAGATCGCACTGCACGAGCGTTGCGCGGACGCGCCGGACCCACCAGTCGAACTTTGTGCGCTTCATCGCGGACCAGTCGTAGAGGGGATTGCCCCAGCGCTGGCCGGTCTTGGAGAAGTAATCGGGCGGGACGCCGGCCACAACCTTCGGCCGGCGGCGGTCGTCGAGGAGGAAAAGGTGAGGGTTGGCCCAGACGTCTGCCGAGTCCGCCGAGACGAACATGGGCAGGTCGCCGATAATCCCGACGCCGTGCCCGCGCGCGTAGGCGCGGAGATTGGCCAGCTGGCGAAAGAAGAGGAACTGTTCAAAGGCGATGCGATTCATCGCGCCAGATAACCGCCTGCGGGCGGCATCCAGTGCGACAGGTTCGCGCTGGGATAATCCACGCGGCCAGCGGATAAATTCCTCACCCTTGCGCGATTCGCGGATGGCCATGAAGAGGGTGTAGTCGTTGAGCCACGCCGCGTTCCGCGAGCGGAACGTGATAAAGGTTTTCAGAAGGGGGTGCCCCGGGTTTGCCTGAAAGTTTTCCCAGGCCCGGCCTAGAATGTGCTGTTTGAAGGAACAGACCTTTGCAAAGTCAACCCGGCCGGTGCCAAATACCTCGCCCTCGACATCGGCTTGGCTCAGCAGACCGTCCTCAACCAACAGCTCGGGGCTGATCAATTGCGTATTGCCGGCGAAGGCGGAGTAGCACTGGTACGGGGAGTTGCCGTGGCCCGGGGGCCCAAGGGGCAATGTTTGCCACCAACTCTGCTTGGCGCGGGCCAGCGTATCGATCCACTCGAACGCGCCGGGGCCGAGGTCGCCGATTCCGAAACCGCCTGGCAAGCTCGTTATATGTAGAAGTATCCCGCCACTTCTGCCCTTGTTCAGTCCGCCATCCTGACTCACTTGAACTCCTTTTGATCCCGCTCCATGCAAAACACCGGCCCCAGACGCTGGGAAAGCGGGCACTGGCATTCGGCATTCTGTTTGCTTTTGGGAAATGGCATTAAGAATTCATCACGTCCCAGTGATAACAAATGAGCGTGGGAGGAACAAAAATGGATCGCCGAGTCGGATTGCACGAAAACGTTAAGATGCGGGTGTGGCCGGGTAAACCGTATCCACTGGGGGCGACGTGGGACGGGGCGGGGGTGAATTTCGCGCTGTTTTCAGAACATGCGACCAAGGTAGAACTCTGCCTTTTCAACTCGACGGAGGATGCGCAGGAGGCCCAGCGGATTGTGCTTGGGGAGCAGACCGACAAGGTGTGGCATGGGTATCTGCCGGATGTGGAACCGGGCCAGCTTTATGGATATCGGGTTTACGGCCTGTACGACCCTGGCCAGGGTCATCGCTTCAATCATAACAAGGTGGTGCTCGATCCATACGCCAAGGCGATTGGGCGAGACATCCACTGGGACGATTCGCTGTTCGGCTACAAGATTGGGGACCCGGGAGCGGATCTGTCGCTCGATGATCGGGACAACGCGGCGTTCTGTCCGCTTGCGTCGGTGATCGATACGGCCTTTACCTGGGGCGACGATCGCTCGCCGCGTATTCCGTGGCACAAAACGCTGATCTACGAGGCCCACGTTCGCGGGCTGACGATGAATCATCCCGGGGTGCCGGAGAAGTATCGCGGCAGCTATGCGGGGATCGCGTCTGAAGCGGTGATCGATCATCTCAAGAGTCTGGGTGTGACGGCGATCGAGCTGATGCCGGTGCATTACCATGCGAACGACCGGCATCTGTTGGAGAGCGGACGGACAAATTATTGGGGATACAATACGCTGGGATTTTTCGCCCCGCATATTTCGTATGCGTCGCGCAATTCGCCGCGTAAGAGCGTGCAGGAATTTAAGATGATGGTGCGGTCGCTGCACGCGGCGGGCATTGAGGTGATTCTCGATGTGGTTTATAACCACACCGCCGAGGGCAATGAGATGGGGCCGACGCTCTCGATGCGGGGCGTGGATAACGCAGCTTATTACCGGTTGGCGGAAGACAAGCGGTACTACATGGATTTCACGGGGTGCGGCAATACGCTGAAGATGGTTCAGCCGCAGGTGCTTCAGCTCATCATGGACAGCTTGCGCTACTGGGTGATCGAAATGCACGTGGATGGGTTCCGGTTTGATCTGGCCAGCACGCTGGCGCGCGAGCTGCACGAGGTGGATCGACTGGGCGCATTTTTTGACATCATCCACCAGGACCCGCTTCTTTCGCAGGTGAAGTTGATTGCCGAGCCGTGGGACGTTGGGCCGGGGGGATATCAGGTAGGGAATTTTCCGGTGCTGTGGACGGAGTGGAACGGGAAATATCGCGATTCGATCCGCAGGTTCTGGAAGGGCGATGGCGGGGTCGTCTCGGAGTTGGCGACGCGGCTGGCGGGGAGCAGCGATTTATATCAGCACGATGGCCGGCGGCCTTACGCGAGCATCAATTTTGTGACGTGCCATGACGGGTTCACCCTTCAGGACCTTGTCAGCTACAACGACAAGCACAACGATGCCAACGGCGAAGACAGCCGCGATGGGGCCGATGACAACAGCAGCTGGAACTGCGGCGTCGAGGGGCCGACGGATGATCAAAACATCATCGATCTGCGCGACCGGCAGAAGCGAAATCTGATCGCGACGCTGCTGTTTTCCGAAGGCGTGCCGATGATCCGGGGCGGTGATGAGCTGGGGCAATCCAAAAATGGCAACAATAACACGTACAGCATGGATAACGACCTGACCTGGATTAACTGGGATTTGGACGAGCGAAAACAGAACTTTTTGGAATTTGTGCAGAAGTGCGCGGCGATCTGGCGCGAACAGCCGGTGCTTCAGCGGCGGAACTTTTTCAATGGCCGTTCTATCCGAGGCAACGACATCAAGGACATCAGCTTCTTTGAGCCCTCCGGCAAGGAGATGAGCGACGAAGCATGGAATAACGGCTTTGGCCGCTCGCTGGGTGTTCGTCTTGCGGGCGACATCATCAACGAAGTCGATGAGCGCGGAGAGCCCATCTTTGGCGATACGCTGCTGCTGCTGATCAATGCGCATTGGGAGGAGATTCAGTTCACGCTTCCCGAGACGAAGCCCGAGCATTGGTGGCAGACAATGATTGAGACGGCCGAGCCCACGGCTTCTCCGCGCGTGATGGTGGGAGGCGAGCAATATAAGCTGCCGGGCCGCTCGCTGACGCTGCTTCGCACGACACGGCCGGATGAGGCGGGCCTTCAAGTGTCGGCGGCTCAGATTGAAACGCTTCGCAAGGAAGCGCGGCGATCAAATCAGCCCGCGACGAACGAACGGCCATTGCCGGAGAGGTAAGAATTTCGCGGGAGCCGTGCACTCCCGAATCTTTTAAATTTGATTCCGTGGGAAGCAGGGATGTCTATCACTCAAGAACGTACCCAAAGCAGTTTGGAAGCTCAGCCTCTTACGCGCCGCTTGCCGATTGGCGCTGAATATGCTGCCGGGAAAGGCGTCCATTTCCGCGTGTGGGCCCCAGCGCGTAAAAGTGTGGACGTCGTTATAAACGATGGGGCTGACGTTCCACTTTCCCGGGAAGACGCAGGTTATTTTTCCGCGCTGCTTCCCGATGCCAGGCCCGGCGATCTTTACCGCTTTCGCCTCGATCTTTCCAAATCGCTTTATCCCGATCCCGCTTCCCGCTACCAACCCGATGGACCGCATGGCCCGTCGCAGGTGATTGACCCGACTGCTTTTGAATGGACGGATAAACGGTGGCGGGGGATCGGAGCCGAAGACCATGTGCTGTATGAGATGCACATCGGGACTTTCACGCCCGAAGGCACCTGGGCGGCGGCTACGGAGAAACTGGATCACCTGGCCGAAACGGGAATCACCTGTCTGGAGGTGATGCCGGTCAATGATTTCGTTGGGATATTCGGGTGGGGATACGATGGGGTGAATCTCTTTGCTCCGACGCGTTTGTATGGGAGGCCGGACGATTTTCGGCGGTTTATCGACCGGGCACATGGGCTGGGGATCGCTGTGATATTGGATGTGGTTTACAACCACCTTGGGCCGGACGGTAATTACCTGAAGGAATTTTCGCCCGATTACTTCAGTACGCGTCACAAAACCGATTGGGGCGAGGCGATTAATTTTGATGCGCCTGGCAGCGACGCCGTCCGGGAATTGTTCATCTCCAATGCCCGGCATTGGATCAGCGAATATCACCTCGATGGGTTCCGCTTCGATGCCACGCAGAACATTTACGACGACTCAAAAGGCCACATTCTTGCCACCATCACTCGGGCAGCGCGGGCGGCGGCCGGAGAGCGCGGGATCTATCTCATTTCCGAAAACGAACCGCAGGACACACGCATCGTGCGCTCCCCTGAGACCGGGGGTTACGGAATGGATGGGTTGTGGAATGATGACTTTCACCACAGCGCAATCGTTCGACTGACGGGACATAACGAGGCGTATTACACGGATTATCTCGGTAACGCGGCGGAGTTCGTGGCGGCGGTGAAGTACGGCTATCTCTACCAGGGGCAGCCCTACAAATGGCAGAAGCAGCGGCGGGGAACGCCGACGTTGGATTTGCCCCCAACGGCATTTGTAAACTTCATTGAGAATCACGACCAGCTTTCGAACTTCGCTCATGGCTCGCGCGTGCGGCAGCTTTGCTCGCCAGGGCAGTATCGGGCGATGTCGGCGTTGATGTTGCTGGCGCCGCAGACGCCGATGCTGTTTCAAGGTCAGGAATTTGGGGCGACCAGCCCGTTCGTTTATTTCGCGGATCATAATCCGGAGTTGTCCAGGCTCGTGCGCAAGGGCCGGGGGGAGTTTATGAAGCAGTTCCCCAGTGCGGCCTGCGCGGAGATGGAGGAGTGCCTGCCGGATCCGGGCGATGTGAAAATGTTCGAGCGGTGCAAGCTGGATTGGGCGGAACTGGAAGCGTGGCCGCACATTCGGGCGCTGTATCGCGATCTTTTAAAACTCCGAAAATCGGTTCCGGCATTTCGAATTCATCGGCCGCGTGGGGTTGATGGGGCGGCGCTTTCGATGGATGCTTTTGTGCTTCGATACTTTGGCGAAGAAGGCGCGGCAGACTGCCTGTTGATCGTGAATTTTGGCGGTGACCTGCAACTCTCGCCGGCGCCTGAACCGTTGATTGCGCCGCCATTTGAATCGCAATGGGAGATTCTGCTTTCAACGGAGAATCCGCGATATGGGGGCAATGGTACGCCATCGCCGGAATCCGCGGAGACCGGTTGGCGGCTGCCGGGGCATTCGGCGATTGCATTTGCCGCGGTGAAGACAGACAGGGACGTGAAGTGAACGGGATTGCAAGCTACAGGGAGTCGCTGGGCATGGGCTGGAAGCCCATGTCACGAGGGAGATGAAATCCCGAAACATGCCATGGCTCATCCGCTTTCAACGTATCGCCTTCAGTTTCATGCCGGGTTTAAGTTCACGGATGCGACTGCGATTGTTCCTTATCTCAAGGAGCTGGGGATTTCGCACGTTTATGCATCGCCATATCTGAAGGCGAAGCCTGGCAGCACGCATGGATATGACGTTATCGATCACAGTGCGCTCAACCCTGAGATCGGGACGCAAGGGGAATTCGATGCATTTCTGGCCGCATTGAAGGCGAATGGGCTGTCGCATATCCTGGACATTGTTCCCAATCATGTGGGCGTCGCCACGAACGAAAACGCGTGGTGGAACGATGTTCTTGAGAATGGGCGGGAGTCGCGATTCGCCGGTTACTTTGACGTTGCCTGGAGCGCGTCGCCGCGTCCTGAGTCACGGGATAAGCTGCTGCTGCCCGTGCTTGGTGATCCGTACGGCAAAACGCTGGAAGCAGGCCAACTTCAAATCAAGTTCGATCGCGGCAGGTTCTTTGTTCATTACTACGATCGGCGCTTTCCCCTCTCGCTGGAGTCTTATGGCGAGATCCTTGGTCCGGAATTGGCGGCGCGGGTTTCGGCGGATCAATTCAAGAGCAGTTTGGACGGGCTGGCCGATCGGGATTCCGCTTTTCGAGCGGGGATTGAATCGAGACTCGAACGACTCAATGGTGTTGCAGGGGATGCTTCGAGCTTCGATGCCCTGGACAGTCTTCTATCACGTCAGCACTATCGCCTGGCGTGTTGGCGGGTGGCGGCGGATGAGATTAATTACCGCCGGTTCTTTGATATCAACGATTTGGCGGCCTTGAGCATGGAACGCCAGGAGGTGTTTGACGCGACGCACGCGCTGGTGCTCGATCTCATCGCGAAGGGCAAGCTGGACGGCTTGCGCGTCGATCATCCCGACGGGTTGTATGATCCGCGCCAATATTTTCAGCGCCTCCAGGCCGCCAGCCCGGTCTCGAGTTTATACGTGGTTGTCGAAAAGATTCTCGCATTGGGCGAGCCGCTTCCCAGCGATTGGCCTGTTACCGGAACCACAGGCTACGATTTTCTCGCGCTCGCCAATGGGCTGTTCGTCGATACCGCTGCTGAAGCAGAGTTCACGCGGATCTACCGGGATTTTACCGGGGAGGAAACCGAGTATGCCGATCTCGTATACCAAAACAAAAGTCTGATGCTTCGGCGATCGTTTTCCAGCGAGCTTCACATGCTTGCTGTTTTGCTCGATCGCCTCGCCCAGCGCGATCGGTGCGCCCGCGACTTCACGCTGAGCGGCCTCCGCGATGCGTTGGCGCAGGTCATTGCATGCTTCCCGGTTTACCGATCCTATGTTACTGCTGAGGGCGTTCATCCGTCTGATGTGCGACAGGTGGAGCAGGCGGTTGGGGCCACGATGGCGCGGAATCGTGAGGTTGGCGAGCCGGTCTTTGAATTCATCCGCGACATGCTGCTTCAGCGATATCCGCGGGAATTCACCGCGGAAGACCGAGCTGCCCAACTCCGCTTTGCAGGCAAGTTTCAACAGCTCACCGCGCCGGTTACCGCAAAAGGCGTCGAAGACACAACTTTTTATACTTACAACCGCCTGGTCTCGCTGAATGAGGTAGGGGGTGACCCGGATCATTTCGGGACGACTCCGGAGACTTTGCACGCATACCTGCAGGACCGGCAGCAGAACTGGGCGGGCGGCCTGTCGCCCCTTTCAACCCACGACACGAAGCGGAGCGAAGACGTTCGAGCCCGCATCAATGTGCTTTCGGAAATGCCTGATCAATGGGGACAGGCGGTAAGGCGCTGGCGCGAATTGAACGCGGCCTATCGAGGCGACGTGCATCCGAACGATGAGTATTTGCTGTATCAAACGCTGATCGGCGCGTGGCCCATCAACGAATCCGAACGTCCCGGCTTGCTGCCGCGAGTTCAGGCCTATCTTCAAAAGGCGCTGCGCGAAGCCAAGGTGCGGACCACGTGGACCAGCCCCAATGAAGCGTATGAGAAAGCAGTCAGTGATTTCGCGGCTAAGGTGCTCGATCCTGAAACCGGCCGGGCGTTTCAGGCTGAGTTTCTTCCATTTCAGCAAAGAGTCAGCACTTTTGGAATGTACAATTCGCTCAGTCAAACCCTGCTTCGTCTGACCGCGCCGGGGGTTCCGGACACATATCAAGGATCGGAGCTTTGGGACCTGAGCCTCGTCGATCCCGACAACAGGCGGCCGGTCGATTATAGACTCCGCGAGCGCATGCTGGGGGATTTGAGGGTTCGGTTGGAATCGCGTGATCGAATGGGGTTGATTGAGGAGTTGATGTCGTCAATGCCGGATGGACGGATCAAGTTGTTCGTCAACACGGTGATCTTGCGCCTGAGGAGAGAGGAGCGGGAGTTGTTTGCGAAGGGGGCGTATGTGCCGCTTAAGGTAATGGGGCCGAAGGCGAAGCACGTCTTCGCGTTTGCCCGGCGGCATGAAGGCAGAAAAGCAGTGGTGATTGTACCCAGGCTATTTGTGGGGTTGATGGGTGAATCGGGACGGGTTCCACTCGGCGGGAGTTGGGAGGATACGGCTGTGGTTCTCGATGAGGGCCGGACTGCGGGGAGATTCACAAATGTGTTTACTTTGCGAACCACGGATGCTCAAAGTTTGTCGCTCGCTGACGCACTTGCGGAGTTTCCCTGGGGACTTTTTGTTCAGAGATGACGTTCATACTGCGGCCTACCGTACGGGTTAGCCGTCAATGGTGAGCCTTATTGCCGCGAGAAACGCTCTGATGTCGATTTCCCCCCAATAAAGATCTGACGCATAAACTGCAATGGCTTCGTGTTTCAGAGGGAGTATCGCGATAAAACTATCCAGGCTGCGAGCACGCGCGTCCGGCATTGCCAAACGCCAACGATTCTTTCCGACCGGGAATTCGCGGAAGTTCATTCGTCCTTCCGACGCATCGCTGACGTATTTGTGGTGGGGGCTAAATGTGCTGACGACCATTCCACCCTTTCGGTCTGGAGGTACGAACCACATCGTGCGATCTGAGTCGAGTGCGGTCTCCAGTTTGTAACCATCGGGTATGGGTACCGATGCGAACGTACATTTACCGGTGGTGTGATGTGAAGCGGAAAAGACGAGTGGACCTCTGCTTGCCGCCCTTATCTTGGCTTCTTCGTGCTCGCGCCAGATTTCTGAAGATGTGTTTACGCCCTCTCCAAGAAAGTCTTCCACGCTATGCGCGGCCCAGAAAAATTCTCGCGGATCCCCTTGGTCCTCATCCCACGGATTCCATTGATCGTGTGGAATGAGACCCGCCTGGCAGGTGTCCGTGAAGAAATCAATCACCATCCAATCGCCATCTGAAGCGCTTCCGACATTCAAAAACTTGTGCTGGAGAAGCCGCGCGGTTGCCGCGTCCCGCGAGATCGATTCGGCGGATAAAAGTGTGTCGTGACCGATTCTGCAACTGACTTGGGGCCAGTCCCATTTCATCAATTTGAGCAAGTCTGGTGGCAGGCCAAGCGAGTCAAGCCATACCTGGCAATCTGTGGGGGCCGGCCCGGCGGGCAGGCCTTCCATCCGCTCAAGTTTCCTGAGGAGATTGCGACACGCATTTCGGTCCATGTGGCCCCATTCTTTAAATAGCACCTGCTGCGCCAAGCATTTTTCCGAGATGCGACGCCTTACCAGTTCTTCCCACTCAAGGTCCGATCGAGGTTGTACGCTGAACTGATCAGCGCCAGGTGAGTGAAGGCCTGCGGGAAATTGCCCAGGGCCTCTCCGTGCGAGCCGGTTTGTTCGGCATAGAGGCCGAGGTGATTGGCGTAGCCGAGCATTTTTTCGAAGATCAGGCGGGCCTGGTCGAGTTTTGAGCGGTCGGTGCGGCCGGCCCGTGTCAGGGCTTCGACGAGCCAGAAGGTACACATGTTGAACGTGCCTTCTTCGCCGGCCAGACCATCGTTGTATTGTTGCGTATTGTATCGATACACGAGGCTGTTGGAGAGCAGGCCGCCTTCGCTGGGGTCCTTCATGGTCGCTGCGACGGTTTGGATCATGCGCGGATCGTTGGGGGCCATGAAGAAGACCAGGGGCATAATCAGGTTTGAAGCGTCGAGTGCTTCGCTGCCGTAGTGCTGGACGAAGGCGCTGCGCTTGCCACACCAGCCGTTCTGCATGACGTCCATGTAAATTTCGTCGCGGACTTTGTAGAGCTTGGCGCGCGGGGCGGGGAACGAGCGGTGGTCGGCGAGGCGCAGGCCGCGATCGATGGCGACCCAGCACATGAGTTTGGAGTAGACGAAGTGTTGCGCGCCGCCGCGTGTTTCCCAGATCCCTTCGTCGGGTCGGCGCCAGTTATCGCAGACCCAGTCGAGCAGTTCGGTCAGTTCGACCCAGAAATCCCAGCTGATGGGCGCGCCGTATTTGTTGTAGAGATAGACGCTGTCCATCAATTCGCCATAGATGTCGAGCTGGAGCTGGTTGTATGCGCCGTTGCCGATGCGGACGGGGCCGGATTTGCGATAGCCTTCGAGGTGATCGAGGGTGAGTTCTTCGAGCTTATGCTCGCCGTGCAGGCCATACATGATTTGGAGGGGGCCGTCGGCGGTGCGCTCGTGGCAGCGTTGTTCGAGCCAGCGCATGAATGCGCCGGCTTCCTCGGTGAAGCCAACGCGAAGAAGGCCATAGAGGGAGAAGGCCGCGTCGCGAATCCAGGTGTAGCGGTAGTCCCAGTTTCGCGGGCCGCCGATGGACTCGGGCAGGCTTGTGGTCGGTGCGGCGACGAGCGCGCCGGTGGGCTCGAAGGTCAGGAGCTTGAGGAGGAGGGCCGAGCGATTGACCATTTCACGCCACCGGCCCTGATACGTGCATTTGCTGAGCCAGGTGTGCCAGTATTGGACGGTGCGGGCGAAGAGATCGCGTTCGAGTTCGTCGTCGAGAACCGGTGCGCCTTTGTGTTTGGCATCAAGCTGGCGGAGGACGAAGGTGGTGCATTCGCCAGGCTTGAGGGTGAAGGTGGCAGCAGCGCCGCCGCACTCGGGCATAACCACCAGGGGAACGCGGGCATTGAGTTCGATGGCGGTGCGGTCAGTGTAGAACACCGCGCCGCGTTCACTCAGCTCGGTTTTGTGGGCATCTCGCGCGTAGTTGAATGCCGGGCAGCACTCCATCCGCACGGGGATGGTGCCGCGGATGGCTTCGACGCGACGGACGATTTCGCGGAAGCCGGGCCTGCCTTTGGCGATTCCGACGGGCATGTAGTCGATCACTTCAACGACGCCATCGCCCAGAAGGAAGCGCGTGATGAGCACATTGGTGTCGGGCCAATAGACCTGCCTTCGGGTGGTCACCGGCGCTTCGGGTGCGATCTTGAAATGGCCGCCCTTTTTCTCATCTAAGATGCCGGCAAAAATGCTGGGGGAATCGAAATGGGGGAGGCAAAGCCAGTCGATCGAGCCATTGCGGCCGACCAGCGCGGCGGTGTGCATGTTGCCGATCAGGCCGTAGTCTTCGATGGGGAGATAAGCCATACGTCTTACGTTTCTGTACTTCGTGGGCCAGGTTTCCAGTCCGTCTGATTCAGTGATTTAGATGATTTCAGTCCGCGCGTCGGGATGATTACTCCCTGCAAACAGGCAATGCAAGAGCGGAAACGGTGGACAACTTGCCCACATGGACGAGAATGTCCATTGATGCCCCATGAACTCGCAAAGCAAACGGCGCAGTTTTTGAGTGATTTCGCAGTTGCGGTTCCCGTCTCGAAGGCCATCGGATTGGTGGATAATGGGCCGGGGCTGTACGCAATCTTCGTAGATAACCCCAAGTCCCTACCGGAACCTTTCACCTCAATGCTCATCCGGCGGGGAACAAATCTGCTGTACGTGGGCCGCGCGCGAGACTCATTGTCAGTCAGGCTCATAGATCAAGAACTCCGACACAAACGTCCCGCTACTTTTTTCCGCGGAATCGGCGCCATTCTTGGCTTCCGCCCTGAACCGGGCAGTCTGCGCGGTAAAGCGAACCAGAATAACTACCGGTTTGCGAAGACTGATACGGCTCAAATAATTGACTGGATGGGGGTGCACTTGCTTGTGCGCTGGCTGGCAATGGAAGTTCCCGATCTCGTGAATATCGAGCCGATGGTAATTCACGACCTTCGTCCGCTGTTGAACACCAAGCACAATCCCGATTGCTGCCGTGAACTCGCCGATCTACGCGAATTGTGCCGACGGATCGCCTGCCAACAGGCGAATAGGTTAGAACGCGGCCGCTGTGCATATCAGCGCGGATAGAGAATTCTCGTTCACGCGATACAATCGAGGCGCGTTCGCCAACGTTATCACATGATGACCAATCCAATCGAAATTCCAGGGGCATGGACTCGGGGATGGACGCTCGACTTGCATACGATATCCAGCACGTTCCTGGGCTACAACGAGTACGGCCATGCGCAGTACGACACGACTCGCTCTACGCTGGGCGAACTGCTCTATCAGTTGAAATATCGCGGGAAGAATACGGTGGATTAGGTTTCCGATGCGATGGCCGGATTTTTCCACGACAAGCCAAATGGCTTGGCGAAAATTGACCTGATTGTGCCAGTGCCGCCTTCCACGCCGCGCCAAGTTCAACCCGTGGTGCAAGTCGCGACCGCGATTGCGACAAAACTCGGTAAAACGTTCTCTGCCAATGCGGTTCGAAAGACGAAGGAGACTTCGGGGCTGAAGAACGTTCATGACCCGGAGGAGCGGCGCGAGTTGCTTGATCGAGCCTTCGAGGTCGATGCAGATCAGGTCAAGGGCAGGGGAATTCTGCTCGTTGACGACCTGTATCGTTCTGGTGCGACGGCGAACGCAGTGACCATTGCACTATTCAATGCCGGAGCGGCTCGCGTATACTTCTTGGCGGCGACGCGTACAAGGAGCAATATATGAACGCCGTGTTTATTGGTGGATCGCGTCGGCTGGGTCGCATGAACGTCGAAATTGCGCGTCGCCTCGACAACATCATGCGGAAGGAACTGTGCGTCCTCGTCGGCGACGCCAACGGCTTCGACCGCGAGGCGCAAAGATATCTTGCCGATCACGGCTATCGTTCGGTCCTAATCTATTGCACGAACGGCGAGTGCCGAAATAACGTGGGCGGCTGGCCCAAGCACGCGATCGAATTTCATGGGCGCGGTCATGGACTGGAATTCTACACCGCGAAAGATGATGCGATGCTCCGAGATGCCGACTACGCCTTATTCGCATGGGACGGCAAGAGCAAGGGCACGCTTCGAAACATCCGCAAGATGTCGGAACAGGCAAAACCGTCCGCAGTGTATGTGTCGCCGACCAAGAAATTTGTGACCGTTCGGAGTGTGGACGACGCTGCATCTCTTTCACGGGATATGGAGGTCGCTGTGATTGGATCCGAAGATCTGTTCTGTGATACATCGCAGGCAAAAGCAGTTCACCTTTCGGTTAAATAACGGCGAGTGCGCGGATTGGCACTTGCGAGAGCCGAACACCATCCCCCGGGAATCTCGATATTCTGTTCCATCCGGAACACGACGTTCAGCGCGTCCAGTTCCCTGAGCGGTCAGTATCATGACTTGGCGAGGGATGCGGGGGCCAACACTTGCGCCGTGCGATTGGGCAGATACATGCGGATGCTTTGCTTGCGGTTGTCCCAGGGCATTTGCTCGTAAGGATATTTCATGCCGCGCGCGACGCGGCCGAAGCCGCCGACTTCTTTGTCGTCGGTGTCGAGCACCATTACGTAGTCGGTCGCGTCCGGCACGCCGATGCGCAGGGCGGCGTAGGATTCGGTGGGATGGAAGTTGAACGCGAAGACCAGCGGGCCGCGACGGTAGACTAGCAGCTTGTTGTCTTCATGCACGGAGAGCTGCTCGATCAATGGATCCTGTAATAGATTGAATCGCGTGTCGAGCGAAAGCATTTCTTTGTCGAATCGATTCAGTCCCGCGTAGTGCAGATTCGGATTGTCGGCCAGGGACCACTGCCGTCGGGCGTGCTGCATGGACCAGTTATTTCCGACGCGGGGGAAATCGATCCATTCGGGGTGGCCGAACTCATTGCCCATGAAATTCAGATAGCCTTCGCCGGACAGGCTGAAGGTGATCAGGCGGATGAGCTTGTGAAGGGCGATGCCTCGATCGATCACGACATTGCGGCTGGACTTGTCCATGTGCCAGTACATGTCCTTGTCCATGAGGCGGAAGGCGATGGTCTTATCGCCGACCAGTGCCTGGTCGTGGCTCTCGGCGTAGCCAATGTGCTTTTCGCCGTAGCGGCGGTTGAGCAACGTTGAGAACAACTCACCGAGGTTCCATTCCTCATCGCGGCGTTCTTTTAGGATCTTGATCCAGTAATCGGGGATGCCCATCGCCAGGCGGTAGTCGAAACCGAGGCCGCCCTCGGCGATTGGCCGGGCCATGCCGACCATGCCGGACACGTCTTCGGCGATCGTGATGATATCTTTACGAACGCTGTGAGCGACCTCGTTGGCCATCTTCAGATACGCCACGGCGTCTTCATCGATATTCGCGCTGAAGTAGTCGTCGTAGCTGCCGAATTCCTTGCCCAGCCCATGGTCGAGGTAAAGCATGCTGGTGACGCC
This sequence comes from Tepidisphaeraceae bacterium, assembly GCA_036794395.1. Lineage (GTDB taxonomy): Bacteria > Planctomycetota > Phycisphaerae > Tepidisphaerales > Tepidisphaeraceae > DASXMX01. The sequence goes on along the minus strand of DAIRGS010000088.1, from coordinate 5,106 downwards.
ATCGAAGCGCAGGCCATCAAATTGATATTCCTCGAGCCAGTAGCGCACGTTGCTCAGCAGGTAACGCTGGACTTCGAATTTTGCGTAGTCGAAGACGAGCGAATCCCATGCGGTGTGGAGGCCGCGCTCGCCGCCGTGGAAGTATTGATGATCGGTGCCGTCGAACCAGCCGAGGCCTTCCAGCGTGTTTTTCACCGCATGGCTGTGAACGATATCAAGAAGGACCCGAACCCCCAGCCCATGCGCCGTATCGATTAGTTCCTTCAATTCCTCCGGCGTGCCAAACCGCGACGACACGGCATAAAAACTACTGACGTGATACCCAAACGATCCGTAATACGGATGCTCCTGCACCGCCATCAACTGCACCGCGTTGTAGCCCAGGCCCGCAGCGCGCGGCAGAACGTCTTTGGTAAACTCGCCGAACGATCCGACCTTGGCCTCTTCGCGCGCCATCCCCACGTGTGACTCATAAACCCGCAGGCTTCCCTGCAAGGGTTTAACCTTTTGTTTGAAGCGGTAGGGGGTGGGCGGATTCCAATAGATGCCGGCCCAGTCGTTGTTGCGATGATCCTGTACAACGCGCCGGATATACGCCGGAATTCGATCCGTCCCTTTCTTGTCCTCGTGTACAACGTGCACCTTCACCTTGCTGTTGTGCACGAGCCGGTCGGCAAACTGATCATCGGGGAAGAACAATCCCCACACCCCAAACTGGTCCCGCACCATTGGCGTGCCCCAGCGATCCCACCCGTTGAAATCACCAATCACGCGAAGCTGTAGCGCGCCTGGGGCCCACTCGCGATACCAGACCCCTTTTTTGTCGCCATATTCGCCCCGATTGAAGCCGAAGTATTCATGGCCGTGGCTGATCTGTCCCTGAAGTCCGCCGGTGGAGTCGAGTCGGGCCAGGGCGGCGCGGTAGTACGCATCGCGCTCGGTGATTCGTCCGGCATAGGGTTTGAGCCAGGGATCTGAGTCCATCAGAGTTTTGGTCGCCGACTTCGTTTGAGCCATGTCATCCGCCGATTTCGCTTGCCTGATTCGGGAAAAGGTGCGTGACTGTTTCAGCGGCCACCCTTTTTCCCCTCTCCCGGTACGCCGGGGGAGGGTAGGGAGGGGGTTGTTTCAATTTGCTGAGTTCCTCACAGGCCCCCTCCCCACCCCTCCCCCGGCGTACCGGTGGAGGGAGAAGAGGCCAGCCTGAAGTATCACGGACGCTGGGCATACCCAACGCAACGTGAGCAGTACACCCGAAACACTGGAATAAATATACTGTTCATTTCCCGCTGAAAGACGTCAAAAAAATCGGGCCGCGACAGTCAGCTGAATGCTGACCGACGCGGCCCGATGAGATCGAATGTATTTTCTATTGACTCGTTACCGTCCGCGGCCGCGCTTTGCGGCAAATCCGCGGTTCCCGGCGCCTACATGGCGGTTCGGATTCTTTCCGTGCAGCGGATGCAGCGCCCGTGGCTTGGGGGCCGGGGCCATCGGCGGGGAAGTTGGTCTTCCCTGTCCGGCGCCGCGACCGGCGGCCAAACCTTGTTTGGCCTGGACGGGTTTGGTGGCGATCCGCCTTTCAGCACCATCGTGGCGGCCTCCGCCCTGCTGGTGTTGTCGGCCTTCGCGGCGTCCACCTTCGCGATGGCCGCCTTGTTGGCGTCCGCCTCCGTGGCCGGAGCGCTCGGGGCGGTCTTCGGCAATGACGAGCGGCTTGAAGTCGCCGGGCTTCATCCCGTGGGTCTTGACCGGGATTGATTGGCGGATCAAGCGCTCGATTGCGCGGAGATTCGAAACTTCTTCGGAGTCGCAGAATGCCACGGCCGCGCCTGTTGCGCCGGCGCGGGCCGTTCGCCCGATGCGATGTACGTAGGTTTCGGGTTCGTGCGTCAGGTCGTAATTGACCACGTGCGTGATGCCATCGACATCGATCCCGCGGGAGGCGATATCGGTAGCGACCAGCACGTGCGTCTTATTGTTCTTGAAATCACTGAGCGCGCGTTCGCGCATGTTCTGGCTCTTGTTGCCGTGAATGGCCTGGGAGCGGATGCCGTATCGATCCAGATGACGGACGACGCGATCTGCGCCGTGCTTGGTCCGGGTGAACACGATGGCCCGGAACATCGGCAGGTCTTTCACAAGACGGGCCAGGAGCTCAGGCTTGTTTTGCTTGGACACGAAGTATACGGATTGTTCAACCGCCTGAACGGGCGTGGAGACGCGTTCCACTTCAACCACGGCCGGCTGCTTGAGCAGCGAATCGGCGAGCTGGCGGATTTCGCGGGGCATCGTCGCCGAGAAAAACAGTGTTTGGCGCTGGGCCGGGATCTGGGCGACCAGCTTGCGAATATCGTGAATGAAGCCCATGTCCAGCATGCGATCGGCTTCGTCCAGGACAAGTGTCTGGATGCCCTTGAGGTCGGCATGGTTCTGGCGGACCAGGTCGAGCAAGCGGCCCGGCGTCGCGACGATCACATCGACCCCGCGACGGAGGGCATTGATCTGCGGGCGCTCCCCAACGCCGCCAAATACGGTCGTCACGGAGATATTCACGTGCCGGCCATACTCGCAAAAACTCTGGGCGATCTGCGAGGCCAGCTCGCGGGTCGGGCATAAGACAAGGGCGCGGGCGCGCGGCTTACCGGCGGGGCGGGCGGAGTTGAATAGACGGTGGAGGATGGGCATGGCGAACGCGGCGGTTTTACCGGTGCCGGTCTGGGCAGAGCCCAGAACGTCCTTGCCTTCGAGAACAAACGGAATGGCCTTGGCCTGGATCGGCGTGGCGGTTTTGTAGGAAATAGCGCGCAGAATTGGATCGGCGAGCCGTAAATCGGCAAACAACATCAGCAGTCCCTTCTAAAGGTGCTTTTGCGCACCTAAATGAAGGGCCACGGCAAAGTGCCGAATCAGGCCGCTACGGTGCGCTACAACTGCAATCGCGTTTTCAATCAGGAAAATGCCAATCAGGCGGGATTCGTGACCTAGTCGAAGCAGGCAGTTGTGAGTTATTACTATATCGGTACGACGGGAATTGTCCATAAGGTCGCCGGGAATTCAGGAAAACGACATAGGGTTTATGGGCTGGGAAGGCCCTAACCCGGAAAAATCAGGTTCACCGCGGAGACGCAAACGAAAACATTTTTGCCACAGATGAACACAGATGAACACAGATGAAATGCGGAATGCGGAGTTGGAGCGAATGTCGCACGCATCATATCCGTGCCATCCGGTTATCCGGGGTTCAATCTTCTCTTATCTGTGTTCATCTGTGTCCATCTGTGGCAATTCATGTCTTCTCTGCGTCCCCGGCGTCTCTGCGGTGAATAATTCGGGCTAAATGACCCAATAAGGCAGGAAACCCAATGAGAGTGAACCCCAAATCGTCCTTAATTGCGGTGCTTTACATATTGGTTGCCGCATCGTTCCTGACGGCGGCCGAAGCCGGTACCGTGAACCGCATCACGGAGTGGACGTTCACATCGGCCAAGGTGTATGCCGACCCATTCAACGATGTTCAAGTGGACATGCTCATCACCACGCCGCAGGGTCTTCAGCTGCGCTTGCCGGGGTTCTGGAGCGGAAAGCAGAACTGGCGAGTTCGATACGCGTCGCCCGAAGCCGGAACGCACCGCTGGAAGCTCGAGTGTTCTGATCGTGCTAACCGAGACCTGAGCGGGATTGAAGGGGCTGTCGAACTTAAGCCATATGTGGGTGATCATCCGCTCTATCAGCATGGATTCATCAAGGTGGGGCCGGATCATCGCCATCTCCAATACGGCGACGGAACGCCGTTCTTCTGGCTCGGGGATACGTGGTGGATGGGACTGTGTAACCGGCTGGGTTGGCCGGACGATTTTCAGAAGCTCGCGGCCGATCGGAAGCAAAAAGGGTTTAACGTTATTCAGATTGTGGCGGGGCTTTATCCGGACATGCAGCCGTTTGACCCGCGCGGCGCCAACGAAGCCGGCTTCCCTTGGGAAGCGAATTACGCACGCATCCGCCCCGAGTATTTCGACGCTGCCGATCGGCGCATTGAGTACCTCGTCGAGCAGGGCTTCACTCCATGCATCGTCGGAGCATGGGGCTATTTCATGCCGTGGATGGGAGTGGACAAGGTCAAACAGCATTGGCGTTATCTGATCGCGCGCTACGGGGCGATGCCCGTTGTGTGGTGTGCGGCCGGTGAAGCGAATTTGCCCTGGTACCTTGCCAAAGGGTTCCCATACGATGACCGGAACCAGGTTACGCAGTGGACGGAGGTGATGCGCTACATCCGCGCAACCGATCCGTGGCATCGGCCGCTGACCATTCATCCCACGGGCCTCGCCCGCCTTTCGTCCCGCCACGCCACGGATGATCCGAGCCTTCTGGACTTCGATATGTTGCAGACGCCGCACGGCCAGCGCGAAGCAGTGGACAAGACCGTGCGAACGGTGCGCGAGTCTTACGCCGATCATCCGGTCATGCCCGTGATCAACGGTGAGGCTGCGTATGAAATGCTTCATGATAAGCTTCCCACGAAATGGACGCGGCAGATGTTCTGGCTGTGCATGACCAACGGCGCGGCGGGGCATACCTATGGGGCGAACGGCATTTGGCAGGTCAATCGTCGCGGCCAGCCGCACGGCCCCTCACCCCAGCATCCGCCGGGCAGCACGGGTTATGGCATCATCGCGTGGGACGATGCGATGAATCTGCCGGGATCAACCCAGGTGGGCCTGGGCAAAAAGCTTTTCGAGCAATTCGACTGGCAAACCTTCGAGCCGCATCCCCAATGGGCGACCTATGCCGAAGAAGGTGCGCATCCAACCACGCGACCTTCTTATGGACCTTTCGCCACGGGATCGGATGCGGTTCGTCTCATTTACGTTCCCGAACTGCGTTCCATCCGCGTTACGGATCTCAAATCAGGAAGCCGATATCGTGCCCAGATCTTCGATCCTGTTTCCGGCAAATTGACTGAACTCGACAAAATCGCACCGGATGCCGGGTCCGGTTGGACTGTAACCGCCCCTGGCCAATCCGATGCCGAGGACTGGGTTCTGATCCTCCAGCGCGATCAATGACGATGGGGAGACAGGGAGACAGGGAGACAGGGAGACA
>DAIRGS010000003.1:0-62748 GCA_036794395.1 Tepidisphaeraceae bacterium | reverse complement strand
ACAGGAAATGCTCGATTCGGCAAGTTGGTTTTCCCACATCTGACCCGGCGCCGGACCCGCGGCTGCCCCGCGCACGGCCAGGATGGCCGTGCCACGAAAATGCAATGGCGCGGAATCACGCACGGTTATTTAGCCCTATCACGGCCACAGTTCCCCCACACCCCGCTCAATCTCAATCCCCTTCTTCCACCCCAACGCCTTCGCCACCGCGCGCACGTATCCGCGCCCCTCGCCAGGCTGTTCAAACAGCTTCACCTCCGCCCGCTCCGCCGCCATCGCCAGCGCCACATCAATATCCATCGTCTTCATTACATTAAGCAAGTCGGGTCCATCCCTGTGCGACCGTGGCAGCGCCGCCAATTCCTCCCACTTCACCCCCCGCCCAAACAGCGACGCATACAACGCGACCCCCGCCATCCGCCCCCGCGCCCGCAATCGGATCGGCAATCCCTCCAGCCCCGCGGTCGCTCCCGCCGCCTCGACCGCTCTCCGCACATCCCACACGCGCATCCCATCCAGCGTTTGCCCAAGCAATTCAAATCGCCGCAGAATCTGCGTGCGTTTCTTCACATCGGCGGTCCATGCCGTCGGCCCCACGCCGCGCGGCGCTGCCCACGCCAGCGCAATCGGATTGCCTTTGAGCGCCGCCGCCACGCGCGCAAACCCCGGCGCGTCCGTGTCGCTTGCCATTTCCTCTCGGAATTCCTGATCGAATCCTCCGCCCCGCATCCGCGCCAGCCACGGCTGCCACTCCTCCTCATCCAGCACCCGCAACGCCACTTCCCGCGCCGCCGGCCCGTCCGCATTTCCCGCCACATACAGCCGCAATGTCACACCAGGCTGACTGACGTAATCAACCGCCCGCAGCCGAATGCCGTTCCGCGTCACATCAAACGCCACCCGCGCCGATAGCGCCGGCGCTATCTCGGGCCACCCGCCAAACGTTTTCGTCTTCAGCGCCTCCATCCAATCGAACCGCTGCGCCGCCCATTTCTCTTGAGACGCAGCAACCGCCGGCTCGCCCGCCGCCGGCACAAACGTCTCCTGCACCCGCCCATTGATCGCATCGCCCGGCAATTGTTCAAACACCTTCAACTGCCGCGCCGTCATCAGCGGTGTCGCCACCTTCTCGACCGCACCCAGTTCGCCCTTCAAAAACCGGTTGAACCACCTGAACACCGGCACCTGCAAGTCCTGCGTGTCCTTGTGCGGCCCCTCGGTAATCAACAACCCCAACTGCTTCTCCTGCCCATACAGCCTGTAGATCTCTCGCACCTGCCCATGCACGCGCATCACTCCATCGAGCGGAAAAATCGTATCTTTGTCGCTGTTGGCAAACAGCAGCGGCCGGGGCGCCACCAGCGCCGCCACGCGCGCAAAATCCCAGCGATACGTGTTCACCATGAACATGCAGTCGCAGTGATTCTCAATGCACCCGTCCACCACGTGATTCCGCAGATCGGTGATCCCCGCCACCGGCGCGGCCACCGCCACGCGCTCGTCCAGCGCCGCCACATACCATGTATACGCTCCGCCGCCCGACCGGCCAGTCATCCCAATCCGCTTCGCGTCCACGTCGCGCCGACTGCACAGGTAATCGATCGCCCGCATCCCATTCCACGCCTCCACCCCGGCCGGCGTATACCCGCGCGAGTGCCACCACCACATCCCATTCGAATACGTTCCCTTATGGATTCCCGCGATTTCCCCCAGCTCCAGCGAATCGATCACCAGGCACACGTACCCGTTTCGCGCGAACCACTCGCCGTGGTGCTGGTACGCAACCTTGTTCCCCATCGCCACCCCGGCTTCTTTCACTTCCCCGTGTCCGCACACATACAAGATCGCCGGCAAGCGCCCGCTCATCCCCCGCGGCACAAACACATCCCCCGTCACATACAACCCCGGCAGCGACTGAAACGCCACCCGCTCCACCGTGAACTCCGCCTGCTCCACCCGCCCCGTCACCGTCACCTTCAAATCCCTCCGCACCGGCTCCGGCCAAAGCCCCAGCATCTCCGCCAGCTCCCGCCGATACGCCCCGCGCTTCGCCTTCCACTCCTCCAGCGTCTTCCCCTCCCAAAGCCCCTTCGCCTCAATGCCCCGCACTTCAATCTCAAAATACCCCTTCAACATCGCATCCCCCCGCGCCCCGTTCGCGGTTTCCGCGCCTCCCACCGGGACTGCCGTCATCAGGCCCCCAATCAACGCAACCGCCGCCGCCAGGATCATCTCTCGCATGCGCACCATTCTAATTCGCATCGCACCCCTTCCACCAACAATCAACGCCACACATTCTCAACGCCCAATCCAACCGCCAACCCCCGGCGATCCATGTGGCACAGCCGCCCTCGGCTGTGATCTGCCGCAGGCAGATGGCTATTTGTCGCCGGACTTCCAACTTCGGTCGAACATAGCCGAGGGCGGCGGTGCCACAAGATGATTCAGCAGGTCCGCCACACCCCAGCCCTAAGTGACCGTGCATGATTCCGCGCAATTCCGTGAAGATATAAGAAGCAAGGGGCGTCTCCCCGGACGGCGTGGCATGGGGCTTCCAGCCCATGATCGAGGGAGTTGACCACCGGCGACGGGTGAGATATGGGAAAACCAAGTTTCGATACAAAAGACGAAAACGGGAAGACGACAAAGGGACACTCCTAATTGTGGACATAAGTGAGAATTAGGAATGGCCCCTTTTCCGCCTAGTTCTACCACCGCGCGGCGGCGTAACCACCCGACAAAACTTCCGGCCCGACCCGCGCGCCACACTTCGCGTGGCGAGAAGGCTCCGCTATCCACTTTGTCAACAGGCAAACGGCGTTCGACGTTCTTCCGAATGCCGTCGTTTGGCCCTTGTCAGCCGCCACTTTCCGGCGGCTGAATATTTTGACCACACGGGTCGAGTCTTACGAAAATCTTATAAATATAGATACGGCACGCACTTACGGATAAAGTCATTCGTGGGCGCCACCTTTTCAGCATCGACGAAACTGCTCTCCCCGATATGGATTCCACCAGTATCCATCACTAAATGGAACATACATTAGAGGCCTTCCGAACGTCGTCCACAGTGCCTGTGATAACACTAATCCGTTTGTCTGCGGCAGTGAGATTATTGCAGGGAGATCCTCAACATCCCTAAAATCGAAGACTTCAAAACCAACTGCCGCGAATCGATAAGGAGGCGCGCTTCGTAGCTTCTCGTAAAGTAAAAACCCGATATCACTCAGCCTTTGGGCTTCGTCGACACTCGAAACACCGGACGTGCTCACACCGGTCGGGCTTGCAATGGCCCACCATTTTCCACTTTCACCGGATTGAACGCCCGATCGGATTATAGTCTCAAACAGCGGCTCAGTCCGTACACGCCATAGTGTGTGCTCAAAGAATCGCGCAAATTCCGTTGCAGCAATGTAATCATCGCCGAACTCAGCACCTAATTGAAAGATCCAAGCCATATTCGTCCTATTTGGCGTCAATCAGTAACAAATACCCAGAGCGGACCAGTAACCGCATGCGCCGTTCGGTACGCGGATAACGGCATAGGAGATCTGGGTTGAATTGTTCCATGTGTCGGAGAATCTGGTATGTATGTAAAGAAGTCAAAAGAGAAGTCAAAAGGGTCGGGAGTCTTTGATCGGATGAATCCATTGCCGCCCCCGCGGCCGCAGCGTGGATTCCAGCGCCAGCTTTTCAGCCGTGCGGCGTTGCCATCGATCATCGCCGAAAGGCCGGCCGCGTTTGACGCACAACTGGATCGCATCCATTTCCGCCGCGGACTGGGCGCGATCGACGCGCGCCGCCCAGTTGCCAGGTGGCTCGACCGGCCACTGATCCGGCGGCATCAGCCACGCCGGCCTCATTTTGGCATTTCGCCTGGCCAGGCTGCACCACGGCCATTTCCCGGCGGACCCGACGAGATTCGCCCGCAGCGCATTGCGTTCCACATACCGGCAGGCAATCAGAAAATGGTCATCTCGCTGAATAGGAAAACTTTTGAACCGGCCCTGGTACAGCGGCCCGGTGCCCGCTGAGTGATGATGGGCATGCCAACGCTGCGTGTGCGTGACGGTCAGCAGCCGCATGAATTCACTCAGTTCCCCATCCTTCTTCGGCCAGAGAATCATGTGCCAGTGGGTTGGCATGAGGCAGTAGCTCACGATGCGCATCGGCACCCGCTCACACGTCCGTTCGATCACCCGCTCCATGGCAAGGTAGTCACCCTCGTCCTCAAAGATGCGGCCCTTTCCCACGGCGCGATTGAGCACATGATAAACCATCCCACCGGTGGCAAGACGCAGGCGTCTGGGCATCAAAGCAGCATAACAGACCGACGATCAGAATCAAAGACTCCCGACCCTTTATTCGCGGTTTGAAACTCCGCGCAATTGCTATCGAAGACCAAGTCCGCACGTTCCAGGAGACCCCGAACCGAAGTACATTTCCCCGACGCTGCACCCCCTGCAAGGATCATCGCCAACTTGCCGCGACTTGATTTTATGGTTCGCATGTAGCGATTGAAAACATAGTCGCGGGCGGGCGCATAAGTGGCGTGAGTAAATGCGATTCGGTCAGCGATCGTCTTATATCGTGGCGATAACTCCCGCGCCATGTCTGCATTCAGGATCTTTCCACCCATGCAACCCGGCAAGGCGTCATAGGCGGCATCGACATCCGTGCGTTCTAGGATGCGCCGCAATTCAGATTCTATTTCCCGCCCTTCGTCTGCCGCCATACTTGGGACATTATCGCCGCGTGCAACCCGTCGCAATCACAGGCATGCGGCCCACTTCATTCATCATTCGCCTTCCCCTGCCCCGCATCTCGAGGCCCGCTTCGATCTGGACGTTTGCCACACCTGCTCGAAGACCGCCTCGGCCTTCGGCTTGTGAGCAGGCCGAGGATCGAGAGACGGCAACTTGGAAGATGGCGAAAATGCTGAGGATCATTGCCCAACGGGCGGTGATAAAGGTCATGCTGGTCTTGAGTCTTTTGATGGGATCGGGTGCGCGTCACGCCCGCGATGGCCGCTGGCCCCACCGATCATGTATGGGAACTTGAGGAACAAGTGAAGCTGATCGGGTAAACTGTAACGGTGCGCCGCCGCCTCTTTTCCATTGCGTCTTTTCTGTCGCTGCTGCTGTGCGCCGCAACGGTCGTGCTGTGGGTGCGGAACCACTTCGTTAAGAGCACGTTGTACCGCACGGCATCTAATGAAGTTCACGCGGACATCGCGATCGGATCATTGAAGGGAATCATTCTCATATCCCATTACCAGATGTCCCCTCCGCCTCCCGGGACGATCCCGCGTCCAACGCATTGGAGATGGGCAAGCCAACCAATGGGAAAGCCCATTCTACCTCACGAGTCTTTTCTAAACCGTTTGGGATTTTCATATCATCGTGCGGCGGATTGGGGCATGATCGGCTTACCGTTCTGGCTGCTTGCCATATTCTTTCTCCTCCTGCCTGCCACGAAGTTCGGTCGATGGATGATGCGATCGAAATCCGTGCCGCCGAAAAATCCTGATATTTCAACCTGACCCACTACCGAATCGTGACAATGACTACCGTTCGGATGCTGGCCGGTCACGATCCCGAGGACACCTATCGGTACGGCTTGATCCCTCTCGCTTGGCTTTTCGGCTTCATATGCATCCTCACGATGCCGGTCGTGACCACCGTGATCTGGCTTGTATGCCGCCCATCACTCAAGCAACGCAGGGCGTCAAAGAGACTTTGCGTCGGCTGCGCGCACTCGCTCACCGCCAACACCAGCGGCACCTTCCCCGAATGCGGAACCACCATCTCCCCATATGCGCTCTCCTCATAGCACATCCCGCCAACAATAACGCCAACTCACCCAACCCCACCCCACGCCGGGCCAGAGCTGTACCCAGCGCCGGCCCGGATCCTCCACGTGCTGCAACTAACCCATTCGGGAAAATGATCTCACTCCCCTGCGTCAACATATGAAAGTTACCAAGAAACAAGAACGCAACGGGGGCCTTCGCATCACGCCCGCAATACCCCCTTGCCGCACCACTCATGTTTGGGAACTTGAGGAACCGGCGGCGCTGATCGGGTAAAACCAGTGCGTGCTGTTCGCCAGAAACATGCCGTCCGTTTGCAGGGCAAACCCCGCAGAGCGTGCAGAAGCCTTGCGGCTTGCCTATCGGAAAGCACGTCGAAGTCCGCGATTCTGGGGCATCCTCCTGGCGCATCTTGGCAACACGGCCCTTCTCCTCTTGGCGATGTTTCGATTTAAGACGCCGCTGGGTTGCATCTTTCTTGCGCCATGGCTCGGCGTTTGGGCAGTGATCACCCACATTCAATTCGCGACCCTGAATCGCTTCGTCCTCGAAGCCAATCCCCATTTGTGCCGACAGTGCGGCTACGATCTCACCGCCAACACCAGCGGCGTCTGCCCGGAATGCCGAAAGCAATGCGGCGATCTACCAGGCTGACCAACGCCTTTTCAACGAACGTCGAGAATCACGAATTCAACATCGCCCTTCACTTCATGCACTACAACTTCTGCCGAATTCACCAGAGCCTCGGAGTTACGCCCCGCGATGGCCGATGGCCTCACGGGCCATCTATTGAAACTTGAGGGATTGGTGGGGCTAATTGATTAGGGGCGAGGGATTCACTAGCGCGAGTCGCCGAGTCGCGGTGCCCACACCGAAATCACCGCGAGTTTCCTCTTTGCCTGGTCCATGTTCTCGCAGCGGGAGATGAGCCCGATGACACCGGCGACGCGCTGCCGATCCACGAGGGGCACAACCAGACAAAATTGTGGCGGTTTTCCGTGATCGAGTTCCTCGATCTCAATCGCTCCGGACTTTCCGGCCGCCACACACGGCCGCGCAATCTCGATGAATGCTCTTCGAGCCGTCTCCATAACCTCGGGTTTTGCCCCGCCGGGGCGAATATGCTGAATGAGAGCGAAGTGGACATCGTCTTTGCCTTCACTCAACCCGAACGCAAAAGCCTCTGTCGCTTCAACCATCGACGCCAATCGATGAAGGTACGAGGCAAAAAACGCCCTGACGAATCCATCATCCATCATCATGCGAATCGTATCTTTCCGGCCTCCCAGATAAAATCCATGCCACCACAAAAACCGGATACTTCAAACTGACCCACTACCGCCGATCGAGTCATGTGAAATTCGGCACGAAGACTGTAAGCAATTCCCCACCTATCCTCCTCTCGCTCACAGCGAACCGAAACCGCCCTACCTCCTTTCGTCATTCGGATTTCGCATCCGATTCATCTTTCCCCTTCCCCGCCTCCCGCGCCTCCTCCACGAACCGCGTCAGGTTTCCTTCCGCCATCATCCGCTCGGCTTCAATCTCCCGCTCCGCCCATTCCTCGGTCGCGGCTTGAATGCTGGGCGGCTTTAGAACACCGAGGTGGCGCAGCAGCGTGAGGGCCAATCGTCCGTCCCGCTTGACCTCCAGTTGCTCGAGCACGATATCCAGCGCCGTATCCTGCATCGCCAGCAGCCGCGTCTCGGCGGACTGCGCACAGACCTGCTTCCAGCGGTTGTAAGCCGCCCGAACTCTTGGATCGGCCTTCAGCCATCGGTAGATCGTGTTACGCGATACCTTCAACAGATTGGAGATGTCCGTGATGCGCATCCCGATCGACAGTTTCTCCATCACCGTCGCCTGGAGCGGCGTCAACTGTGCCGGCTGCCCTCCGCCGGCCGGCGTCGCAACCGCACGCACCAACTCTCCCAGCGCCTCGCGCGCCGCATCCTTCGCCCCCGCAGCATCCCCTGACGATGAGCCGGAAGTCTCAATCACACCGCCATTCTCAGAGCCGCCTTCATTCAGATCAGACATGAAATTCTCCTTGCCCGGAACGGGCATGTTAGGGATATGTTCGCACCATTAGTACGCTTCACCCCCTTCCGATATTCCAAATAAATCTTGGATGAATTATTTAGCAAACTATTGATATATGTGACGTGACACACCGCTGACAGGGCTGTTTTTGTCACATTTCGTACCATCTGTCACATTGCCATCACTGGATATGAACGCAGCCCGCCCCTCATCCGCAGCCGATCCAGCCCCCAAACGGCAAGACCGCTATTGCAGCATGATCCGATACATGTGGTAACATGCCTCCGTCGCGACGAATGTCGCGCGAGTTTTGATTTTCAGCCCACCGCCGCACAACCGGGCTTGATATCCGCGGCGAGAACAGGACATGGCAGATGAACGAATCCGCAGGCAGATCGCGCTGCTCGCAGCGCGTCTGATGTACGCACGCGAAGAATCCGAATACTTCACCGCCAAGCGCAAAGCCGCACGCCAGTTGGGCGTCGAATCACGCTTCCGCCCCAAGGATCTCCCCTCCAACCGCGAAATCCGCGACCAGATCCAGGCGCTGGCCAATCTCTACGAAGGCGACAAACGCCTGGAAAACCTGTGCCAGATGCGCATCGCCGCCCTGCACATGATGCGGCTGCTGTGCGTCTTCCGTCCCAAACTCATCGGCAGCACGCTGACCGGCCACGTGCGCAAGGGCTCCGATATTGATATCCACGTCTTCACCGATCATCCTTCAGCGGTAACAACCGTGCTGGAGGAAGAACGGCTGACTTTCACGGTTGAGCGGAAGCGCATCATCAAGCACAACGAAGAGCGAACCTTCACCCACATTCACGTCGCCGATACGTTTTCATTTGAACTTACACTTTATGCGATGGACAAGGTGAACTACGGATTCAAGAGTTCCATCACAGGCACGACAATCGAAAAGGCGACGATTGCCGAGCTGGAGGAATTAATCCGCCGCGTGCATCCCGGTGTCGATCCCGACGCCGAGGCGGCGAAGTTCGACGATGCGCTGGACCGCTGGGAACTGTATCGCCTGCTCCTCCAGCCGCTGGAAAACGTCCGGCAAAACCCGCAGCATCATCCAGAAGGCGATGCGCTATATCACAGCCTCCAGGTTTTCGAGCTGGCGCGCCAAGAGCGGCCATGGGACGAGGAATTCCTCCTCGCGGCATTGCTTCACGACATCGGCAAAGCCATCGACCCGGCCGATCACCCCGCCGCCGCGATCGAAGCACTGGAAGACACGATCACCGATCGAACCCGATTCCTGATCGCCCATCACATGGATGCCCTTGCGTACCGATCCGGAGAACTCGGTCATCGCGCAAAACTGAGATTGCGCGAGAACGAAGATTTTGATGACCTGATGCTTCTAAGGGATGTCGATACAGCCGGCCGCCGGCGCGGCGCGATTGTATGCACGATCGCCGAGGCGCTGGCTTACGTGCGGTCACTTGAAGAGGAAGATGTGTAGAGGACTGGTCCGGTATCTGGGACAAGTGCTATCGGTATTGTCTCGGCTTCTCCGGTCGCGAATTGCGGCGCCGGGGAAAGCCGGGGTGGCGCGGAGTACCGCTGTACCCCGGCGTGGGGGTCTGCGGGATGGGACGGGGCATTCGGCGCGAACGGGGCTGGGAGAAATTTGCTCGTTGTACATTACACCGCGCTGTCATGCAGTGGGAAGAAAGTGGACTCGGTTGATTCTTTCGGGAAGCGGCCGCGCTTGTTCTGTATAGAGTTCGATTACCGTCGCCAGCGCATCAGACACGTTGGCATAAGCCTCTTCGAGTGTGTCGCCTTCTGTCAAAAGCTCTGGAAGAGCCGGTGAGGTAACCGTGAACCCACCTTCAGGTTGTCGAGCAAATACGAGTGGAAGGCGATGGAGCATGTCGGGATTTTATCCGTGAGAACCTTTGATTCGCCATGTGATCGGGCTCGGGATGCGGCGAATCCGCGCAATCGCTTTTCACATTGAACATTCCGGCTGTCCCGGTTAGTTTGCGCGTCATATGGTAACGCGCCACGGCGCCCGCGAAATGTTGATTGGGTTTGTGGTTCTGGCGGCGGTGGCCGTCGGGCTTGGGTATGTTTTCTGGCCGCTGGCGCTGTTAATTGTGCCGGTGCTGATCTGGCTGTTTGCCTTCTTCCGTGATCCGGAACGCGAAGTGCCGGCTGATCAGGACACAATGGTGAGCCCGGCCGACGGGACCGTTTCGGATATCTCCGAACTGCCCCACGATGAATCATTAGGCGGATCGGCGGTTCGCGTGGGCATCTTCCTGTCGGTCTTCAACGTCCATATCAACCGCGCGCCATGCGACGCGGTGGTCGTGAAGCACGAATACAAGAAAGGCAAGTTCATCAACGCGATGCGCCACCAGTTGGCCAGCGACGAGAACGAATCCAACACGATCGTTCTAGGCGAGCCGACGACCGGAAAGCCGATCGCGGTGGTAAAGCAGATCGTCGGCCTCATCGCCCGGCGGATCATATTCTCGGCCGATACCGGCGATGTTCTGAAGCGCGGACAGCGCATCGGGATGATCAAGTTCGGCAGCCGGACGGAATTGACCGTCCTCAAATCGCTTGATCCGCAGGTACAGGTGAAGGTCGGCCAGACGGTTCGCGGAGCGGCTGACGTGATCTTCAAGCTGGGCAACCCGATTCACACGACCGTTGCCGCACCCCAAATCGACGGCGAGGATTTTGAGCGTACCGTTCCACGGGAGACTCCCGCATGAGCGAACCTTCGGGTTTGCCCCAACCTGACCCCCCCGGCCCCGACCGCAAGCGCCGCCGCAAACGCCTTCGTCGCAAGGACCTGACCGAAGACCAGCGCGAACACCGCCGGCGGCGAACACGACGGCGCGGCCGACGCGCTTACATTCGATCGGTGTATTCGCTGCCTTCGCTGGCGACGCTGGGCAATGCGATCTGCGGTTTCGCCGCCGTCTGGATCGCGATGCTCGACATCCAGTTCCTGACACTCCCGCCATTAATTGCCGCCTCCTATTTTATCTTTCTGGCGATGCTGTTCGACGCAATCGATGGCCGGCTGGCGCGCCTCACGCGCCACACGACCGATTTCGGCGGTCAGCTCGACAGCCTCGCCGACGTCGTCAGTTTCGGCGTAGCGCCGATGGTCGTCGCGCTCAAGCTTTTTCACGATTTCACGCGCGACTCGGGCGTGGCGTCTTTCCCGTTCGTCGCTAAGACGGTCTGGTGCATTGGCGCGCTCTATATGAGCTGCGCGATGATCCGTCTCGCCCGATTCAACGTCAGCAACGAGCACGGTGAGCAACACCACTTCAGCTTCCTCGGCCTCCCAAGCCCGGGAGCCGCGGCCGTCGTCGCGTCCTTTATCCTCATGCAGCAGGATCTCATCGATCCGGGAGACCACGCCCTGATCCGCCACGGCCCGATGTACGACGTCGCCGCCGCCATGGTCTGGCTGCTCCCGCTCCTGGTCCTCTGCGCGGGCCTGCTGATGGTCAGCACCATTCGCTATCCGCATCTGGTGAACCGCTATCTCCGCGGGCGTCGAAGCATTCAGCGGCTGGTGATGTCACTGATGCTGTTGCTTCTGCTGGTGATCGTCCATCGCTACACGTTGGGCATCGGCACGCTGATATATGCGTTCTGGGGACCGGTGTCGTGGGCGTTGGCGCGAGTACGGCGGCGGGGATTGATGCCGTCGACTTAATTCCCGACACAAAAAAAGAATTGAACCACAGAGGGCACAGAGAACACAGAGGAAACACAGAGAAGAGCATCAAACAGGCTGTTTGACGGACCTCCGAACGATTGCCAACCAGCATTTTCTTTGTGTCATCTTGTATCCCCCTCTGTGTTCTCTGTGCTCTCTGTGGTTAAGCTTTTTCCCATGAATTCTGGAGACAATGATTCCGCGCTGTTTCCGCTTTCCGGGTTAGCCCTCGTGCTTCTTCGCTGTGGCGTTACTTGCCCAGCGCCTCTTGCGGGCCTACGTTTCCCCCATGCCAACCGAAGTCGTTACGCGTTTTGCTCCATCGCCTACTGGCTACCTGCATGTGGGAGGCGCGCGCACGGCGCTGTTCAGCTGGCTGCTTGCGCGCCACTTTGGGGGGAAATTCCTGCTTCGCATTGAAGATACAGATCTGGCGCGGAGCACGCAGGAAGCGTGTGATCAACTGGTTGAAGACCTGAAGTGGCTTGGATTTAACTGGGACAATTCGGAGCTTGTGTTTCAATCAAAGCGCACTGAGATTTACAACCGCATCATTGAAGACATGATCGCGCGGGGGCAGGCGTATAAGGCGTATGAGACTTCGGCGGAGCTGGATGCGCTGCGAAAGCAGGCCGAGCAGCAGAAGCGGGCGTTTTTGTATCGCCGCGGGAAGCCGACGGATGAAGAGATCAAGCGTTACGAAGCCGAAGGCCGGCCGCACGTGGTGCGGTTTAAGATGCCGGTGAAAGAATTCCGGTTTGAGGATGCGGTGCTTGGGCATGGACAGGGCGTTGGGCCGGACCAGGTTCAGGATTTTGTCATTCGCAAATCCGATGGGATGCCGACGTACCATTTCGCGGTTGTGGTGGACGATCATGAGATGGGCGTGAACCATGTGCTTCGCGGTCAGGAGCATCTGCTTAATACGGTGAACCATATCGCCCTCCAGGAAGCGCTCGGTTATCCGCGTCCGGTTTATGCGCATCTTCCGGTGATCCTCGCACCGGAAACCGGCGAGAAGCTTTCCAAGCGCGATCGAGATCGGAAGGTTCGCCAGCGGACGCATGAATTTCTCAAGAGCCGGAAGAAGACGATTGAGGACGTGGCCGGGCTGGCGGGGCTGCCGGCGGAGCGATTGGCGGACTGGCTGGGCAACGACAAGAAACAGCTGGAGCTTTCCGAGCAGCCGAAGGTGATGAAGGTAGTTGGCCTAATCGAATCGGATCTGCCGGAGATCATGGTTCATGATTTTCGGAGAGCCGGTTATCTCCCGGAAGTGCTCAACAACTTCCTCGCGCTGCTGGGGTGGAATCCAGGGCACGATCGGGAACACATGAGCATGAATGACCTTGTCGAGCTTTTCACCCTCGAACAGGTCGGCAAGGGCAATGCGAAATTTAATCGGGAGAAGTTGCTGAGCTTCAATACCGACGCATGCGCCGCCGCCCCGCTGCCGCGAATGATCGCGGCATTTCGGGATTACCTAAAGGCTAATCCTGATTCACCGCTCAACTCGGCAAGCGACGAGCAACTGGCCCGGTTGCTTCAGATGAAAAAGGGATTCCACGTACTGCGGGAAGTGGATGAGATGAGCCGGTTCTTGTTTATTGAGGATCAGGCGATTGTTTTTGATGCCGATGCGGTTGAGAAGGTGCTGAAGAAGCAGGATGGGCAGGGACTCAATGCGCTTCGCGAACTGCGGCCGGTGCTTGGGGCGGCTCCGGAATGGATGGCTGCGACATTGGATGAGCTGGTGAAGAAGTATGCCGAGCAGAAGCAATTGGGATTGGGGAAAGTTGCTCAACCATTGCGGGTGGCGGTGACGGGAACAACGATCAGCCCGCCGATTTTTGAGAGTCTTGAAATGCTTGGGCGCGAGCACACGCTGGCACGGATCGACCGATGCCTCGCGGGCAGTTAACGGCGCTAATTTCAAGACATAAGAATTAAACACGAAGGCACGAAGACACGAAGAAGAAAAGGCAAAGACGATTAACCACAGAGAACACAGAGCTCACAGAGGAAAACACGGAGAAATCTAATGCAAGAGATTTGGCGGCAGATGACGCCGATGGGCGCCAGATAAATACAAAAAATGCATGGTTAACGTGGTAGACAAACCGCGATTTGAAATGGGTTTTGGCTTTGTTTTCTCTTCATCTGCGGCCATCTGCGTCATCTGCGGCTAAACGTTCTTCTCTGTGATTTCCTCTGTGCTCTTTGTGCCCTCTGTGGTTGATTCTTCTGACTTTGTATTCTTCGTGTCTTCGTGCCTTCGTGTTTAATCTTCGTCGTTAGACGTCGAAGTACCTTGCTTGGGGATGATGGACGACCAACGCGTCGGTGGATTGTTCGGGCACCAGCATGAAGTTTTCGCTGAGGGTGACGCCGATCCTTCCTGGCTCTAACAGTTCCACGATCTTCGCCCGGCCTTCCAGATCGGGGCAGGCGGGGTAGCCGAAGCTGTAGCGGCTGCCGCGGTAGGCCTGGTGGAACAGGTCGTTGATTTTTGGGGCGTCTTCGCTGGAGAAGCCCAGTTCCTGCCGCATGCGCTTGTGCCACATTTCTGCCAGGGCCTCGGCGGATTCGACGCCGAAGCCGTGGAGGAAGAGATAATCCTGATACTTGTTCTGGGCGCGAAGGGCCTCGGCGGCTTCGGTGGCGCGATCGCCGACGGTAACCAACTGAATGCCCAGGACGTCAAATTGCTTGCTCTCGGTCGAGCGGAAGAAATCGGAGATACACAAGCGTCTCCGTCCTTCCTGGCGCGGAAAGCTGAAGCGCATCCACTCGCGGGGTTTGCCGGTGGGCTCGAGTCGGCCGGGGCCGCCGGGGTGGCAGGTACAGCCTTGGAATTCCTGGATGTGGTAGAGGATCAGATCGTTGCCGTGGGCCTGCACGGGGAAGTAGCCGTACGTGACCTTGGGCTCGAGCAGATGTTCTTCGATTGCCCGGCGTTGGAGTGACTCGAATGCGGGGCGCGCTTTCTCGTCGAGCAGCCGTTCGAACTCGGCTTCACTGATGCCGCGTTTTTTGAAGCCCCATTGTCCGCCGAAGAGGGCATCGGGATTGATGTAGGGAAAGAGTTGGGGCAACGGGATATCGGTCACGATGCGCTTGCCCCAGAATGGCGGCAGTGGAACGGGATTGTCGCCGGCAATCTTCGGGGCATCGACAGCGGTGGAACCTTTGAAAATGTCGCCGTACTTGGCCTGGCTTTCGGCTTTGAGTCGTTTTCTTTTCTGGGATCGCTCTTTTTGTGTGGTGACGATGGTTTGAGTTTCACCGCCGGCGATGGCATCCATCACGTGCAGCCCATCGAAGGCGTCTTTGCAATAAAGAAGCGGGCCCTGATAGAGATTGGCGAGTTCGTCCTCGGCGTAGTCGCGGGTGAGCGCCGCGCCGCCCAGCAGAACGGGAACGCGGACGCCGCGTGCGTTCATCTCTTCGAGATTTTCCTTCATCACGGCGACGCTTTTGACCAGCAATCCGGACATGCCCACCGCATCGGCCTTTTTCTCGACCGCGGCCTTGAGGATGTCGGTGATCGGCTGCTTGATGCCGAGATTGAAAACGGTGTAGCCGTTGTTGGTGAGGATGATGTCAACGAGGTTCTTGCCGATGTCGTGAACGTCGCCCTTGACGGTCGCCAGAACAATTTTGCCCTTGGATTGCCCGTCCGCCTTCTCCATGAACGGCTCAAGGTATGCCACTGCTGATTTCATGGTTTCAGCACTTTGGAGCACAAACGGAAGCTGCATGGTTCCGTTCCCAAAGAGCTCGCCAACCACTTTCATGCCTTCGAGCAGAAGGTTGTTGATGATCTCGAGCGGCGGATAGGTCTTCATGGCCTCGGCCAGGTGCTCGGTCAGATTTCGCTTTTCGCCATCGATGATGTGCTTCTTGAGCTTTTCCTCGATCGGCAGGTTTTCATCCTCCGCGACTTTGTTGGTCGTCGTCTGGCCGTCCTCGGGGAACAGCGAGATAAAGTGCGTGAGCGGATCGAAACCTTCGCGGCGGCCACGATCGTAAATCAGATCGAGCGCGGCATTCCACTGATCGTCTGGAATCCGATTCCTGGGCAGGATCTTGGACGCGTGAACGATGGCCGCGGTGAGACCCGCCTCGCGCAGCTCGTTGAGAAACGCGCTGTTGAGCACGACGCGCGCGGCGGGTTTCAGGCCAAAGCTGACGTTGGACAATCCAACCACGGTGTGGCACCTGGGAAGCTCGCTGGAAATCCGGCGGGTGCCTTCGATGGTTTCCAATGCGTTGCGACGATCTTCCTCGATGCCGGTTGAGATCGGCAAAACGAGCGGATCGAACATGATGTCTTCATCGCGCATGCCGTACTTGCCGACGGCCAAATCGCGAATGCGCGTGGCGATGGCGATCTTCCGCTCGGCGGTTCGGGCCATGGCGTTGAGCTTGTCTTCGTCGATCGTTCCCGCGACCACGGCAGCGCCATATTTTCGTGCGATGCCGCAGATATGGGCGATGCGCTCTTCGCCATCTTCGAGGTTCATCGAGTTGAGCACGCAACGACCGCCGGCCAGCTTGAGGCCGGCTTCCATAACTTCGGCGTTGGTGCTGTCGAGCATCAGCGGGGCTTTGATCTGGCGGACGTACCGCGAGATGACCTCGTGCATGTCGCGCACGCCATCGCGGCCGACAAAATCGACGCACACATCGAGCATGTGCGAGCCATCGCGGATTTCGTCGCGGGCCATGGAGACCAGGCCATCCCAATTATCTTCCTGGAGCAGCCGCTTGAACTGGCGCGAGCCATTGGTGTTCGTTCGCTCGGCGACGACGAGGTAGCTCTTGTCCTGGCGAATATCTTCAGCGCTGTAGAGGCTGGAAATTTGCGGCTTGCGCTGCACATTTCGCGCTTTGGGCGCCCGGCCTCTTACGGCATCCACGAGCATCTTGAGATGTTCGGGCATGGTGCCGCAGCACCCACCGATGATGTTGACGCCGAAATCTTCGACGAAGCGCATCATGCCCCGGGTGAAATCCGGAGGCGTCATGGGGAAACTGGCCCGGCCCTTGTCATCCAGCACAGGCAAGCCCGCGTTGGGAAGAGCGCTAACCAGCCGGGGCCAGTTTTCGGCGATGAAGCGAACAGTTTCAGTGAGTTCTGGCGGGCCGAATGCGCAGTTGACGCCTAATGACGCGACTTCGGCGTAGGGCTCGATTGCCGCGACGAGGGCAGAGGGATCCGAACCGGCCAGCATCTGCTGTCCGCCATTGGTGTCGAAGGAACCCTGCACCATGATCGGAACGCGCTTGCCCAGTTCTTTCATAGCGCGATTGGCGGCGTTGATGGCACACTTGATCGCCAGCACATCCTGCTGGGTTTCGATAAGAAGGACATCCGCTCCGCCCATAATCAGGCCGCGCATCTGCGGCGTGAAACTTTTTAACAATGTGGCCCAATCGGTGTTCCCGATGCTGATCAACTTACGCGTGGGGCCGATCGATCCAACCACGTACTTTGGGTTTTCGGGGGTTTCGAATTTGTCACAGGCGCGGCGCGCGATTTCGGCCGCGGCGCGATTGACTTCTTCCGCGCGGCTCGAGAGATCGGCGTCGGACAAATCCTCCGCGCTGCCGTTGAAGGAGTTGGTTTCCACCGCATCGCAGCCGACGGCAAGAAACGCCTCGTGGATCTCCTGGATAATATCGGGGCGACTGAAGTTCAGCACCTCCGAAGCATTCTCGTGACCCATCCAGTCGCGCTGAACGTCGAGGGTTCGGCACTGAAGATTGGACCCCATCGCGCCATCCAGAATGGCGACACGCCGGGCACAGAAACTCAGGAAATCAGGTCGCACCGTGGTTTATCTCCGAACGAAAAAGGATTCGACATAATATTAGGGAGTCTGGATCGGGGAGGGTAGTGAGGAGCCCTTGCGGCAGCAGTATAGGCGATATTGGCACGGATTTGCGGATGGGCGATTTGCATCCGAGCGCGTCGGGGCTAGATTGCTTCGCGCCAAATCGTGGTTAATGAGCAGGGCTTGATCGGGCTCTTTATGCCTCACACTCTTGTTGTCTTCTCGTGCGATCAGAACTATTTCCTATTGGCCAAAGGGCTTGTTCTTTCACTTTTGCAGTGTGAATTGGATTGTGAGCACATCGGGTTGGCATTTCTGGATGCGGGCTGTGATCGCACGGCTCTGGACTGGCTTAAGGCGCGCGGCGTGGAGGTAAGGGCACTGGACGCTTCCGCCCTTGGGGCGTTGGAGCCGCTCGCGCAAGGATATTTGCGGTCGCTGGTGTTTCGGCCGTTGTTGCCCAAGTTGTTTCCTGGCGTTGAAGCGTTTGTTTGGTTGGACAGCGATACGTGGGTTCAGCAGCCGCAGTCGGTGGCATATCTGGCCGATCTGGCGCGGAGCGGGGGCGATCGGATTTTCATCTGCCCTGAATGGCATTACGGCTACTCCGATCTGAACGACACCTTTGTGGAAAACCAACTGAAGAATCTCGCGTTTTATCACCGGACTATATATGGCGAAGAGATGGTTCGAGAGATGTACGGCCGGCCGGTTTTGAATTGCGGGGTTTTTGCGATGGCGGCGAAGTGCCCGCTGTGGGACATGTGGTGGAATGAGCTGGTTGAGTTGTATCAGCGTGATTACGGAGCTGAATCGGAGCGCGTGCGGCACATGGCTGAGCAGATTGCGCTGAACGTGCTGGCCAGGCGAAATCAGTGTGCTGTGTTGGTGGATCCGCTGTTTAATTATTTGTGCATGTGGGGAATGCCGTTTCGGGATGAGCAGGGGATGGTTCGCGTTGCGCTGCCGCCGGGCAATGCGATCGGGGTGGTGCATCTTTCGTTGTGGAAGGTGTGGAGGAAAGCTTATTTTGAAAAAGGATTGCTCTATCAGCGCGGGGAATATCTGAGCGCTGAGGAACAGGAGACATTGCTCAAGTGATCTAAATTACGGTGCGCGATTCCGCGACATTGCGTTTTCGTGGCACGGCTTTCTAAGCCGTGGTTGGGGACGCTTCGGGTCCGGCGCCGGGTCAGATGTGGGAAAACCAACTCTCCGGGACGGGGCATTTCTGCCGGCGAATCAGAAGATTGTCCACCTGTCGAAACTTGGTTTTCCCAAATCGGGCGCGTCGCTGATGGTTATCTCCCTCGATCATGGGCTGTCTTCGACCCTGAGGCTCAGACCCGAAGGGGAAGCCCCATGCCACGAAGCGCGGAATCGCGCACGATCATTTAGGACCTGGTGTGGAGGCAAATGCGCTTGATCCGATTAATCCCGTACGGCAGCTGAGACCATTTCCAGGACGCGACGAAGGCCATCGTCTCCGCCCAGACTGCCTTCGTTGAACGGCGAGCGGGCGATCGGCTGCCAGTTATCGCGGGAGGTATCGGGGTCGGGCTGGGGGATTCCGGTGAAGTTGGGATCGTATTGGTTGTTGCGGCCGCCCATTTTGTAGATGACCAGATCGAGCGAGGGGACGATGAAGATACCGAAGCCGCCGGCTCCGGATTTCCAGTAGGCATCGCGCGGGGCGCCGACGACGTGGCCATCGGAATTGTTTTCGAATTGAAGCGTGAAGGGGCTATGCGGGTTGTACTTCGATGGCTTGTTGCACATGGCGATGTAGTCGGCGGGGACAAGCTGCTGATCCTTCCACTTGCCATCGTGGAGCAGGCAATAACCAAAACGCATGGCATCAGTGGCGTGGACGGCAGTGCTTCCAGCGCCGTTGGCGTGCGGCATTACAAAATCCCCGCGATGCAGGCAGTAGCCCCACGGGCCCCAGCCCATCGGCTTGGCGAGCTTTTCGTCGATGTAAGCCTGAAGCTCTTGGCCGGTGACATGGCGCAGGACGATTGAGGCGATGTGCGGAGAAGGCGAAGAGTACGAGTAGCCGGCGCCGGGGGCGGTCCAGAGCGGGCAGCGAAGGGAGGACATGTCGAGGTCGCGAATGTTTTGGCCGCGGGCGGCTTTCATGGGCGAGGCCTTGCCATTGACGACGCCGATGGGCGATTGGCCTTCGCCGTTGTAGCCGGCGCTCATGCACAGGAGCTGGCCGAGCGTGATGTCGGCCCGGCGAGGATCATCGAGCGGGAAGGCCTCGGGGAGATATTTTTCGGTGAAGACTTTGGTATCGAGGCCGTCGGGGATCTTGTCGTGGAATTCGTGGAGCATGATGCCGCAAGCGATGGAGGTGTAGGCTTTGCCGGTGGAGGCCATGTCGGGGTTGATATTGCGGCTGGCGCGGCCGAAATACTTTTCCAACGCGAGGTAGCCGTGGCGGACGACGACCAGGCCGCCGTTCTGGGTGGATCGCTGGGTGAGTTCGAAGGCGTGATCGAGCTGTGCGGCATCCAGACCGGCAAGTTTTTGAACCTCCGCGGGAGTGGAGGCGGTGCGCCAGCCGCCCTGGGCATCGGGCGGGGGGAAGTAGGGGTCGGATTGGGCGCGAGCGAGGGTGGCAAAGGCAGAGACAATCAGAATGAACGCGAGGCGGAAGCGGCCGTGGGCGTGTCGTTGCATGATTAGATGTACTGCACACTGGGCGCGGGGTTGATGACCGCCAGAAGTGCGTCGAAGGCGCGGGGGCAGCCGTGAATATCGCCGATGACGAGGGTTCGCATGATCCCCCTTTTGATTGATCCAGCTATCCGCCCGGCAGTAACTCATTCACGACAATGGTTACTTGCGGGGCCGCAAGAGGATTGACGGTCTGAGCTCCTTGCAGCGTCGTGATGGAGCGATAGCTGAAAGCGTGCGCCGCAGTCGCATCTGGCGCGGGATCGCGATAAACGTGAAGCTGTCGGCGGACGACATCGAGCACCCAGTAATCGGAGATTCCGCCGCGGGCGTATAAACTCGCCTTCTCCCGGCGGTCATAGGCGATCGTAGTATCACTCACCTCGATGACCAGCAGTGCCTCGGTCGGATGTGCGTGATAATCCTCACGTCGGCCGGGCACGACAGAGACGTCCGGCTCAGGTTCGGAGTTGATCCCCAAGTCGAGCGGCAACTGCATTCGAATCCAATAGTCGCCGCCGAGGCGATTTCGGAGGATCTCGGCGGCACGGTCGGCAATTTGGCCGTGCTCGAATTTCTGTGGGCTCAGGACCACTATGTCCCCCTCGATTAGCTCGGCGCGTTGGTTGCGAAACCACCCGAGTTCGGCCATTTCGTGGTACTCGGCCTTGGTCCAACGGCGGACCTTTGGATCTTCTGGCGGCCGATGTTGATTCAGGACCGTCGTCATAAATCACCCGCATTATACCGCGAATTTCCGGCGGTGTCTGGCGATTTGATCAAATCAACTTCTCCGCAATCTGCACGGCGTTGGTCGCGGCACCTTTGCGGATCTGGTCGCCGCTGACGAAGAGATCGATGCCTCGGCCGTCTTCGCGGCTGATGTCCTGGCGGATGCGGCCGACCAGGACATCATCCTGGCCGCTGGCCTCGGCGGGCATGGGGAAGTGGTTGGCTTCGGGATTATCGACGATCTTTACGCCGGGCGCTTTGGCGAGGATGTCGCGGACCTGCTGAACGGTCATGGGGCGTTCGAATTCGATGTTGATCGATTCGCAATGGGCGCGCGGGATCGGTACGCGGATGCAGGTGGCGGAGATCATGATTCGGGGATCGGCGAAGATCTTGCGGGTTTCGCCGACCATTTTGTTCTCTTCTTCGTTGTAGCCGTTGGCGGCGACTTTGCTGTTGTGGCTGAAGAGGTTGTTGACGATCGGGTGGGGAAATTTTTCCTTCTTGATTTCCTGGCCGAGCGCGTGGGCCTTCATCTGGGCATCGAGTTCGTACAAGCCCCAGGCGCCGGCTCCGCTGACGGCCTGGTAGGTGCTGACCACCAGCCGCTTCACGCGATTGACTTTATGCAGCGGCCAAATGGGGACATTCATAATTATGGTGGAGCAATTGGGATTGGCGATTAGCCCGGCATGACGCTGGATCTGCTCGGGGTTCACTTCCGGCACGACCAATGGGATTCCATCTTTCATGCGGAATGCACTGGTGTTGTCGACGACGACCGCGCCAGCTTTCACGGCTGCCGGGGCGAATTCTTTGCTGATCGAGCCGCCGGCGGAGAAGAACGCGATCTTCACGTCTTTGAAAGAATCGTGGGTAAGCTCCTCAATGGTGTAGGTCTGTTCGGCAAACTGCACCTGCTTGCCGGCACTGCGGGCGCTGGCGAGCAGTTTGAGCGTCTTGATGGGGAAATTCCGCTCGGCTAGCACATTCAGGAATTCCTGACCCACGGCGCCGGTTGCGCCCACGATCGCGACATTGACGGCCATCTCACGACTCCCAAAACAATTAAGCCACGGGACTTAGCTGAAGCGACACAAGAACACCTGGAAAACGCCGGGCGGAAAGGAAAGGAGTGAACCTTCACTTACCGAGCGGCGTTTTCCGAGTCGTCTTGGTCTTCATCGGCCGAGGCCCGTGGCTTATGGAAAAGTCAAAAAACATCCGACGGGCCAATCGCCCGGCAGGAGCTGAAGTGTGACAAAAATGCGGTTTTGATTCAAGAGCGCAGGAGTTGGGCTGCCCGCTTGACCGTGGCCGGGAACCATCCCATAATCGCACGCGCTGAGAACGTGCCCCCACACGCCCCCATCGTCTAGTGGCCTAGGATATCTGGTTCTCAGCCAGAGGACAGGGGTTCGACTCCCCTTGGGGGTACTGAATACAAGTCGTTGCAGATAAATTACTTACGACGATTTTATCTGCAACGACTTGCTTATTTTACCGAATTACCGAACCCAATACCGAATTAGTGACTCGATTGCGGGAGCCTTTTTGAGCAAGCCGATCACCCCCTCCACAGGCCATTCATGCCCTCGGTTTTGACTCGCGCGCCGCGATTCGTCGGGCCTGTTCCCCCTTGGCGGCTTTGAGCAACTCAACCACCTCGTCATCGACGTCGGCGTGGAACACCCGTTTCAGATACTCGCCCTGCGTCGCCGGGTCGGCCTCCAGGAACATGAGCATTGCCGCCCCGTAGCACATGCCCAACCGATTGAAGTAGCCCTTTGCCGTCTTGCGGAATTCCTGCGCCAGCCGCCGATTGACCCACACGTTGACGTTTTCCTTCTTCATGAAACAAGTTTCAAGCAGCGCACTTGACAAATCAAGTGCGCCGCGCACTGATGCGACCCGAATCAACTGTTCGTCCGTGCCGCGGCCCGCAGCCGCGGCACTGCTCTTTTCCGTGCTTCGCACAGGAGTGTTCTGTATGTCAGATCGATCAAATCGAAGGGCGGTGCCTTCACCGCTGAATACGCAGAATTCGCCGGCAACACCGTCGGCTTCCACCGCGCTGAGTGCTGTGATTGGAGCAGCGCCAGTGGCAACACCATTGGCCACGTTGAACCAAGTGGCAAATCGCCCAGCGGCAACCTGTCTGATGGATGTGGGGCAAGTCCGCCACAACCCGCTGCCGCTCTCCGATGAGATGCGCTGGCTGTCGGAACTGTGCGGTGAAGTGGTCCAGGGTGGTTGTTATCTGCTGGGCGGCGCACCGGGCGGATTCAAGTCGGGACTGGCGCTACAGGTCTCCCTTGATCTCAGCCGCCAGGGCGTTCGCACGCTAACGATTCTGACCGAAGAGCCGTCATACCGCCTCAAAGATCGCGCCGTGCGGATGACATCGCACTGGCCGCGAGCGGATGTGGAAAGGGCTCTGTCGCATCTGCATGTCGAATGCGATCTGCACGACATTGAGTCGCTGCCACGATTCATCGCAACGCACGTGCTGAGCCCCGGCGGGCGATACCACGGCATCGAGATGATCGTGCTGGACAGCATTCAGGGCCATGGTTTGGCCGCCGCAGCCACACGTGCATACGGCCAGCTTTATGAAGCGATGCGGCTGACCAAATCCGCGAACATCACATCGATCCTCGTTTCACACGTCACAAAGAAAGGTGAGATTGCCGGCCCTCGGGCGCTTGAGCACAACTGCGATGCCGTCTGGCTGCTTCGCAAGACCATGAGCTACCGCATGCTGTTCGTGCCGAAAAATCGCTTTGGACCCAGCGCCCTCAAGCCGCTGGCGCTCGAACTCGACCCGATCAGCGTGACGCTCCGCCGCGTCCCGCATGCTCAAGCGGTTACGAGTGTTGCCCGCACGTTCATGGGCAACGGCCTGGGGTTGGCTGAAATGCAGGCGCAGGTTGCTCTCTCCAGCTTTGGGGCTCGGGGCAAGGTGATGGCACCGGGTCTCCCACGGCGCGACATCGAGCAGCTTGTTGCATGTCTGGGCGGCGTACCGGGCATCGACATTGATGAACTGGATTTCACCGTGCATTGCCGCATGCCGGGTTCGCGACCGTACCAGCATGTGCTGGGCTTGCCGCTCTGCATGGCGCTAGTCTCTTCCTATATCCAGCGGCCCATTCCTTCTCATCAAATGCAGGTGGGCGAGATTGATCTGCTTCGTTCGGTGCGTGATCTGCCGGGAATGTATCTGGAACAACTGATTCAAGCGGTGGAGATGGAAGAACTGGGAATGCCGGTGCGATTGCTGTGCCCTCCATCGGCTGCCCAGCACATCGCGCCAGCGGCGGGCATCGAAGTTGTGCCATGCCGAAGGCTCGACGATGCCATTTACTCAACCTGGCCCGAACTGCGCTGAAACCGGAGGCCCCATGGCAGACAACGGAAACGACCGAGACGACTGCGTCAGCAGCGAGCAGATTAAGCGCGTTCAGGAACAGGTGCTTCAGGGTGGCGTCGATCCTGCACTGAACGACTTGGCCGAGCGCGAATCCTCGCTCGCGGTGTATGTGATCTGCTCCGCGGCGCTGATCGCAGACACAGCACGAATCGCAGGAGCAAACCGCCGGTTCGTCGAGTGGGTCGAGCGTGAGGTGCTGTTGCGGACGCTGGTCTGCGTCGAATCCCAACATCTGGCCCATTACGAATTATGGCGGGATCTGATGGGCGACGAACCCGACCCGATCGAGCCCACCGAACCCAACGACCCAAAAGGAGATGGCCATGTCTGATGAATCCACACCCAAGCCCAAGCTCAGCGCGCTGGCGCTGGCCAGGCGCAGCGGAGACTACGCGACAGTTGCGCTGACTATCGATGATGTGCGGCGCGTGCGGCCCGCGTGGTCCGGACCCGAAGCCCAACACTTTCTCGAACAGCATGAGGGCGAACTGGCTCACATGATGCTGGAACTGGGCTGCCGCGTGTTGGCGACGCTGATCGAGATGCATGAACAGGAAGCTCGTTATGAATGAATCGGAATTGCCAAATCCGTCGCCCAAAGCTGGCGATGACGAGAACGGTAACGATGTGCCGGCGCTACCGCAGATCCCCCAATGGTTTGCCGTCAATGACACTTCGTCGGCGAATTGGGTTCTTCGCAAGATCGCTGAATCCCGCGCCTACGCAGAGAACGTCCAATCCTGGGCCGCGGCCGAAATCCGCCGGGCCGAGAACGAGGAGCGTTTTCTCATGCAGCGTTTCGGCGCGCAACTGGAATCGTGGGCGCGCCAGCATCTTCAAGACACCGGCAGCCGCCGCCGGTCGATACCGCTGCCCTCGGGCACGATTGGATTCCGATCCGCCGCATCGCGGCTGGAGATTGCCGATCAGACGGCGCTGCTCAACTGGTGTCGGGCCAACTTAACCGCTGCGGTTGTCGTCGAGCTGAAGGCGAGCGGTGCTGATGCGCTCAATCTCAGCGCCTGGCGAACAACCCATTGCCCATCAGCCGTCGCCACCGAATCCGTGATGAAATCGGTCGTCGATGCGCATTTCCACACCACGGGCGAATGCCCTGCGGGCACGCAAAACGTCGTCGGGGAAAAGTTCTTCATTCGATAGAAGGAGTCCAGATGGCACTGTTGAAGAAGAAGGTGGCGGAGAAGCGGATTGCGCCAGCGGCTCATACCAAGGCGATATCCATAACTGTCATTCGGCGCAATCAAACGCCGGAAGAACAGCATCGGTTCAGAGCGGCGATCGATGCGCTGCTGACGGAACTCGTCCGTCAGCAGATGGGCCGCGAAGGAAAAGAACATGGATAGGAAGGAAACTGAGAACAAGCGATACATCTGCCTCGTGCGCGCCAGCGACGACTCGGAGGGGACGACCTCAACCGACGCCCAACTGGCGCTACTGCGGGATTACGGCGACAGGATGGGCATGATCTTCGTGGACAAGGTCGTGCTGGATGGAGTGACAGGTTCGATGCCCGGCAAACGGGTGGACATGACCGCGCTGCTGGCGCGCAAACGGGAGAAGAATGACTTCGACTTCATCCTCTTGCAGCGGTTGGACCGATTGACCCGCGGTGGCTCGGCCCACGGATTCTGGTTCGAGCATGAGTGCAGTAGCGTCGGCATCCGTTTAATCGCCGTCGCCGATGACGTTCCCGATGGTCCTTACGCGAATCTGATTAAGGTTGCCAAGTACGAAGCCGCGCAGGAGCAGGCGTTCAGTATCTCGCAGCGCTCGACCCAGGGCGCGCAGCTGGCGCTCGAAAACGGCTGCAAAGTCACCAGCAGTCATACGCCATATGGGTGCTGGCGGCTGTATCTGACCGCCGACGGCGAGCGGAGCCACATTATCTGTGATCTGCGCGACGGGCGTCAGCAGAAACTCGACGCCAAAACGGAGGCGGTCATCGATACCTACGGCCAGATCGGCGGCGGCAGCAAAGGTCATTATCGCAAGCAGAAGAATGAGAAGGTTCTGTTGATGCCGGGTTTTCTTAAGGAAGCCGCCATCGTGCGTGAGATTTTCGACCTGCACTTCCGCAAGGGCTGGGGCGGTAAACGCATTGCCGATCTTCTGAATCGGCGCGGCGTCCGCTCTCCGCAAGGTCGCCAATGGAGCCAACATCAGGTTGAGGTCATCTACGAGCAGGAAGCGTATACGGGTCGATCGATCGCCAACCGAACGAGCAGCGCCATCTATCACGAGCGCCAGCCCAGCGCGCCCAAGCGCGTCCATTTGGATATTGCGATCCAGGCAACCGCCAAGAACATCCCGGTGCGCCAGCGACCCGTGTCCAAATGGTTCGTTCAGGATCAACCGATGATGGAGCCCTTTCTTAAACCGGAGCTTCGAAAACTCGCCCTGGCTGAACATGAGCGGATTTGGGAGCGGCGAGGCGATCCCGATCGACAGAAACGAACCAAGAGCAAGCATCAAGCAAGCGACTACTTGCTGACTGGGCTTTTATTCGCCCAGCAGGATGGCGAGCCGCTGGTGGGCGTCCTCTGCGGGCGCGCCGGTAAAAAGGTTCGGTATTACCGCCATCGCCGTGGGCGGCGCGGGTACATCAAAGGCAGCATCTTCAATCGGATGATACCCGCCAAGCCGATCGAGGAGGCGGTTGTCAGACTCGTCGCCGAGGTTTTGACCGACATCGACGGGTTGCGCGACCGAATCGTTGAGTCGGTCGAAGCCGAAGCCCAGCGCACGATGCCGACCGAGCAGATCGCCGACATGCAGAAACGGCGAGATCAGATCCGACGGCGCACAGAGCTGATTGTCTCGACGTTGGACGAGGAAACGCTCGCCGATGCCCGTATTGAGCTTGATCGGCTCAAATCGGAACGTCGGATGCTCGACGAGCAGATCGCCGCCGCCGAAGTAGCAATAGAGATGCAGTCTCTCGATCCAGCGGCCATCGCCGATAAGGTCGTTGCCCAACTTCAATCGATGGCGACGAACGTTGCCGACATGCCCAAGTTCGCCCAACGGCAATTGCTGGCGGCGGTCATCGGTTCGATTGTCGTTGACATGGAAACCAAGGCGGTCGAGGTGAAGTTATCGCTGCCCCTCGATCCCAAAAATTTTTTTGGGGACATGGAGGGTCAACATGCGATGCGTCTCGTAGGAACTTCAGCGTCATCAACTTCCGACGAGACGCATCGGCTCCTCCGCATCGAGTTGGGGCGTTTTGACTGCACCGAGCAGCATATTGGCCTGCCAAGCGACGGTTTCATAAAACGGCCCTGCTACGTTTGCCGACGAGCGGCATAAAACTGCTCGGCGCGCGACATCGCGCCGCGGCGGCTTCGACCATTCTGGTTTGTTGAGCACCATCCGATTATCCTTCAACTCTGACCGACGGTAATGACACCCCTCGGTAGCTTGAAGGTCTTATCCGATGCAGACAATCTTTGATCTTTGCCATCCCCGAAAGGACGTGTTGTCCGGCCGACTCCGGGACGAGGAGTTTGCCGCTGATTTATCCGCTGTCACCACTCCCGATGGAAAGGTGCGGGAATACAGCGATCCCGCGGTTTTCTTTCAGAATACGTACCCCACGCGGGGTTTGCGGACCTTGCTGGAAACGGTGTGCCGACGACTGAGCGGCGTCGGCGGCGAGATGAACTCGGTCATTCGACTGGATACGCAGTACGGCGGCGGCAAGACCCATAGCTTGATCGCCCTGATCCACGCTGTCCGCGGGATGCACAAAGTCGCCAACGTGAAGGAGTTCGTCGATCCAAGTCTTCTGCCGAAGGGGCACGTCCGTGTCGCAGCACTCGATGGGGAGAATGCCGATCCCGCCAATGGTCTGGCGCTGGAGCCAGGCCTGGTTGCTCGCAGCCTCTGGGGCGAGATGGCCTACCGTCTCGCCGGGCGCGCCGGTTTCGAGCGTGTCCGCAAGAGCGATGAAACGCATACTGCACCGGGAGACCGCACAATCGCCGAGCTATTCGGCGGCGAGCCGACGCTCATCGTCATAGATGAGGTTTCGGTCTATCTCCGAAAGGTGGCCAGGGTTTTTCCGAACGGCGCTGAGCAGTTCTCCGCGTTCATTCAGGGTCTTATTAAAGCCGTGTCCGCCACACCTCAGGTTGCGCTGGTTTTCACGCTCGCCGTAAAGGCGGACGACAAAGAAGCCAAAGATGCCTACAAGGCAGAACATCAGATTGCGTTGAAGGCGTTCGAGGAGGCCGAGCAAATCGTCTCGCGTAAATCCACCCAGCTCAATCCCACGGAGGAGGACGAAACCGTCGATGTCCTTCGTCGCCGGCTCTTCGATCACGTCGATCTCGACGCCGCGACCCCGGTCCTCTCGGCGTATTTCGGCATGTGGGACAAGAACAAAGAGGCACTCCCGGCCGAAGCGTTCAGTGCGGAGACGCGCGACCAGTTTCGCCGCGGATACCCGCTTCATCCCGAGACGCTAAACACGCTGATCGAGAAGACCAGCAGCCTTTCCACGTTTCAACGGACTCGTGGGATGCTTCGGCTGTTGTCGCGCACCGTTCGGCACCTCTGGGAATCGAGGCCAGCCGATGCTCATGCCATTCACCTTCACCACATTGACCCCGCCTACGGCCCAATCCGGGAGGAGATCACTACTCGTCTCGGCCAAGGGTCCTACACAACCGCACTTGCCACCGACGTGGCCGCGGTACCGGGAAAAGATGCGGCTATCGCACAGCGGCTCGACTCAATCAACTTTCCCGGTCAGCCGCCCGTGACCAGTTACGTCGCCAATACGATCTTTCTTCACACGCTCGCGTATGGAGAGGCCGCGCAGGGCGTCAAACCGGATCAGCTTCGTTACTCCGTCTGCTCGCCGTCAATCGAGCCGACCTTCATTGAGTCGGCGCGCAAGCAGTTCGTCGCCGAATCGCTCTATCTCGACGACCGCCCCGGCGCGCCGTTGCGATTCCGGGTTGAGGCGAACCTCACACAGATGATCCGCAAGGCGATGAACAATGTTGATGCAGATGAATTGCGAACAACGTTAAACGAAACGCTCAGTGATCTATTCGACGGTCGCGGCCAAAACCTTGAACTGATTCCCTTTGCGGCGGCTCCTTACAACGTGCCGGACGACATCGGCGATGGCAGACCCTATCTCGTGCTGCTCGGCTACGACGCGTTTGCCGTGTCCGATGAGCCAACGTCGCTGCCTGGGGATATCGTGCGCATGTTCCAGCGTAAAGGAACGAAAGAAGAACTTCGAAGTTATCAGAACAACCTGGTCTTCCTCGTAGCCGATGAGCGCTATCGCGAGGACATGAAGCAAGCGGTTCGCCGAAAACTTGCGTTGGTGGAATTGAAGAAGCCCGATCGCATGCGCGAACTTGCGGATCATCAACAGCGCACGGTGAACGAAGAATTCGATAAGTCGAATTTCCGCATCGCGCAAGCAATCATGCAATGCTACCGCCACCTGTTTTACCCCAGCCACATTGCGGTCGGCGGCGGAAATGTCCAACTCGGCCACACCGCGATCGAGCTGGCGAACGTCTCCAGCGATCCCGGCAATGGGCAGGTCCACATCCGTCGTGCGCTCCGCGATCAAAAGAAGCTCCTCGAAGCGGGAGATCAGCCCGATGCGCCTGGCTTCGTGCGCGACCAGACGCCGCTAAAAGTGAAGGGCTTTCTCACTACGCAGGAATTGCGAAACGAATTCCGGCGCGCGCCGAAGCTGTCGATGCTGCTCGACAACGGTCCCCTGATGCAATGCATTCGCCAGGGGATCGACACTGGGTTGTTCGTCTATAAACAAGGCGATCTGGTCTGGGGTCCAGGTGATCCGACGCCTTCTATTTCAATCAGTGACAACGCCTTCGTCTACACGATGTCGGAGGCGAACAAGGTTGGGCTTTGGCCGCGCAAACCGAAAGAAGAACCGATCCAGACATACGGCGGCGTCAGCGGTGGTGGCACGAAGACCTCACCAACAGGCGCGGCACCGATTACCGGCGTTGGAGGCATCGGCCTGTCCGCCGCCGAGCCCGCGAAGCCGAAGCCTGAATTCTCAGCACAAGGACCGCTAAAACAGGCGCTCGCCGAACTGTTCGAGAAGTTGCGTAAAGGGGGGATCAAAACAGTTAGTCAGATTCGCATTCGTCTCTGGGAAGCCAACCCAGCATGGATGGTCCATCAGGCTCTGGCCACTTTTCGCGATGCGACCATCACGTGCCACTTTTCCGCCAACGTTGATGCCGAGGGCATTGACGCGCTTCAGGTCGAGTTCGGCGGCAATATGACGAAGGCCAATGCCGTGAAGTCGTTCATCGACACACAAATCCGCGCCGCTTCCGATCATCAGTTCGAAGCGCAATACACACTGGCCTTCGGAGCGCCCCTGGCGACAGCAACCGAAAAGGCCGACGCGTTCATGAATGCCATGACCAAGTACGGCGGCGGCGAAGCTTACGTTGAAGCTGAAGCCGCGCCAGAAAAGAGTGCTTAACATGACTGCGAATCCAATTCCGCTTCGACCGAATCTCTCGCTCAGTCGGGCCGACAGCCATCCAATTTATCAACTGCGCGTCGCTGCCACGACGAACACTGAAATCGAGGTGGCGATCTGGCAATTGCCCAGCACGTCTACCCCGCGTTTACAGCAGGCCGAACGGACAGCTTCGCTCGCCGGGCGACCGTGGCGCATGATGGAATCACGCATTACCAAGCGCCTTCGCCAGGCCGGCATCAGTATCGCAAATGTCAGGAAGGGCCAGGTCGCTGAGTTTCAGATCGACGAGGACTTGGCGCTCACCATGGCGTTGCTCTTCCGCGTGCTCGCGCCGATGCGAAGCGTCGATCGAATCAAGATGGTCGCCGACGGCATCGATAAAATGAGCCGCGAAGAGGCGGGGTATTGGCTCGGCATGGCTGTCCATCGCGTCTATCCGCGGCGCGTCTTGGCTGCGCTTCGGGTTTTGCTCACCACGCCTTAGCATGCTCCCCTGACCGATGGTGTCCGGCGTAGAATAGTATCAGACATTGCCCAACGCCCCCGCCGCCGCGGGGCGCTCCTGAACTGCGGAAAGGCTTGGCCTGTCATGCTTGTTGAACATCAAGTCAGCATCAGAGGAAGGCGTGTAGCCGAGGGCCGGCCCGACCCCGAGCCCGTTGGCGCGATCCTTCGACGGATGAAGAGCCTCGCCATCGATTCGGTCGGCATGGGCTTCCGAGGTTCCAGTCGCGGACGTGGGCGCAGACCGCAGTGGATGCGCCGGGCGTCCGATGTGCGATTTGTTGGCATCAGTGCTGGCGCTGAGAACAGCACGCGTCTGCATTTCCAAGCGCCACGGTTCGGGGACGTGGCCGACGAGGTGTACAAGCAAGGCCAGCTTTTTGGTGCGCTGCCCAGTCAGGACGATACCGCATTCGACGCGATAGGTGACATGGTCACCGACGTTGCAAGGAACGTTCGCGACAGCGATCGGTTTGATATTGGTGTTCTCAGGCGGCTCGAAGGCTTCAAAGAGCCGGTCTTCCATCATGGCGTGGATGAGATCTCGTTACTCGGCGGCCGGCTACCGGTCGAGCGTCCCCCGAAGATCGACCGCGCGCTGGCCGAGATAGCCAGCTTGCTGTACATGGAAACGCCGGTGCCGGTGCGAGCGCGTGTGACCGGCCATCTGGACATGATCCGGGCCAGCGACAAGGTCTTCATCCTGATCCTCAAGGACGGCCAGAAACTCCGGGGCATCTGGCTCGGGTCCAACGTGGCTCCGCTACGGCAACATCTTGACCAGGACGTGGTCGTCAACGGCCAGGTGACCTACCGCGCTTCCGGCACGGCGCTGCGCATCGATGCCGAAGCGATTGATGCCGCCACCGCGGCCGATCGGCTGTTCTCCCGACTGCCACCTCCGGGAGGTCTCACGCTTCGCAAGTCACACTTGCTGCAACCGCAGACGGCTACCACTGGAATGAAAGCGGTCTTCGGAAAATGGCCCGGCGACGAAAGCGACGATGAGATTCTCCGCACCCTGGCGGAGGTCGAATGACCGCGCCGTTGCTTTACCTCCTGGATACCAACATCGTCATCCATTATTCGCGGGGCAAGACTGTTGGTCAGCAAATCGAGGCCGACTACACGCTGCTGACCTCACCGTACCGACCACTGATTTGCGTCGTCACCCGAGGCGAAGCACTGGCTTTCGCGAAAAAACGCGCGTGGGGAAATGCCAAAGTCACAACCGTCAATCACATCCTTGCGCAGTTCGTCACCGTCGATATCAATGAATCCCAAATCATCGATGCCTACGCGGAGATCGACGCCCACAGCCGATCAGTCGGCCGTAACCAAATGGGCAAAAACGATCTTTGGATCGCCGCCGTAGCTCATGTTTCTCAGGCGTCCTTGATGACCACCGACCGCGATTTCGATCACCTCTCGCCATCGCATCTCCGGCTTGTTCGAATCGACCAGAACACGGGCAAGACCGTCTGACCGAATGCGAACACTTTGCTTTCCGCCAGCCCAGAAGGAAGATGCATTTCCTGGGAAGGAGTTCGTGACCATGACCAATGCCGCCGCCGACATCAGCCGCAAGCCCGCCGTTGGTTCAACGCGCCGGCTGATCGAGGAGTGGTTGCCCATCGTGGAGATTGGAATCGAGTCGCTGCGCGAGCGGACGCCGATGACGCCGTTCCCGGCGCCGAACCGGCTGCACGTGTGGTGGGCGCGTCGTCCGCTCGTCGCCAGCCGGGCCGCGGTGTTGGCGTCCCTTCTTCCCGCCGACGCCGATCACAAGAAATTCCTCCACGCCCTTGGCATCCACGGCGACCCAGCGAAAGCAAGGGTCTTAATACAAGAGGCAATACGGACCGGCGTTCGGGTTACAAACCCTTATGGATATGACCGAGCATTTGGCTACAACCCAACCGAAGCAGATCGCGATTATGTTCGCACCCTCGGGGGGCAGGGTGTTTCTCCCCGTGTCCTCGATAGCACCGCAGGTGGTGGGTCAATCCCATTCGAAGCGATGCGGCTCGGCTGTGATACCTACGCCAATGACCTCAACCCCGTCGCTTGGCTCATCCTGAAGGCAACGGTCGAATTCCCCGCACGTTTTGGTCCTGAGTTGCTGCAACGGTACAAAGTGCTCGCTGGGAAGTGGCTGACGGTGATGAAGGAGCGGATGCAGCCATTCTTTCCAAGCGATCCGAACCCCGAACGTGAGGATGCGACTTATCTGTGGGCCCGCACCGTTCACTGCCCCTATTGCAACGGGCTTGTGCCGCTGTCGCCGAATTGGAGGTTGAACAACAAGGGCGTTGGCGTGCGGGTGGTGCCGCAGACGGGTAACCCGGAAGACCGCGTCTGCAAGTTTGAAATTGTCGACGATACGTCCCACCAATCTGCTGGTACCGTCAAAGGTGGCGACGGCCTCTGCCCGTTTCCCGACTGTCGTCGGGTCTTCAACAACACGGAGATTCAGGCTCAAGCCATTGCAGGTGCCATGGGCGAGCAGCTCTACGCCGTCGTCTACACCGAACGCAAAGTGATCGGTCACGCCAAGAACGGTAAACCCAAGATCAAGAAGACCCGCGGCTTCCGCGCCCCACGCCCCGAAGACGACATCGCCGATCAGGTGAAAAAGGCGCTGGATGCCAAGATGCCAGAATGGCTGGCGAGAAATATCGTGCCGGACGAGGAGATTCCGCACGGGCACAAGACCGGCGATGACACCGGCAGCGGCACAGACAAGCCTCGCAAGGTCGGCATGTTGAAGTGGCGCGACATGTTTTCACCTCGCCAGTTGCTCGGCCACGGGACGAGCGTGGAAGTCTTCCACGAGCTTGTCGCCGAATGCGCAACATCGAAGAAACTCAACGAGATCGACAAAGCGGCGATGTCCTACCTGGCGATTGGATTGGACAAACTCCTGAATTACAACGCGAGATCAGTCCGTTGGCACGCCAATCGTGAAGTGGTCGCCGGAGTCTTTGATCGGCACGATTTCGCGTTCCTTTGGAGCTATGCGGAAATGGCTCCATGTGTTGCAGGTTTGGGCTATGACTGGGCGATCAAGCAGACTGGGAAAGCTTTGGCGGAGCTTATTCAGCTTAGTGGTACCGAGTTGTCCGGCGACGGCCTTACCCTCGATTTTCGTCGCTCGTCGGCGGAGACAGATGGCACCTCCCAAATTACGATAATTCGAGGTTCTGGCGACAATGTTACGCAACTCGACGACGCCAGCATCGACGCGGTCGTACTCGATCCTCCCTACTACGACAATGTGATGTACGCGGAGTTGGCGGACTTCTTTTACGTGTGGCTGAAGCGGACTGCGGGGCTGCTGTTCCCCGAACAGTTCGCCGACCAGTTGACCGACAAGGACCGCGAGGCCGTCGCGAACCCGGCGAAGTTCAAGGATTTTTCCAAGGTCAAAGGAAGCGGCGGGGCGAAGAAACGCGCCAGCCGCGACTACCAGGAGCGGATGCAGGCGATCTTTACCGAGGCCCGTCGGGTACTGAAGCCCGAGGGCATCATGACCCTCATGTTCACCCACAAGGCCACCGGCGCGTGGGACGCGCTTGCCAAGGGTCTGGTGGACGCGGGATTTGTAATCACGGCAAGCTGGCCGATCCAGACTGAAGCGGAGGGGAGCCTGCACATCAAGGATAAGAACGCCGCGAAGAGTACGATCTTCCTGGTCTGCCGTCCGCGCCAGACGCCGGCCGCGAATGCCGAAACCACATACTGGGAAGACGTCGAGCCAAAGGTAACGGAGATTGTGCTTCAAAAAGTAGGGCTATTTCACGACATCGGCATGAGCGGTGTGGACCTGTATTTGTCGTGCTTCGGACCGGCGCTTGAAGTGTTCAGCAAGAATTGGCCCATGAAGCGCGGCCGGGCGAACCAGAGGCCACTGCCGGTCAAGGGCGCGCAGTTGAAGCTCGTGGAGGATGAGGAGTGGGACCCGTATGCGGTGCGACCTGAAGACGCTCTCATGGCCGCTCGAAAGGCGGTAAAGCAGTGGCGTCTTCTTGAGTTGACCACGGTCCATCGAAAGGCGAGCCTCGATCCGGTAACCGAGTGGTTCGTGCTGGCGTGGGACGCTTTCAAAAGCCCGCAGTTTCCGGCAGACGAAGCACTGAAGCTGGCGCGGGTGGTCGGCGTCAATTTCGACGAGCAGTTGCGCAACAAGGTGCTGGAACTCAAGGGCGGCGACGTCATCGTGTGGGATTCCGGCCAGCGGGCCAAGAAGAGCGCCATTGGATCGCTCAACGGTATTTGCCGGCTCGACGCCCTTCACCAGGTCGCCCAGGCGGTGCGGGAACGGAATGTGGGTGTGGCCAAGGAACTAATCGAACGATCCGAACTGCACAAGGACAGCGCCTTCTTGATGGCGATGGAGGCCGCGCTACAGGTGCTGCCAACCCCACGGATGGTGAGCGGCAAGGGCGCGCTTGCCGGCGCGGCGGCGGACGCGGAGGCGATGGAGAAGCTACGGAAGCTCATGTTTTCTGGCGAGGTGCCGCAATCCAAGGAATGGATGCTGTTCGACCAGCCGGAGGCGGGGAAGCCGTGAACGAGGGGACGGGGACATCATCGCTGCGAGACCGGGACTGGGACGTCGGGTACAGCCACGAGGACGGCGATCTGGTTGCGATGTTCTTCGTCCCGGCGCTGTCGCGGGCGCGCCTGTACCTGCGGGCAACGGGGTATTTTTCGGGCGACGTGCTGGCGCTGGCGGCACGCGGGCTGGACGCACTGATCGCCCGCGGCGGGCGGATGCAGTTGCTCGTCGGTTGCACCCTGAGCGAACAGGATGTGGAAGACATCAAGAAGGGGTACGACGTTCGCGAGGCGGTGACGCGATCGTCGATCAACCGCATTCCACTTACTCACGAATCCCCTCAAGCGCGACGAAACATCGGCTATCTGGCGTGGATGATCGCGCACGGGTTTCTGGACGTGAAAATTGCCGTGCCGCTGGATGAGCACGGCGAGATGCGAGCTGGGTTGGGTTTGTATCACGCCAAGGCCGGCGTCATCGTGGACGATGCCGGCGACAAGCTGGTGTTCAAGGGATCGATCAACGAGACGCCGGCGGGGTGGCTGAACAATTGCGAATCGTTCGACGTGAGCTGCTCGTGGCGAGGTGAGTGGGACGCCGCGAAAGTCAGGAAAACCGAGGGCGAGTTTGCCAAGCTCTGGTCGGGGAAAGCGAAAAGCGCCAAAGTATTCGACTTCCCGGAGGCGCTCAAAGAGAAGCTTCTGGAGTTTCTTCCGATCGACGACACGTTCGTAAAGCCGCCGAAGGCGAAGGACAAGAAGACCACCAATGAAGAAAATGGCGACGCCCCGGCGGACGATGCGCCGCCGCCAATGCCGATCGATGAGCGACGACGTCTGATCTGGTCCTTCATTAAACATGCGCCCAAGCGGCCCGACGGCGCGATGGTGGCGGTGGTCACCAGCGCTGTGAAACCATGGCCGCATCAGCTTCGGGCCTACAAGCGGATGATCGACACCTGGCCCCTACGTCTGCTGATCGCGGACGAAGTGGGGCTCGGCAAGACGATCGAGGCCGGCTTGATTATCCGGCACACGTGGATCGCGGAGCTGGCCAAGCGGGTGCTGATCATGGCGCCCAAGGGGCTGCTGAAGCAGTGGCAATCGGAGCTTTATGAGAAGTTCAATCTGCTGGTGCCGATCTACACGGGGAAGTCACTGTGCTGGCCGGAGTACCATCACCGAACGGGGCCACTTGAACGGCCGGTCAGCCGAGGCGAATGGACGAAAGAGCCCATCGTGCTGGTCAGCAGCCACCTGATGCGGCGCCGGGAGCGGCAACAGGAGCTGATCGAAGCCGAAGACTGGGATTTATTTGTGCTCGACGAGGCACATCATGCCCGCCGAAGCGCGCCGGGAACGCCGCAGGAGGGCGGTCCAAACCGCCTCTTGCGGTTGATGCATTCGATCAAACACAAGGCGAAATCCTTGTTGCTGCTCACCGCGACGCCGATGCAAGTCCATCCGGTCGAGATGTGGGACCTTCTCAGCCTTCTGGGCATGCCCGATGAATGGTCGCCGGGCGTCTTCACGAATTACTTTGAGATGCTCGGGGGCAATCCGGGCGACGAGGACCTTTACCGCGCCGCAGTGCTGTTTCAGGCCACCGAACGCGACTTCGGGGCCGCGCCGGACACGCTGGTCCATCGAATCAGCGACGCGATGCATCTATCGAAGATTGATGTCAACAAAGTGTTGGCCGCCGCGCGGGAGCCGAACACGACGATCCCAATTAAGCGGCTCAGCACAAAGCAACGCCAAGCCCTGATCGCGCTTCTCCGATCGTGCAGCCCGATCTACCACCGGATGTCGCGGCACACGCGCAACCTTCTTCGGCGGTATTTCAAAAAGGGGCTGCTTGATTCGCCCATCGCGGACCGGAAGGTGCTGGACAAAGCTGTCGTTCTTAGCACGGCGGAGCGCGAGCTGTACGACGCGGTGGAGGATTACATCAGCACCACGTATCAATCCGCGTCGCCGGACAAAAAAACTGCGGTCGGGTTCGTGATGACGATTTATCGTCGCCGATTGGCCAGCAGCTTTTATTCGCTCCGAAAGACGTTGGAATCGCGACTGGCCCGGATCAAGGGCTTCGAGCCGGGCCGCGGGGATGAAGATCGGCTGGAGGAGGATCTCCCCCAGGACGACCGGGCGTTGGAAGTCCTCGCTAATGACGAGGC
Source organism: Tepidisphaeraceae bacterium (assembly GCA_036794395.1). Taxonomy (GTDB): domain Bacteria; phylum Planctomycetota; class Phycisphaerae; order Tepidisphaerales; family Tepidisphaeraceae; genus DASXMX01. Next base: position 24,736 of record DAIRGS010000003.1, on the reverse strand, counting down.
GGATGAACTTCAGGCCAAGGCGCTAGGCGTGGAAGAGGAGAGTTCGATTCAGGATCTGCTGAAGGGGATCGCAAAGCTCGGGACCGACACCAAGGCCCGCGAAGTGCGCGACCAGCTTCAGAGCGCGTTCGCCGACGGGTACGACTCGGCGATCGTCTTCACGCAATACACCGACACGATGGACTTTCTGCGCGAGTTCCTTGCAGACCAGCTAGAGGTATCGGTCGGCTGTTTCAGCGGGCGCGGCGGCGAGATTCGCGATGCGGCCGGTCGATGGACCGGACGGACGAAGGAGCAGATCAAGCGAATGCTCAAGGACGGCACTGTAAAGGTTCTCGTATGCACCGACGCCGCTGGTGAGGGACTGAACTTACAAAGCTGTGGCGTGGTCGTGAATTACGATCTGCCGTGGAACCCAATGAAGGTCGAGCAGCGAATCGGCCGCATTGACCGCATCGGACAGCGGTTTCCAGAGGTGCGCGTCATCAATCTCGCGTACGCCGATACCGTGGAGGCGGATGTTTATTTTGCGCTCAGCGCGCGGATCGGGCTTTTTAACGGCGTGATCGGAAAATTGCAGCCGATTCTCGCGCAGCTACCCAAGGAATTCGAAGCGGCCGCGCTGCGACGCAGAGAAGACCGCGAAAAGGGACGGCACGAAGCCGTGCGGAACGTCGAGATACTCGTGGGCGCCGCCGAGGCGTCAACGTTTGACATTGATGAGCTGAGCGATGCGGATCTTCTGCCTCCGGCGTTTTCGCCACCGCCGTACACACCCGCCCAGATCGGTCAATTGCTGTTGCAATCCGAGATGCTGCCGCCCGGCACGGTATGTAAGGAGTTGGAACCTCGGACGTTTAGCCTCTCGTTGCCGGGCGAACCGGGTTTGGCGCGAGTCACCGCCGACCCCGATATCTTTGATGACCACTTTGAAAGCCATCAGCTTCTGTTGCCCGATGGACCGCTATTTCGTGTGATCGTCTCCGTCGCCGATGGTGCGGCAGATTCAACGGTGAGTCATATTCGTGGACTGTCGGACCTTCTAACCTGAGAATTCGCATTGGGCAGAGATCGTCAATCGATGGATGCTCTTGTCACAAAACTTCGGCCTTCAAGGTTTCCCGGTATGTCGCCGTTCATGGCGGCCATTGTGGGGTACGTCTTGGGCGAGTCGTTCACCGATCCCGAAATCGCGGAGATTACCGTCAGCGAACCCGAGAACCTCGTGTACGTCCGCAAGGCCGGCGCCGTCGGGTTTGACGGCCTCCAGAGCCTGGAGGACTTGCGAAACAACTGGAACCGGCGGATGGATGCGGCGGGGCTTACGCCGGAAGAGCGGAAGCACGCAGTGGATCTGTTCCAAGCGAAGATTAGCATGATACCGGGTACGGCTGCGGACGGTTCATCGAGGTGAGCGGAAAGTTATGCAATCCAGCCCCCGCGGTCATTTGTCTCCGCACCCCCTTCATCTGCCTGCGGGTGCTTGCGATAGAGGAGTCGCGCCGTATTGTTGAACAGTGTGAAATGACTTTTACATCCCGCTTGCAAGTGCACCGACGGCCATAACGAGAGGCCCCGCTTAGGCTCTAAGGTAATTCTCCACGCTCGACTTTGCCCAGGCATTAAGTTGACCGAAACGACCTCGCCACAGCCACATGGACAAATGAATTTTAACCATTTCGGCTTCTCGCCCGGCATCACGAGCACCAATGTCCCCGGTTTGAGGAACTGCGCCGCCGTGGATTGATCGGCGACTCTCACGATCTGCGTGTAAATCACGTCGCGATAGAGGTACATGATTCAGTCACCCCCCCTCGCATTATTCCCTTCACGCAGCCATTGAATAAGTTTTGCGGAGAGGAGATAGCTCAATCCACGGAGTCGTCGCGCTTCACCTTCCGAAACTTCGCTTGCCGTTCGGCTGCCCGCACGCGCATATTTCAATAGGTGACAGGCGGTGGTTGTCGCATACTCCGCGTTCTTGATTCCCTCGCCACCGGCGAGCAACCTAAGTTGTCGAACGGCCTCTAATCGCCCGTCCTCACTAGCCGGAATACGCGGTGGCAGAAGTGGCGGTCGGTAAAAGCGGTTGAGAATGTCGTCACTTAAGAACTGTTTCTCCCCGTTGATTTTGACAAACACATCGAATGCCGTGCTCACCTCCAGCCGTGAGGGATCACGAGACATCGGCGCCCAATCGCCAGCATGAGAAAAATCGATCAGGATGATATCGACCCCATTCCAGCGTACGAAGAGATTCCGCGGGTTCAGATCCCCATGCATACGACATTCGTGGTACTCAAGTTCCGGCAGCGCTGCGAGCATTGCCCAGAGCACGTCTGGGTTTGCCACGTCCGACTGTCGTTTCTTCGCAAGCTCAAATGCATCTGTCAGAGAACTACGACTCGGCAACACAGCTCGGGAGAGTCTTCCAGACCGACGATCAGCCTCCCTTGTCCGCTCTGCTTGATCGGCTTCCCAAGTATAAACTTGCCCCAGCTGGAGCCGAACTGGCCGGGATTGGCGCCGCCAATTTCGCAACGCACCATCAAAAAGCGCAGCGATCGCCAGTTCTGGACCCTTGACGGTTGCAACATATTCGTCAAAACGATGTGCTCGACTTGCAAGCATCGAGACTAGTAGCGCCCTGGTTGCTCCCGTCACAAAACGTTCCGGAACGGGTGGCGCGCGGAAAGGAAATGGAATATAATTCAACACGTGTTCTCGCCACGTGTTCAGCTCTTCGACCAATGTAAGACGCCGCGCGCATTTGGCGACGAAAGGCTCGCAACATCGTTCTCCAGCATGGGCCTCGACTCTCCAGACCTTGCTATCGGGTGAGCGGCCCCCGCTAAGTGGCTTCAATACGATTCTGTCGAATCCACTGAACGCCCTTCGGAGGAGCAACTTTTCCGCCGGGGTTGTACTTCCCTCGTGATCTTGAAGCACAAGGTGCTGGTCTGCCGCAAGTCCCGGATTGTGATCGCGCAGTAGCCGGGCCAATTCCCGTACATCAGGATGAATTACATGAAAGTTTGGGTATACATCACGAAGATCGGTGGCGTGTGCGTCTTCAACCTGGACTCGCTCCATTGCCAATTTGGATGCAACTTCGTAATCGGTGTGTGGTTGCGCCAAGACCGTAACAAGGGCGCCACTGTCCAGTGATCGAATGAGTAGATGCGCAAGCCGCCCACGAAATTTCTCCTCTGTGACTCCGTCGAATGGCATTACCACAGCATGTGGATTCTGACGCTCCGGCTCGGCCCCCTCAACGTTCGTCAATATAACAGTGAGGCCCAGTGCCTCCACGGCAGACCGCAACCCATCGGCAATCTCGTCACCGATCCATAGCACATTTGGGCGCTTGGGGACATTCACCCCGGCCTCCACATCATCGGCCACAGATCGCCACGGCCCAACGCACCACTGCGAGAGCAGACGACACAATCTTCAAGCGGCGAGGACGCGACAGCTCGGACAATACCGCGCTCCCCAATGAAGACCTGATGACGCGCTGGAGACGGCAGGCCGGTGACAGCGGCCAGCATCATCGTTACCCCCAACGATGCCATCGTACCATTTAGGGAAACGACAGATGGTTGAGGCTCGGGTCGAGGAAGACCCACAATATATGGGTCGAGCGCGCGCTCCTTCGGAGACAGAAAATCCCGACGCACCTGTTCAGGATTGAGTAAGTTCTGACATACAAGACATGGAAGGCCCGGAGCGAGCATCTGAACGCGCCCCGTGACGCTCCGAACTTTGAAGTCCACAACGTTGATGATGATCCCAAGATCGATTGTGGGAATCATGTATTGATATGCAATTTGGTTGAGTACCGCACGGCTTCCGTGTGAGTCGGTACAACCAAATAGCAAGTCAGCTTCGAGAAGCGCCTTTCCGTCATGACCCGATAGAATACTGCCATTTACGGCATTTGATTGGATAGACGGTCGAATACGGCTAACGTGTTCCGCCGCGATATCGACTTTCGGACGACCGACACTCATTGCGTTCGCACCAATAAGCCGATTGAGGTTCGTGGGCTCAACCGCATCAGGATCGAGGAGGATCATGCGCCCAACGCCAAGGTGCGCAAGTTCTTCAGCAACGATTGACCCTATACCTCCGAGTCCGACTATTCCCACCGTAAGCCGTTTAAGCAGGGCTTGCCCCGCTGATCCAAAGGCACGCACGCTACGATCAAACTCATCGGGGGGGGGAACTGCTTCGGAGGGCCTACGGGCGTGTACTCGCAGTTCACTCCCTGATTCAACGATCGTGTCTACCGATTCAGGCGGCCACGATGGTGCGGTCCACACCCGCGCGTCGAACCCGCGGCTTCCCAGCACTAAACTTGCATGTGGCCGCGATGGCGCTCGGCTAAACACCGAGGGCATCAGAATACTTTCACCGGAATCATCGGTGGGAGAAAATCGAACATCATCCGTGCAAAAGGGATGCGTATGGGCAAAGATGATGCTCCAGCCTTCTATTCGGCTACGTTTCAACAGCGGAGCTAAAAATTCAGGTCTTATCGTGAGTCGGAGAGATTCTTGTACCGCGTACCCGACGCTCGGGACAGGAAAACATTCGCGCACAAGTAAAGCGGTCCTGCCACTGTTCGCGGCGCGGCCCGCGAGGATGACGGCAGCCGCTTCTTTCGGTCCTTCGCTCAGTAAGGACTGTCGCAACTTGACCAATTCGTCGGCTGGAAAGACATAGGATGTCATCGCAATTCCTGAAAGCGCTTTCCGATTAGACCGACGTAGCTATGTAGGTTATCCCGATTTGGGTTCCACGTGCCTGCATGCCAGGAAAACCAAAGCAGGCCCGACGGCAACCCCTCCAAGTGATTGCCACCCGGGTTCGCAGCTTGCGGTTGTGCTCCGCTCGCAAGGGCAAGACCTGGTTCGGTCCAGAACGTATCGGGTTTTGCCACCGGATACCCAACGGGTATCACGAAGTACAGAGTGGTCTCAGAGCGATTCCACCCCTGCGGCAACGGGAAGCGCGGAATCCTTACGACATAGGTGCCGTTTGGTACGGCGATTAACGTCGCCTCGTGGAAGCGATCCCTTGTCTTGAGCGACTCAAAATGTTCTTCGACGAGACCCATCATGCTCCGAAGGTAGCGGGTGGAACCGTGTAGAAATGCAGGCCGTTCTGAATCTTCACCGTTTGGTTGTCCGCGATCAGTTGATCCGGAGCGTTTCCCTTCTCTTCAAGAAAGAGTTGGTACTGCGGGTCTTTGCCCGCTTTTGCCTTGATCTGAGCACCAGTCAGATTCTGCTCGGTCACTTCGATTCGAACGCCATCCACGTGTATCTCAAAGTGCGACGGATGTTTATCTGCTTCTGCCATCGGGTCTCCTGTCACGGGTCCGGAACCATGAATTAGTGAATTGTACGGTAAGCGGCATCCGTTCTCAACTGAACTTGTCGGCCGCGCCGGGGTGTCCCACTGGCCGATTCTTCGGCCGAGAACGGCGTCTGACTCCCCATCTTAGCCGCGTCACCGCGCAGCTGCGCGCGTTCTTGCCGGCTGCCGGAGTTGGTAATAATGCCTTTCATGCTCATCAACGATCACGCTGGGGCGTCCCGAAGGCGGAAGTGGGCACCAACCGCTGAAGGCGTCGGGATTTAAGCGAAGACTCGAACCCTGCGAAATTCTTCCCCAACAAGCCGGAGGAAACGATTCATCCGGTCGTAAAGGCTCATCCCGCTCTGAAGGTAGAGGCGGGAGAGAGTCGGCGTCTTCTGGGCAAGGAACTCTTTGGAGATTTCGCCGACGGCTTCAAGACGGTGCGGATCGTCGCCGCCGAGCTGGCCGGCAACCAACTCGCAGATGCGCTGGTTGGTTGATTTGCGGATGTCTTTGAAGCGTGGGGCAGTCTCGTGCTTCTCCTTGAGGTCTTTCCACGCGTCGCTGATCTTGTCGTAGGAATCGCCATTTTCTCGAACGCGATACAGCGGCAGCCCGTTTCGATCTACGAACGCCAGCTTTGAGCAGTCGATCTGTTCAGCTTTGCCCTTGCGAAAATCTGCAAACAGGCGCGGTTCGCCGACAGGCTTCTGGATGAATTTGCCGACGAGCGCCAGCGTTTCGGGCCACAGGTCGTGCCGCACCCGGAAGGGATTCTGCGGCTCCTTCTCGCGATCCCAGAAGATGTAGCCCTCTTTCAAGTTGATCTCGTCGAGCGTCAGCCGACCGATGTCGCTCTGGTACATGCCGCAGTTCAGGGCCAGCATCGCGAACAGCCGCGTGCGTTCGGTGGCGGCACCCAGCATCGCCTTCAACTCCGGCGCGCCGTGGGTCTTGATATCAGTGCGGATTGCATGAGGAACGGCGAAGGCGGCATCGAACCGAGGCGGCTTTTCATGAGTCCGGCCGTACTCGGAATCGTAAAACCACAGCAGCATAGACCGGATGCCGCCCAAGTAATTCTTGACCGTCCGCCGTCCCAGCCCGGCGGTGAGCATCGCCGCCTTGGTCCTTTGCACCAGATCGGCCGTGATGTCGGTCACTTTCACGGGGTCGGGGAAAAACCGCAACCCATTGCGGATGTTTTTGAGCAGGGCGCCTCGGGTCACGTTCTGCTTCTCCCCCACCGTCACGTCCATTTCCTGCTGGAGCTTGTAGAGCCCGAAGACTGCGCGCAACGTGGCATCGACATAGGCTTCGGCAATTTCCTCCGCGGTCGGCGGCTGATTTTGAAGTTCGGAGATTTCGGCCTCGGTCGGCTCCTGGATCGTCAGTTCGGGTTGCCAGTGGGGGACCGCGGCGAACGACGAGCCGAGCAATTCCAGTCGGTCGCGGTAGAGCCGAGCCCAGTGGGCACAGAGGAAGTCCCACCGCTGATTGATGCGGCCGGCCTCGGTGTTCGCATCTGCCTCGGTGGTATTGGGGAAATACCAGTCCTTCGCACGCAGCTTGGTCTTGCGCTTGTTGAGCGCTTTGCCGATGCAGATCGTCCACGCCCCGCTCGGGTGCGGCCGAACGCGGCGCGGCTGGCGTCGCACCCGGCCCTTGAACTCGGTCTGGGCGGTGTCGGTGGCGGCAGTGTCGGCGAGCGCGGCAGTAGCGGTGGCGCCCTGGTTCGTTAATTCGGTATTGATTTCCGCTAATTCGGTATTGCGGCGCGTTTGCGGCGTTTCCCCCTTCGGCGACCTACGCTGATGCCCCTTGGTGGTTTTTTTCATCTCCCGAGATGGTAGGCTTGAATACCGAATTAAGCAACACAATACCGAATTAGAGTGACAAAAAACCGTATTATTAGCTAAAAAACGCATATGAACAGGGGTTCGACTCCCCTTGTGGGTACATTCAAGTCCCGTACTGACAGGTACTTAGCAGAATCGCCCGGTAAAGCCGGGCGATTTTGCTTTTCAGCCCCTGCCGTTTCCCGCTCGGGTAAGCTCGATTCCGCCGGGTACTGTGCCGGATTCTGTGCCGCGGTGTTAGCGGGGCTTGCCGGTGTCTGCCCGGTCGCAGGCACCGGCTCGCGGATCGCAGCCGCAAAGTGCGCATCGGTCACTTGCAGGTAGTGTTCCTGCGCCACGGCTTCGCTATTGCCGATCCACGCACAGACGACGTGAATCGGGTACGTCTCGGCAAGCTCCGTCTGCCGCGTTGACCGAAGATTCTGCCACGGCTTCGCCCACGCCTTCACCCCGGCCTTAGCGACGATCCGGCCGAAGTGCGTCCGCAGGTTGGCGTTTTTGTCCCGGTAGCGGGTAATGACGTACTCCGTCCCCGGCTCGGCTTGTTCAAAGGCTTCCAACAGGTACGGCCGCAGCTCGGGGAACAGCGGCACCATCCGCAAATCCTTGCCTTCATGGTGTTCTGTCTTCGGGCTTCGTACCGTGATGCGCCCACGTTCCCAATCCACGTCGCCCCACTTCAACATCATGTGTTCGCTCGGGCAGCGCAGCCCGCCGTAGCGGCTCAGGGCAATCATCAGCTTCCATTGGGCGTCGGGGCAGGCGTCCAGCACCTTTGCTATCGCGTCCCGCGTGACAAACACCAGCCGTTCCTTGTCGGCCCGCACCGTCGCGGCCATTCCTTCAAACGGATTGACGCCGCGCACCAGCCCCCGGCGGATCGCCGCCTTGAACAACTGGCGGGCGCGGCCGATGTGCCGGCGCAACGTGTTCTCCCCCAGCCCGCCCTTTGCCATGAACGTCTGCCAGTCCAGCGCGTCGCCGTGGTCGATGCTCCGCATGTCGCGGCTCTCGCCGAAATGCTTCACCAGCCATTGGCGCACTTGCACCCAATTCAATCGCGTGTGTTCCTTCATGCCGGGCCGGCTCGCAATGAAGGCGTCGATGAACGTCCCCAGCACCGCCCGGCCGCCGGTGCGCGCCTTTACCAGCCCCGCCGCCGCCAAGCGGGCGTGCATCTTGTCGTCAATCGTCGCCAGCCAGCGGGACGTTTCATCGTCCATGTTGCCGGTGATGCCAGCGCCGATCAGGGCTTCGGCCTTCACCTTGAAGGCTTCGGCCTGTTTCATCGTCACCTTGCCCAGCCGGATTGTCTTGCGGCTGCTGTCGCCCGCCACGAAAAGAATCCGCCGGTAGCCATTGGGGTCATTGCCAATCGTCGCCATGCTTCACCTGTCCTTTGTCTTCGCAGCCTTCGGCTTCGCCCCGCTCGAAATGCTCAGGTGCAGCGATTCCGCCAGGCGGTTCATCGAGTCTTCGGACAGGAAGCCTTTGCCCGCCATGAAGCGGGACATCTGCGCCTTGTCCATGCCGATCAACTGCCCCAGCGCGTAGCGGCTCATCCCGCAGTCATCCACGGCGCGGCGGATTTGATCCACCAGAGTTTTCGATTTTCGTGCCACGGCTTCATTCTCCACGATAGTTGTCTGATAGTCAACATCAAATGTTGATGCTTCCGCCGGCCGCCGGGCCTTCGGAGTTCGGGTCGCGCTCCATCGTCCGCATCATGCGGAACAGCGCTGCCGCTTCCCGCCTCTGTGCCATGGCTTCGGCGGATCGTTCACCGTGCTTGCGGGCGTTCCCGCTCGCCCGCACCTTCCCGGCCGCCGTCTTCGGTCCCGTGCTCGCCAGCCACGGCCGCACCCGGCGCGCGGCTTCCCGCAGGGCTTGCAGCCCCTTGGCCGTCAGGCGGTAGCATCTTCGCGGTTCCGGGCGTGCCGGACGATCCTTGTTCGTTCGTCGTCTCATTTTCGGAAATCCTGTTTTGCACTACCTGTTGTTGCGCGATGTTGGCCTGCCCGATGGCGGTAAAGCTGTTGGCTCGCGGCGGGCGTCGGTATTCGGCCAGGGCCAGCATCTGCCGCCGGAACGTGTTGGCGGCGCGATCCGCCGCTTCGTGCATCATCGTCGCCCACTTGATGTTGCTCTGTTGGTCCGCGTAGGCCGTCAGGTACGCCATGCGGCCATAGGTCAACACCATCTGACTGAACAGCATTTCTTCGATGGGGTCGCGGGCCTTGAACCGTTCCATCAGGTCGCACACAAACTTGGCCGACGACTCAGCAATCGGATTGCCAACCTTCCCGCCAATCTTTTCCATCTGGTAGCGGTTGAGGGTCGCCAGCAGCGTGAACGTGTGGTGAATCTCCGCCGGCACCGGCGCGGCCTTCGGCTGGGGCGTTGTTGCCGGTTTCTTCGCCAGCGTCGTTTTCTTCGTTCGCTTCTTCATGGTCATTGCCTTTCCAGACGTTATGTTTTGTTAGGTTTCGTTCTCCGCATCGCAGCGGCCTGCGGTCGGCTCGGATGCCTTCGGCTTCATTGGGGCTTCGTTTCGTTCGTCAGCGTGTGTTGGGCGCGGCGTGTCCTCATGCCGCACGTCGATGCACCGCAGCCCGCAGCTTCTCAACGCCAGTTTCAGCAGCCGCCGCACCCGGCAGGCTTCCGGCGGGCCGTCGCCCTCGGGGCGAAGGGTCAGCGTCCACAGGCTCATACGCTGCCCCCTTCCACAGCGCGGCACAATGCGATGTAGGCGGATCGCTCAGCTTCGCCACGGCTCATGCTGCCGTCGTACTCGCCGATGCCGGCCTGCTCATCGAACCATTCCGCCAAGGCGTTCTGCCGGTCGGGTTCCGGTTCATCCAACACCATCGCCAGCGCGGCCCGCAGGTAGTCGCCCCGCACCACCGCCAACAACTCGGGCTTGCGGGCCTTCATCAGCCCGCGCAGATCGGGCGTCAGCGTTCCGGCAGGGGCATCAAACGTCAGCCGTTCGCCGTTGGCACTCAGCACCACCCCGGCGCGGCGCAGGGCGTGATATAGCGTCCGGCCAGTGGAACAGGCGGGCGTCATAACTCACCCCGCTCTCTGCCATCGCCATTCGTGCCAAGTGAATCATTGTGGCACGTATGGGATAATGGCACGCTCGCAGCCGACGAAAACCCGTGTTTTTCGCGTGATTCGTCAATCGTGCCATTCGTGCCAGAATTGCTACTCTCCGGGCTTGTGGCACGTATGGGCGGGGCGTCACCCGGTAGGGGCGTTCCGGGTTTCGGAAGACGCCAGATGAACGCGCCCCCGAAACCGCTCCGCTCGCGGATCACCTGTAGCGTCACGGCCGCCCGTTGCACCGTTCGCCAGACGATGCCGGCCGCCGTTGCGTCACGCCGCAGGTCCGCCACGGGATGCGGTTGCAGGTCCGCCAGTTCCGCCGCCAGCCATGCCGCCGCGTTGTCCCGTTCTTCCGCCGGCCTTCCCGGCCCGTCACCACCGCCGCCGTTCTCAACGGCCAAGGCGTCATCCGCGCTCATCGTCACCGGATCGCGTTCCCAAATGATGGCGGGCCGTTCGCCGTGAATCGTGAACGCCAGCCCGTCGCCTTCCGGTGCCAGGTTGTTCTTGCCCGGCAACAGCAGCCGGCGGGCCTTGTTTTCGGTATCGCGGCTCAGGTGCCAGACGGCTCGGGCAATGCCAGTGAACGCCCGGCTTCCCAGTGCGGTTTCGTCCGCGTTGCTGCCCGCGCTCTTCCGTCGATGCGCCACAACCAGCACTGCCGGCCCGTACTTCTCTGCCAACATGCCCACCGGGGAAAGCACGCTACGCACTTCGTTGTCGCGGTGGGAATCGGTGTCGCCGCCAAGGAAACTGCCGATGGGGTCCACCACGATTAGCTTGCAATCGGGATGCGTCTTCAACGCCGCTTCAAGCGCCACCACGTCGGCCAGAGTGAACATCACGTCATGCCGCTTACCATCCGCGCCGATCCGTCGAACGGCCGACAGTAGGTGAACGCGCCGCACGTCGGCATGGTGTGCGTCTAGTCGCGGGCGGATGGTGTCGCCAGGGTCGTCTTCGGCACAAACGAGAATCACCGATCCGGCGGGGCAATCCGTTCCATCGGGCCAGGGCGTGCCAGTCGTCACCCGCGCAGCCATATCGGTTGTCAGGAATGATTTACCCTCGCCGGGCCTGCCCACCAGCAGCGTGATGCGCCCCAGTGCCACGCGGCCCGGCCACAACCAATCAATCTCTCGCGCCTCCACGTCGGCCAGGCACACCAGCACCGGCCCGCCGATCACGTCGCCGGCGGACAACTCCGGCACTTTCGCCGCAACGGCTTCCACGTCGGCGCGGATCGCGGCGGGCGGTTGCCCGGCGCGGGCGTCGATGTACTCCACCACGTCACCCTTGTCCGGCAGTCCCGGAAGTTCCACCATCCGCACGCGGGCCGGCGGGTCCAGCTTCGCCAGCAACCGCGCCACGTCCTGCGCGTACTTCCGCCCCGGCTCATCGGCGTCGGGCAAGATGCACGCCATCCGCCCGGCCAGCGGCGTCCAATCGGTTTTCTCGGCAGCGCCCGAACCGTGCGCCGACGTGGTAGCTGGCAGCCCGATACCGTGGGCAGCGTCCGCCGCTTTCTCGCCCTCTGTCACCCATACCGTGCCCGTCACCGGCAGGTCGCCCAGCCGATACAGCGGCAGCGGGCCGGAAGGATCGGCGATCCGCCAGCCGTCTTTCGCATGGTGGATAGGCCGGTATTGCTTGTCGCCGTTCGGCAGGGCGAAGCGGATCACGCGCAGGGCTTCGGTGCTGTCGCGGCCGTGGTAGCTCCATTGCGCAACCGCATCACCACCGGCCTGCCGGCCAGCGGCTTCAATCGCAGCGTCGGCAGTTGGGTACGCTTTTGTGGTCATTCCCTTCCGGGCGGACGTTTTCGCCTTCCCAACACTTCGCGTTCTGTTGGGTTGCGTCTCGGCCGATTCTGTCAGCCGATGTACCCACCCGCCCTTTGTCTTCGTCGCCGCGCCTTGTTCGATGCGAGCGCACAGCGCCGCCGATCCGTCTGCCGCTACCATGCACCAGTCGGTGTGCTGGCAGATCGGGCAGGGCCGATCATTCCGCACCCGCAGCCAATTCGTCTCGCGGTTCATCGGGCACCGCCCTTCTGCCCGTCGATGAAGGCTCGCAGGTCCGCCACGTCGTACCGCACCGCCCGCCCGATCCGCACCGCCGGCAGGTCGCCGCGCTTGCTCAGGCTCCAAAGTGTCTTTTCGCAAACGCTCAGCGCCTTCGCCGCTTCGCGGGGCGTGAACAGCAGGCGCGGCGTGCCAATGGGTGTCAGGGGTTCAACGCTCATTGCCCGCCCCCTTTCGCGCCCGATTGTGGATCGCGCCGCACGTCGCCAGGTTTACCCCCAGCCGTTCCAACTCAGATCGGGCTTTGTCGGCCCGGCTCGCGTCACCAGCACGGATCGCCAGCACCAGCGCCGCGGCCCAGTACGGGGCTTCATCGCGGCGGGTCAGGTCCGGGTCGATCCGTTTTCGTTTTCGTCTCATGCAAATCTCCGGTTGATGGTCCTTCAACCAACCGGTCGAATTTGCATTTCGGGCGCATTATTAAATGAAAAAACCCCGGATTCCGGGGCTTTTTGTGGGTTCGTTCGGTTTTCGGAATTGTCAATTCGCGTTCATTCTTCGTCGTCTTCCGCCGGTTGGGCGGCGCGGCTCTCCCGGTACTGGCGTTCCTCATCCTTAATCCATCGGCGCGCCGACGATTCACTGACGCCGATCATGCTCGCCAGCTTGCGGGCATCATCTTTCAAGCTCGGATGCTCGCGGATCGTCGCCAGCAGGTGCGCCCGCTTCGCTTTGCCATCATCCTTGGTCAGCCTTCCGCGCCGCCGGCCGCCGGATTCCTCCGGGGAGTGCTTTGCTTTTTCAGGGTCTAAGCTCGGGGGCGGGGTGGCCGCGCCCGCCGGCTCGTCAGGCAGCGGCGGCTGTTGCCGAAGCAAGGTGGAAATGAAGCGGCAGGCATCGGCAAACACGTCCGCCCGTCGTCGCCAGAACGCCAGCCGGTCGGCTTCGTCGCCTTCCGCGTCGGTCACGTCCAAGCGATACGGGTTGATGCGGAATGCGTTGGGGTACTGTCCCGCCACGTTGATGGCGGCAATCCAGAAGGCGGACGCCATGCGATCGGGTTTGATGAGTTCGTCGGGTAGGACTTCCGGCCGGGGAAGCCGAAACCGCTCGCCGTCACGGAAGCGCTCAGGGTTCGCCTCCATGTCCGTAACTTGATCGCTCGGAATCATGCTGAAATCGTCCTTGTAAATGAACAGGTCACGGGCCGGCTTGCGCCCTCGCGCCCACGGCCATTGTCCCCGCCACGCGCCGCCGTCGATTGCCTGATAGAGAATCCGCCCCGCCTGCGTCGCCAGCTCGTTCACGTCCGTTTGAAGGTGCGCCGCCTTTGCCGCAACTCGGCCCCGGTCGTCAAAGGCGTTGGCCATCCGGTCGAATTGCTGCGCCGCCGCCCCCATGGCCAGCGTCCCTCGCCATGGCAGGCCGCCGTTGCGCCGGCGGATTTCCTTGTCCGTTCCGAGTAACAAGGCATCGAAGATTGAAAGCGCCTGTTGGGGCGTCAGGTCGGCAGGCGGTTTCGCAAAACCCCTTGGGATACGGTAGCGGTCGGCCAGGTCGCACGCTTCATTGATCCATCGAAGCGGGACAGGATAGCGACGGCCAGGATGAAACGGGCCGATCAGGTCCGGGCACAACTGGTTCAGGCACTCGATGCGCCCCAGCAGCCACCAGTAGAAATCAACGGGCGTCTGGACGGTATGCCAGGAAGCCGGCGGCAACTTGCCCGCGTGATGCTGCCAAAAGTCATCTTCCGCCTTGCGGTACCGCATCCACTCACTGGCCAAGGGATCGGGGTCGGACGGGTCGGCGGGTTGCACCGTTCGCCCGGCCGTAAGTTCAATGCGCCATTCCGCCAGTTTGAGGCGTAGCGTTTCGGCTCGAATGGCCTCGGGCGGTAAGGGCGCAGCGGGCGCGGGTTGGTCCATGTCTCACCTGTCGGGTTCGGGTCGATCCGGGCGGGGCAGCGGACAGGTGAGGAACGCCGCCGCCGCCCGAACCGCTTGGCCGGCACCGTTGCAACAGCGCCCGCCGTCCCAATGGTTCAATCTTACGGGCGTCGCGATTCAATCCCAATCCTCCGCCCGCATGGTCAAAGGCTCGAAAGGGTTCAGGTGTCCGCCCCGGCGGACAGTCAGCCCCGGCCAGACACCTTCACCATCGCCAGGATGCCGGCCTTCACCGCCGCCGACAAGTCTGGCCATGCCGTCACCACCGCCGCAAGCTCGGGGTCCGCCGGTTGTCGATTGCTTGCCGATTCGTCCGCAGGTGTGCCGGAATCTGTGCCGCGCAGGTCCGAAACAGCCTGTTTTTCGGCTGTTTTTGAAGAATGTTCAACCCCCCTTGGGGGTACTTTAGTTTTGTGCTCATTAGCACTTATCGAAACCCCCGGCATGTCCGGGGGTTCTCGTTTCATCATTAGTCCTGCGACCAGAAATCGACGACGAGCACGTCGTCCATGACCTGGCCCAGGATTCCGCCGAAGGCTTTATGGGCGGGGTGGATCAGGTATCCGTCGCGGTCTTTTTCGGTGGCGAAAGTGAGGATAAAGACGTGGGTGTATCCCTTGTTTTTGTTCTCGGGGCTGACGTTGGTGCCATAGCGAAGGGATGTGACGCCGGGAACTTTTTCCCTGAGGGCGGCGAACGCATCTTCGACTTTTTTGATCTGCTCGGGGGTGGCGGCTGGTTTGAATTTGATGAGCACGACGTGATTGAGTTCTTTTTTTCCCGCTCCCGCTGCCGTGCCTGCGGCGACGGCCTGGAGGGCTGGAACCAGAATTGTTGCCGCCAAAACAAAACCGAACCATCGCATATCGCCTCCGTCGTTTGAGAACTGAGGTCGAACGTTATCGCGTGAGTTGCCCCGGTGCAACCGAGCCGCCAAGGCAATCGCATATGGAGCGATTGTGCATGGATCCTGGGAGTGCGAGGCTCCCGCCGAGCTGAAGCTTTGCCGAAAAACGCGGCTCGGCGGGAGCCTCGCACTCCCAAAGACGGCACATGCGATTGCCCTAAACCGAGCCGCCAAGGCGGGGCGAAGCGCGTTTTTAACGCATACTGTTTCGAGTATGCTCGCGGTCGCGAATTCCCTTCGACCTTCATGTGAGGAACCTGCCATGCGCGTTCGATTACTGGTGTGCATCTGGGTCATCGTCTCGGCATTCACATCGATCATCCGTGCGGCGGATAGCGCGGTGAGCGATGGTGATGGGGTCGTCACATGGACTCCGTCTCAGGCTGGCGCGCAGGTACAGGGAAAATACAAGCCTTCTCGATGGGGGATGTATGACGTGGAAGCGCGGTTGGAGAACGCCGCGGCAGGAAAGGTGAAGCTTACGATCGCGGGAAAGGATATGGCCGGCACGACGGATGGGGCAGCGGCTAAACTCGGGCGGATTTACATTGATACTGCCAATGAGCGGCCACTCGCGATTGAGACCGAGCCGGCCGATGCCAAGGCGCCGCTGGTCGTCAAATCACTGGTTTTTACGCCGGCGCCGGAGGGCAAGCCGATCATTCAGGCCGACGATCTGTCCATTACGCTGCACGCACACGATGCAACGGTTCACGGCGTGAATCTTCGATATGAATTTCGCCCCGACAAAAACACACTCGGTTACTGGTCCAATCCGAAAGACTGGGTGAGTTGGGATTTTGAGGTGAAAAAACCCGGCAAATTCAACGTAGTCGCCATGCAGGGCAGCCCCGGAACCAAGGAGATCACGATCACTGTCGCCGATCAAACCATCAACTATTCGACCAAAAACACCGGCAGCTTCCACACCTTCACCTTCCTGGAAGTTGGCACGGTCACCTTCGACAAGCCCGGCATCCAAACCCTTACTCTCAAACCCAAGGCCGCGACCGGCCCTGTGATGGACCTGCGTCAGGTGATTTTGCTGCCGGTGCTGAAATGAGCGGGGATTTATCTGCCGGAGTCACGGGATGCGGTCGCCCTGGGGTGGGCGGGCTTCTTCGAGTGTCTTCAATTGCTCGGGGGTTAAGATTTTCGCGAGCTGTTCTTTGGCGATGGCTTGGGCTTCGGCGATCTGCTTCTCTTGTGAATCGGTGAGGTTTAATTTCGCAACGGCGAAGGGGGGAATCAGATGGATGCCGCCGCGTGGCGGGGTTGATCTTTGTCGGGGGTTGCCTCCGTCCCGTTCACCTGCGCCACCGGGGCCACCGCGAGGAGGGCGTGTTTCTTTTAGCGTTTTGAGTTGATCGGGAGTGAGGATGGTTTCGAGAGTTTTTCTTGCCTGGCCTTCGATGGGGGTGATCTTTTGACGCTGGTAATTGGTGAGGTTCAGGGGTTCTTCGGCGAAGGGGGGAATCAGGTGGAAGCCGCCGTTGGGTGGACCCTGGCCTGGACCGCGACGGCCGCCGGGGCCACGGCCGCCACCTGGACCGCGCATGAAGCTCTTGTCGGGTGTTCCGTGAAATTGGCGCGGGATGTAGGGGAACTGGTCGGTTAGCACGTAGTGGTAGATTCCGTTGGGGTATTCGGGGGTTGGGCCGAAGATGCCGTTGGATTCGTCGAGGTCTCCGGTGTTGGGGGCGTATTCGTAATCGGCGACGAATGCGCCATCGTAGTTTCCGCCGGGGCCGTTGGGGCGTTGGCCGGGCTTGACGCGGTAGCTGGATTTGAGGATTCGGAGTGGGCTGGCGGCGTCGGTGGGCTTTGTGTGACCGAGGTTGTTGTAGATGGGAAAGCCGTCGGCGGCCCATCCGAGGATCACCATTTTTTCTTTGCCATCGGTGAGGGTGTAGAGCAGTCCGGTGGGGATGCCGTGGTAGTGATATGCGCCGTTGGGCTGCACATGTGCGTGGCTGGAATCCGTTCCCAGGAAGAGTGGCGCCATCTTGAGCGGCTCATATTGCCAGCCGGAGGTGCGATCTCCGTTCCACCATTCATCCGCGCCGGGATCGAACAGGACGCCGTTCACTGCGATTCCGAAAGGCCCAAGGATGAGCGGTGTGCTGGCGGCGGCCGGTTTGGGATTTGCCATGACGCGAAACTCGTATTTCTGGGGCGAGATGGTGTTGGGATTCCCGCGGCCGGGGAATTGGCCGGTTGGGTGATTGGGAATGCCGTTGGATCGAATGACGCGGAAATCGCCTTCGATGGTGATCGTGACCTGATTTTGGAAGGTATTATTGCCGCCACGGATGGTGAGTTGCGCGCCAGCCGCCATCGTGACCAGCATCAAAACTACGGACAACGTCAGTAAGCACCTTGCCATCGCATCTCCTGTGAGTTCCGAACGGGGTGAATCATCGCACCAACGACGGACCTACACCATCAGTGCTCGCAGCCGGGTCAACGGTTTTAGTTATTCCTGGGGAACGTTGCATTTCGTTTCATTGCGTTGCATTTGTCGAAAGTTTGCTGATTGTCCTTTGTCAGTTATCCTTTGTCACTTGTCAGTTGTCAGTTGCTGGTTGCTGGTGCCTAGGCAAGCGGGTCCGTGTCCAATTCAGAGCGATCCCGTTAAGGCGTACCAGAGTGTCACGGACCCTTCAGCGGTTACCGGCCGCATTTTTGTCTTGACAGGTCTGGCCTCGCAGTTAAATTGCGCGTGTATAAAATGTAATGAGCCGTTCGTGACGGGTCGATCCGCATATCTGTGCCTCTAACGCCATGTAAAGGATTCCCCCGATGGGTGCAAAACACTTCCCCCGTCGTCGTTCGCTCGCAATCATTGCATCGCTGTCGTTGGGCGCATTCTTCAGTATTTCAAACCTCTCCGCCGCTCCGCCAAGTGGCGGCGGCGCCTCGCATGGTTCTTCCGGCGGCTCATCGAGCGGCGCTTCCAGCGGGGGAGGCAGTTCCGGGACGTCCTCCGCTGGGTCGCAGAGCACGGCGCGCCCGCCTGCCGGCGGCAGCAATTCGGGCAGTAAATCAGCAAGCAATCAGACCAGTTCAAACGCACCAGGCAACGGTGGAACCGTCAACGGATCGAAATATCAGTGGCAATATCACGAAGCGACGGGGCCAAACGATACGCCCGGCTGGCGTCAAGTCGGACCTTCGATCGGCGATGGCATCGAAGTGACGAAGAACGGCACCAATCCGGGTGCAGGTCAACGAGGCGGCATTACGCCCTCACCGGTGGATCAGTCGTTTCAAAGGTCGATGCAAAGCATTCAATCCTGGGACCGTATTTACGCCGGCCAGCGGCAGGCCGAGGCGGTGCAGCAACAGCAATTCGATGCCCGGCAAGCCGCCTCCAAGCTTCAGTCGGCCAAACAACAGGCGGCACATGGACGGCACAGGGCAAGCAGTCGTGGGACGGTTTGATGAATGCGACTCGGCAGATCACGGCCAACACCAACCAACGTCTTTCTTCAGATTTATCTGATGCGTCTACCGCGCAGCTATATTCGGTTAGCGCGCAGCTTATTGTGGAGGAAAAGGCTAAACGGGACGAGTTTGAATCAAATCTGTGGAAAGGTGCGGGGACCGCCGCTGCCTCCGCATCAGTTGGCCTGGCCGTTAAGGGAGAGGGGCAAGGGTCGGCTATGTCTACCGCAATCGACAAAATGACTGAGAATTACGCCACGAGTATGTGGGAGGCGAACGATGCGGCAAACTCCGCGCGCCAGAGACGCAGAATGGTTTGGGATGAGCTTATGAAACGTGCGATCGGCGTTCCAGCGCGTGGAACCTCGGCTTTGGACGATGTGCTTTCGACTGGAACAATCGCGACTAGCGCGTCATCCCCTCTCGACGACGTCCTTTCCTCCGAATCGACCGCATCAAAAGCAACTTCGCCGGTGAAGACGCAAGGGGCACTCGAGATAATCCTTCCATGAATTCGATACCTCGGGGCGCCACAACAAAGGATTGCGGCACGAGTGTAAGGTGCGGCATTTGTTGCAAAATGCGCTGGCGATTTTTCATCATGTTCCGAATTATATCAATTGCGGTCCTGTTCCATTTCTCACTTCAATGCGGTGCCTCATTCGCCGCCGATCCATTGTCGGCTTCCGCGCAAGCCGACTACGCCTCAATCACCGACCTTGCAAACTCTGCCAAGGCCCTGCCCGCCGGCAGCCCGGAGCGGCGTACCGCCCTCACTCGGCTTGTTACAAAGTGCGAAAGCTTCACCGTCCAGTACGGCGAAAAGCTCGACGCGCTGCTTCTCATGGCTGCCGGGGCGCTGGAGACCGACGACAGCCTCTTCGGCAGCCTTGCCGGCGAGCGGATTCGCGCGCTTCCCGCGGGCAATGTCTCAGACGCCGACAAGCAGAAAGCCGCTCGGGTGCTGGCGCTTCTGACACAGAAAGGATGGCTAGCCGAGGGCTATCTGCGAAAACAGCTTCTGACCGTCGCGGAAGGTTCGGACAAAACAAAAGCGCGGTGGGCCAGCCTGTGGCTTGGCCGATGCTCCGAACTGGAACTGGGCGGCAAGGTTGATCTCGCCGAGGCTTCCAGGTGGTATGAGAAGAGCAGCCAGTTGGGCAGTGCCGAGGCAACCACGGCACTGGCCCGATTGAAATCAGCCGCGACACTCAGGCCGGCTGTGACGGCGGCTGCTGTACCGCCCGCCACACCGGCGATCAGTGATTCCGACAGGCTCCTGCGTGCCAACGTCATGGGCGCCGTCGCCGATTACCGCAATGCCGCCAAGGGCGGCAACGCCGAGGCCTCGACGGGTTACCTCAATGAGATCCTCAAGGCCAGCGCTACCTACCTGAAGAACCAACCCAAGGACCGCGACATCTGGCTGATCCGTGCGCTGGCGGCGTTGGAACTGAACCTTGCAAGCGAAGGGGGAGAGGCGGGGTTGCGACTCAAGGAACTGGGCATCCTCCAAGCCGGTGATGACAACGCATTGCAGATTATGTCGAGGATTGATCGGAAGGGCTGGATGGAGCGGGTGGTCATGAACGCGCGAAGGTCGAACGGCGCCAGCCCACTCGATTTTCCCGTAAAGGACATCAATGGCAAAGACGCCAAACTCGACCAGTACAAGGGCAAGGTGGTTTTGATTGTGAACGTTGCCAGCAAGTCCGGCAACACGCCTCAGTACACGGGCCTCGAATCGCTTTACAAAAAGTACGCCACCCAAGGCTTGGTCGTGATCGGCTTTCCCGCCAATGACTTTGGCCAACAGGAGCCTGGAACCAATGAAGAGATCAAGGCTTTTTGTTCGGGCAATTACAATGTGACCTTTCCGATGATGTCAAAGGTGGCGGTCGTCGGCGAAGGAAAAACGCCGCTCTATAGGTTCCTCACCGAGAAATCCACCGCCGGGGAGTTCGCCGGAGAAATCACCTGGAACTTTACGAAGTTCCTGGTCAGCCGCAACGGCAACGTGATCGGCCGCTGGGCAAGCAAGACCACGCCCGATAACAAACAGGTGATCGAGGAAATTGAATTGGCACTCGCTGGGAAGCTGGCGCAGGAGTAAGGCGAGCAGGCACATGTGCGTTGCATGAACCGCAACTTTTCATACGGGGTGTCGGTCGGCGGATTGTTGGCGAATGAATCTGCCCTCGTCTCCGACGTGGCGGAAGTGGCGTGAGTTCATCGAACCGCGGCGGGACGGCTTACGGCTGTGCCGCCGGCGTGGGGGTTGCTGGGTGGTAAAAGTTGGGTCCGGCGGGGGCGGGGGATTGGGCGGCGAGTCATACTCTTATGTGAAGATGTTGGTGGTAGGTTAGCAGGCCATGGCGGTTAGCCCGGAAAATTCATGATTCACCGCGGAGTCGCAGAGATCGCAGAGAAAACGGGGAGGGATGAGATGTGTAAGCTGCGCAACATGCGTGACAAACTACTAGTTGATTCTGCACATAAGTTCTTGCTCGTTCTGAATTCTCTGCGTACTCGGCGTCTCTGCGGTGAATAATCCTGGTTAGCGATTGCGAAGGCTGTCGAAGATGGGCGGCGATGCGGGGGGAATAGAACCCCGCTCGGCGTAGGTGCTGCTGGCTTTCGCGGAAACGGCCCAGCGGGTTTCGCCCTTTTCGTTCACAAGACCGACGGCATCGATCTCGTTCCAACCCGGCACTTTCTGGGAATCGATGTAAATCCGAATTGTCTTGAACTCGGTGGCGGCGTGGAGAGGGACGACGGAAATCCCCTTTTCACTTCCGGCCGCGGTCGGATCGGCGCCAGCCCAAAGTTCGAGTTCTTTTCCATCGGCGTCGATTGCGGTGATGCGAGTCAGGGCGCCGGGGTTGTAGGTTTCATAAACCAGGGCTGCGGCAGGATGCATTGGCTCGGCGTAGGTTAATTCAAGCCACTCGGGCTGGCCGTCGGGGGTTTTGGAGGCCCAGGCGGTTCCGATGTCGCCGGATTTGGGCCAGGTATCGGGAGCGCCGGTGGCCTGCTCTGGGCCCCAGGCGCGGGGGATGGCGGGCGGCGAAGCGGGGGCCGTTGAGACATCCTCTTTGAATATGTACCAATTTGGGGCGAGATAAACCCAATATCCGGCGGGCAGATCGGTGTGGCCGGCGTAGGCGCTGCCCTGCCAAAACCCGAAATCGTAGAAGTCGCCATACGTTGCGCGGTCGGTCGGCACCTCGATTTGCTTAAGCAAGCCGCCGTACCGGCTGCGAACAGATGGCGGCGGGGTTTGCGTTCGCGATGCATCCTGGAGTTGCACAAGTCCGGGCTCAGACAGGATTTTCAGCTCTGGGGCGGTATTAGGAGGTGGTTCTTTCGGGGCATCAGCCGGTCCACCCCGCACTGCCGAACCTGCAATTGCGACCAGTAGCAATGCGATATGACGTGCCGCGTGCGATGTGACGAGCTGCATAATTGGGTGCTCCTAGTGAGATGACGTCAATTGGACGCACGGTACACGGGATTGTTGCGGCGACTCTTCGATTCCAGCCTATTTAATTTGGCATCGGGCCGACTCATCAACATGCAAAGTACCGCCTCAAGATACGATTAGCCTGTTCGGCTAGAATGGCGATCAATGACCATTGAGCAATCGCTGGAACAGGCGATGAACCATCACCGTGCCGGGCGTTTGGGGGAGGCGGAGGTTCTTTACCGCGCTATTCTAGCGCAACAGCCGGATCACGCCGATGCGCTGCATCTGCTGGGCGTGCTTGCGCATCAGATTGGGAGGAACGCGGACGCGGTGGATCTGATTAGAAAGGCGATCTCCGTGCGCCCTGATGCGGCGCCGTATTACAATAACTGGGGGGTTGCATTGAGCGCTGTTGGGCGACATTCGGATGCCATTGCTGCGCAGAGTCATGCGGTGGCGCTCGATCCAACCGATGTTGATTCGCACAACAACCTGGCCCGTTCTTTCGTCAGGGCGGGTCAGCCGGGGGCAGCACTGGGGGAATTTCGAGCAGCGCTGGCTCTTACCCCCAGCGATGCTGAAATCCTCTCCAATTTGAGCAACGTGCTTCGCCTGACCGGGGACCTGACCGAGGCGATCGCGGTTGGCCGAAAGGCAATCTCGCTTCGGCCCGATCTACCGGCAGGTTACAACAATCTCGGCGCCGCACTGCACATGGCCGGCGAATTCGCACAGGCCATCGAAACTTACGGGCGCGCCATCGCGCTGCGGCCCGAGGGGGGCGATGCCGCGGATGTGTATCACAATCTGGGCGTGTCGCTTCATCGGGTGGGACGGTTTGAGCAGGCCATTGAGGCGTTCACACGGGCGACCGAGCTTCAGGCGGGGAGGGCGGAATCGTTTCATCAGTTGGCGTATACGCTCCGTGAACGGGGACGGCTGGATGAGGGCATGGTCGCGGCCCGGCGAGCGATTGCGCTCGACGCAAATCATGCGGATGCGCACAACAACCTAGGCATTATCCTGTGCGAAAAAGGGCTAATTGACGAAGCGGCAGACGCATTTCGTCAGGCAATTGTTCTGCGCAACGAATTTGGCGGGGCTTACAACAACCTGGGCAACGCGCTTAAGGACACGGGAGAAATCGAGGGAGCGATTGCGTGCTATCGGCAGGCGGCGCGGTTCGATCCGCATACGCGGGTGGCGGAGAATCTTTTATACAGTCTGCATTTTCATCCCGGGTATGACGCCAAACAGCTTGCCGATGAGCACGCGGCGTGGAACCAGGCGTACGCCAGGCCGCTTGCGGGCCAGATCATTCCGAACGACAACGAGCGCTCGCCGGATCGGCGGTTGCGGGTGGGATATGTTTCAATGGATCTGCGGGAACATCCTGTCGGGCGTTTTCTTTTGCCGCTGCTGAAGCATCACGATCATAGCGCGTTTGAGATTTTCTGTTACACCGATCTGGCGCGCCCTGATGCGGTGACTGAAAAACTGAAAAATGCCTCTGACGCCTGGCGAACGACCACGGGCCTGTCTGATGAGGCGCTTGCAAAGGTGATTCGTGAAGACCGAATCGACATCCTTGTGGATCTTGCCATGCATATGGATGGCACGCGGATGCTGACCTTTGCCCGCAAGCCGGCGCCTGTGCAGGTTACTTATCTCGCCTATTGCAGCACAACCGGGCTGGAGACGATTGACTACCGGCTGACCGATCCGTTTCTCGATCCGCCGGGCATCGATGAATCGATTTACTCGGAAAAATCGGTTCGTCTTGCACACACTTATTGGTGCTATGAGCCGCCGGCCACTGCACCGGGGGTTGCCCCACTTCCGGCGGCGACCAAGGGGCACGTCACGTTTGGATCGTTGAATAACTTTGGGAAAGTCAGCCGGGCCGCGTTGAGTGTGTGGATGGAGATTATGGGGAAGGTGCCTGGCTCTGAACTGATCATCCACGCGGGTGAAGGTGCGCACCGGGAACGGGTTCAGGGTGATTTTGCCCAGGCGGGCATCAGTCCGGATCGAATTCATTTCGTCTCGCGCATTCCCATCAGTCAATACATGCACCAATACAACAGTGTCGATATCGCCCTCGACACGTTCCCTTACCCCGGCGGGACGACGACGTGTGATGCGTTCTATATGGGCGTTCCGGTGATCACACTGGCCGGGCCGACGGCCGCGACGCGGGGAGGGGTTAGCATTCTGTCGAATGTCGGATTGACGGAGCTGATTGCGGATTCGAAGGAGCGGTATGTTCAGATCGGGGTGGAGCTGGCGGGGGATTTGTCGCGGCTGGCAGAGTTGCGGTCAACGATGCGCGATCGCATGTCGCGCTCGGCCTTGATGGATGGGGCGGGATTTGCGCGCGATGTGGAGCGGGAATATCGGGAGATGTGGAAGGCGTGGTGCGAGAGCGATCGCCACTAAATGACCGTGCTCGATTCCGCGCCATTGCTTTTAAGTGGCACGGCCTTCCAGGCCGTGGTCGTGGAGGCTTCGGGTCTGGCGCCGGGTGAGATGTGGGAAAACCAACTCGCCGGAGCCGGGCATTTTCTTGTGATCAATTCAGAAGGTTGTCCAACTGTCGAAACTTGGTT
>DAIRGS010000087.1:0-23634 GCA_036794395.1 Tepidisphaeraceae bacterium | reverse complement strand
GACCCGAAGGGGAAGCCCCATGCCACGAAGCGCGGAATCGCGCACGGTCATTTAGTGCGAGTCGGCTAACTTAATCGGGCGCCGCGATGTGACCGGGTGCCGGGCCGCCTACTGCGGCGGTGATTTGGAGTGACTGGACGTTGTAGAAGTTAAAGCGGGTGCAGCCGCGATATGGATCGGTCGTGTAAGCTGCGCGAGAGGGCTCCGGTTTAAATGATCCGAAATGTCGGGTGCCGTACCGGCATTGTCACGATATCCGAAGATCACCGGCGGGCGATTCGCTGGCTTAGATTGCGTGATTGCAGGGGGCTCTTGTGCCGAGAAAGACGCTGTGCCGTCTGCTCTCACCGTCGCCAATAGTGCGCGATCCGGAGCGGCATCAGTCATCGCGGTCATCGCTAGCTTGAGGTCGGCCGGTTCGGAATCCGAACGCGTGGCATTAACCTCCGAAGGTCGCGGCTCACGGGGCCGGGCCGCAGCAATCGCCAATGCCGACACCCCCATCGCCATCGCAATCAGCCCCACGCCAACAGCTTTGGTCTTTCCCAGTGCGGCAAACTTCGCCGCCTTGGATAGGAGATGTGCGCTGTGCGCCACGGGCGCAGTTTGAACGACCCCAGTTCCCGCATGCTCAGAGACGGCACTGATCGTTTTCGCCAGCAGAATCGCCGGTACGATCGACGGTGAAAGTTTGCGCGCCAGCACCCGGCCAATTGCCCCGGCACACTCCGCCCCACCCCGTTCGGCGGCCCGCACCCGGAGCATCTGCTTGGCGCGGTTAAGGCGAGTCACAAGCGTACCCTCGGGCCATCCAAGCTGCCGGGCCGCTTCACGGTTGGTTTTCCCCTCGATATGACACGCCACCAGCGCGGCTCGATATTTGGCCGGCAACCGGTGAATCTCATCGTCAAGAAACGATTGAAGATGCGAAACTGCCAAGTGCGTGCCGGGTCGATCATCCATGCGAATCTGCATCAGCCGGCCCTCCGCATCACGCCGACGTCCTTCTGCGCGGCCCGCCCGCCGCGCAACGCGGTTGGCCACACCGTATAGCCAGTTCCCAAGCTGTTCGGGGTGCTGGAGGTCCATCGCCTTGCGCGCAAGCACCATGAACGTGACCTGAAACGCATCCTCGGCCAGATGCCGGTCGCGGAGCGCCCGCCGGCAGACGCCCAGCACCAGCGGCCCATGCCGACACACAAGCTCCGCGAATGCCGCTTCATCGGCATCACTGGCAAACGAGCCAAGCAACTCAGCATCCGTACGGCGGGTCCGCCGATGCCCGTCATTCACCACGGCGTGCCCATTGACTTCGATCATGCCAACCCCATGTCACACCACCCTTACAAAACCTCCCCTCCTTTACTCCCCGGAGACATTCGCCCTGCATTCAAACATTCTGGAGAACTCTGATATTCCTCGATTATCGAGGCCGTTGGGTGCGCATAGCCGCAAAGCTAACGGTTTGACCGGCCCACGACGGATGTGCCCCGACAATCACTGGCTTATCGACGCCGCTTCCCCAACTTGCCGCCGTGCTTCAATTTGTCTTTGGCATGCTGGTCCGAAGACGCGAAGATCCCTCCGGCCAGCCCATCGTTCCCGCCAGCCAGACCCGCCTGAGGAGCCAGCGGCTGCAAAGTCGTGATCGTCGGCGCGCTTACCGGAGTTCCACCAACGGCGGCCAGTCCCGCCACCGCCGCGGTTACGCTTCCCGTGGCCGTGGCGTTGAAGTTCTTCTGCAAAATCGTCGCATCAGAAAGATTGATCGTTGTGTCGTAATTGAAATTCCCCAGATCCCAAGCCGACTTTCCCACGCCCAGATAATTCCGCGCCATCAAGACGGCATCCGTGGAATTCACCACCCGATCCAGATTGGCATCCCCCATCACCGTGTATCGAATCTCGACGGTGTTGGCCGGCTGCCCCACAACAATCCCATCCGCTGAGTCGGCGTATCCAATTCCAAATACGCCCACCGGCCCCCCCGCCGCCGCGCTCGAAGTGATGGCCCCGGACGTTCCGGCCCCGGAACCATTCCAGGCGTCGTTATTATATCCGCTCGACAGCGCCGCCAGAATCGCCGCCGCCGGAGTCGTTGTGTTTGTATAATCAAAATATACGGTGCTTTGGCCGATCTCCAGCGTCGTTCCGCTGAAGGGGTTGCTGTTCGAGAACCCATTGATCGTGAACGTGCCATTCAGGTGCAGCAGGTTCGGCAGCGCGTTGCCGTTTACATTGTTCAGGAAAATGTTGTCATTCCCGCCGCCGCTGTTGATCGTCAGGCCGTTCACGTCATTGGCGGGCAACTGGCCCGACGCGGTTCCCCGGTTCCAATCAATCTCCAGGCCGTCGGGGTCGCGCATCAGCGTGATTTGATCGTTACTGGGTGTGCCGGAGATCGTTTCCGAGGCCTGCTTGATCGTGTAGACCGGACCCGCCAGGCTGGCGTCAGTCGGCGCCAGCAATACGCCGACGTTTGGCTGGCCCTGGATTCGATTCAGCGTAACAAGGTCAAGCCGCCCATCGCCGTTCAGATCCGCCGCCGTCACCGAGTATGGCCTGGGGCCCGCCGCCACCGTCTGGCCCGTTTGGAATGTCCCGTCGCCGTTCCCCAGCAGCACCGTTAGTGTGGTCCCATCCCGGCCATTGGCGTCGGCTATGTTTGCCGCGACGATGTCGATGCGTCCGTCTCCGTTCACGTCCGCTAGTGCAAGCGGAACCGGATGGGGGCCCGCCCCGAATGTATGCTGGGCCTGAAACGTTCCATCCCCATTGCCCAGCAGCACGCCCACCGCATTGGAAAAATCCAGCGCCACCACGATGTCCGCCTTCCCGTCGCCGTTCACATCCGATGATGCAATGCTGTACGGATCAAAGCTCGTGGCAAACGTACGCTGATTTCCGAACGTCCCATCTCCATTGCCCAGCAGAACACGGACAATCGAAGACGGATTGTTCGAAATCAACAGATCCGGAATCCCGTCTCCGTTCACCTCAGAAATCGTTACAAACGGAGTGGTCGATATCTTCGTGGGCAAGGTAGTGAATGTGCCATTTCCGTTCCCCAGCAGAATGCTTATCGTCGGTCCGAACGTCATGCTCTGGCTGACAACCGCCAGATCGAGCTTCCCGTCACGATTCAAGTCTGACACCATGATGCTTTCGGGCGCGTTGTCGGCGGTAAATGTCTGCTCCGCCTGGAAAGTCCCGCTGCCATTGCCTGCCAGCACGCCGATTGCGTTGCCCACCTGATGTGTCACAAGCAGGTCCACATTTCCGTCGCCGTTCACATCGGCCGCCGCCACGAAGAAATTGACGGCCCCCGCCGTCGCCACGGTTTGCATCGTCTGGAACGTTCCATCTCCATTTCCAAGCATGATTCCCGCGGATGCTCCGCCAACCAGCACATCCAACTTTCCATCGTGATTGATATCCGCGACCGTCGACATTCCACCGTTGGTTCCCGCAGCGTAAGGCTGTTGAGCACCGAACACCGCCGTTCCGCCCGGCTGAAGCGGATCGCCCACGCCATTCTTGATCGTCCCATTATCCACCAGGTTCAGGCCCACCGTCCCCACGCCCGTGATGCCGCCCACGGTCACCGTGTAAACCGAAGGCCCCCCGCTGACCACCGGCGCTGCGGTCCCCACTCCTCCCAGCACCAGCGAAAAATCGCCGGCATCCACTCCCGTGACCGGCTCGCTGAATGTCACCGTGAACGAAACCGAATTCAGCGTGGTCGTCGCGCTCGTCGGTACGGCGCGATTGATCGACAACAGCCGCGGCGGCAAATCCTCCAGGAACACGCTCACAGTTCCAGCGCCATCGTTGGCAACCACCACATCCAGCCGCCCATCCAGGTTCAAGTCGCTCACGGCCAGTGCAAAAGGCGACGTGCCCGTGACAAAGGTGCTCTGAATCCCCAATGCCCCGTTTCCGTTGCCCAGCAGCACGCTCATCGTGTTGCTGCTGTAGTTCGCCACCAACACGTCCAGCCGGCCATCCCCATTCAGGTCTGCCAGGCCGACCGCAGCCGGTATGCTTCCCGTGGCAAAGGTCTGCTGTGCCGCAAACGATCCATTGCCGTTACCCAACAATGCTCCCACCGCGTTGCTCGTTTCCTCCGCGACCACCACGTCAACCCGCCCGTCGCCATTCAAATCCCCCGCGCTAACCGAGAATGGCAGCACGCCCGATGCGAACGTCAGTTGTGTCCCCAGCGACCCATTTCCCATCCCGAGCAATACTCCAATGTTGTTGCTCCCCTTGTTCGCGACAACCAGGTCCATCCTGCCATCAGAGTTAAAATCCGCCACCGCCAGCGACGATGGATGGATCCCCACTGAAAACGTGCGCTGCCCCTGAAATGTCCCGTTCCCATTTCCCAGCAGGACGCCCACCGTGTTGGCGCCGTAGTTGGCCGTCGCGATGTCCGCCCGGCCGTCGCCATTGAAGTCCGCCACCGCCACAAACCGCGTCTGCGTTCCCGATGCAAACGTCTGTTGCGGCAGGAACGCCCCGTTGCCGTTGCCCAGCAGCACGCTGACCGAGCCGCTGCCATTATTCGCCACAACCAGGTCGGGCTTGCCATCGTTGTTGACGTCTCCCACCGCTACTCCGAAAGGCGTCATTCCCACGGCGAACGATTGGGCCGCCAGGAACGTGCCGTTCCCGTTTCCAAGCGCCACGCTCACGCTGTTGCCACCCCCGCTTCCGACAATCAGGTCCGGGCGGCCGTCCCGGTTCACATCCCCGATCACAACCCCGAACGGCTGCGATCCAGTTCCAAACGTTGCCTGTGGCCCAAACGCGATCAGCGGCGTCGATCGAATCGTGTACCTCTGCCCCACAAAATCGCCCTGGGTGTTGTTCAGCATCACGCTTACCGTGTTGCCGGTCGTATCCCCGGCAAGCACATCGGGCCGCCCGTCGCGATTCACATCCGCTACAACCACCGTTCGCACGCTGCCGCCACTGGCGATTGTCTGAAGCGGCTGAAAACTCCCATCTCCGTTGCCCACCAGCACGCTCGCCCCGACTCCACCCGGGAAATTCGCCAGCACGACATCCAACTTCCCGTCTCCCGTGAGATCGGCCAGGCAAATACCACGGGGAGATCGACCGGCCGAGAACGTGCCGCTGATATGGAAATTGCCGTTGCCGTTGCCGGTCAGCACCACGATTTGCTGGGCATCTCCAATCGCCGTCTGCGGAATCCCGCGCGTGACAACCGCATCCAGAATTCCATCGCCGTTCAAATCCCCCAGCGCCACTGTCGAAGTTCCCGAACCCGTCAGGATGACCTGCTGAAAACCGAACGTGCCGTTCCCATTCCCCAGAAGAACGCGCACATCCCCGCCCTGGTAATACTCCGCAACCACCAGGTCCGGCTTCCCATCGCCGTTCACATCGGCCACCGCCACCGAAGTCGGAAACCCACCGGTCATTGTTTGCAGCGGCGACTGAAGGCTTCCATCCCCATTGCCCAGCAGCACGCTGACCGTGCTTCCCGCCGAAGTGCCCGACGCGTACGCCACCACCACGTCCGGCTTGCCATCGCCATTCACATCGGCCACCACTCCCGCGTTGGCGTAACGCGCCACAACCTCCTGAATCGCATTCTGGAACGTGCCATCTCCATTGCCAAGCCATACTCCAAGAAGCGTCCCGTTATTCGCGATGGACATGACCAGATCGGTCTTGCCATCCAGATTCATGTCCGCCGCGGCAACGAAATCGCTCGATACGCTGTTGAACGTCCGCGCCGGCATGAAAGTCCCATCCCCGTTCCCCAATTGCACGCCGGTGATGCCGCTGTGAAAATCGTTCTGCGCCAGATCGGGCTTGCCGTCTCCATTGAAATCCGCCACCGTCATCGCGAACGGCTGGCCAAACGGCGTCAGGTTCTGCTGCGGAGCAAATGACACCGCCCCACTGCGCTGCAATGGATTGCCGGCCAGATTGTGAATGCTCCCATCATCCACCAGCTTGAGCCCCAGCGAACCTCCTCCCGTGATTCCATTTACCGTAACCGTGTAAGCCGCCCCGCTTCCGGTCACCACCGGCACGGGCGAAACGTTCACCCCCTGGGCCAATATCGAAAAATCTCCCGCATCCACTCCCGTGACTGGCTCATTAAACGTCACCGCGAAACTCACGCTGCCAAGGCTGCTCACCAACGCATTCGACGGATTGCCCCGCACAATGCTTTTCACCACCGGCACATCCGCCAGAAGGGCGCTGACGGTTCCCACCGCGTTATCGTTCGCCACCACAAGATCGACCCGACCGTCTCCGTTCAAATCCCCTGCCGCAACCGCCCGCGGCTTCGATCCCGTCCCGAATGTCGTTTGAGCCCCAAACGTCCCATCACCATTCCCCAATAGCACGCTCACGGAGCCGGGCGCGCTGTTGAAGTTCACAACCAGCAGGTCCAACTTGCCATCCGCGTTAGCATCTGACCCACTCACATAGATCGGTGCGGCACCCACCGAAAACGTCCGCTGTGACTTGAACGTGCCATCCCCGTTACCCGCCAGAACGCTCACCGAATTATCGTTGTAGTTGGTGACGACCAGGTCCACCTTCCCGTCCCCATTGGCGTCCAACGGAACCACACATGTCGCGTTCGTACCGACGCCGAACGTCTGCTGCGCGGCAAACGTCCCATCGCCATTGCCCAGTAACACTCCGGCACTGTTGCCCCCCGCGTTCGCCGTCAACAGGTCCGGTTTCCCATCCCCGTTTACGTCCCAAACGGCGATCGAATGCGGATACGCACCCGCCCCGAACGTCTTCTGACCTCCAAAACTCCCGTCCCCGTTCCCCAGCAACACGCTCACCGTATTGTTCGCGCCGTCCGCGACCACAATGTCCGGCTTCCCATCCGAATTCAAATCCGCTACCGCCACCGACCTCGGATGCAAAACGATGTCAAAAGTCTTCTGCGCCTGAAACGTCCCGTCCCCGTTGCCAAGCAACACACTGACCGAATTGCTTCCCAGGTTCCCACAAACCAAGTCAATTTTGCCGTCCCCATTTACATCCGACGCGACGACCGAAATAGGAGATGTCCCCGCTGCGTAAGTGATCTGAGTCTGAAACGTGCCGTTCCCGTTCCCCAATAGCACGCCCAGATTGTTCCCCGACAGGTTCGCAACGATTAAGTCCCCCCTGCCATCGCGATTTAGGTCCGCGACCGCCACCGAGAAGGGATTCGCCCCGACCCCGATCGTCACCTGCGGCGCAAACGCCGCGATCGCACTAGAAAGCAGAACCCGCCGCTCCAGTTCCTCCGCCCCGCAAGCCCTCCCCGCCCGCGGAAACTTGCGCCCACCATCAGACCGTACCTTCCCCGATCGCATCGATTTTCTCATCTCACCCTCTTTTAGAAATGCCGCCCTCCATTTTCCCCACCAGCAGCCCCATTCGCAAGAGACACGAAGAGAATTGAATCACGAATAACACAGATTCCACGGATAAAAATGCGCGTGGCCTTTTATCCGTGGAATCTATGTTATTCGTGGTTCATTCGTTGTCGTATTTCTCCGTGTCCTCAGTGCCTCCGTGGTGAAAATCCTGTCGATTGCCCCGCACTGAATGTATCCGCATTCAATCGTTCACTACTTGGCGGCTTGTGCATTCCAGATCTTGATATCGTCGAAGAACCCATCTTTCCCCGCGCACCCAAATTCAACTTTCGACTTCGTCGCGTGCGCGATCCCCGACGACTTCAAAAACGCCACCGGCTTGCCATCAATCGTCGCGCGCATCGAATCCCCCGCCGTCTCCAATTCCAGCGTGTACCATTTTTCCGCTTCCAGCTTCACCGGAAACACCGCGCTGCGGCCCTTAAGCATCGCGTTTTTCTCCGCCCGCTTGCTCGGATCGGTCATCGCGTAAATATCATTGCGCATCGACCCATCCTTCTCGTCGCGCAGCGTCACATCCTTCTGCGTGACCACCACCCGGCAGATATGCCCATAATGCGACCCGGTGTATTTCCGATCGTCAAACTCCGCCGACAGCGCCGTCGCCCCCGCAAACCGAAACCGAAACTGCACCACGCTGTCCTTGGTCGGCACATCCGTCCCAATAACCGCGTTATGCCCCACCACCGCCGGCTTGCCATCGGCCGCCGGCGCATTCACCCGCGTCTGCGTGCCCTTCAACGTCCCATTCTCGAGCGTGTACGTCGGCACCACCGGCCCCCACGCCTTCCCCAATTCCGACCGCTCAAAATCATCCGAAAACAGCAGGTCCTTCTTCTTGGCGATCGAATCCGAAGGAATCCGCGGCAACTCCGCCGCGAACGCACCAACAGTCAGAAATAAGATGGGAATAATGAGAAAGCGCTTGATCATGGTGAGCCCAAGTTAAAAAGAGGTGAAGTCTCGATCCCCTGTATACCCCGCCATCACCCGCTTCGTTCAAACGACCGAAACGATTCCCGCTTTTAAAATAGCTGTGCGCAATCACGTGCTACTGGAAAATTGATTCCCAAGCCGCTTCCCAAAAACTCGAGCGCCATAACGCACCGAGAAAACCCCCACGCCGGTGGCAGAGCCGTACTCGGCGCCGCCCCGGATTCAGATCGCTGCAATTCGCTCCGTAGAATCCCGAACAACCCCCCTCCCTCTGCGCCCACGCACCGGATTCGTGCCGAATCACAGGCAATTCTCTACCCCCGATCACGCCCACCATCCAAACGCCGCGACCGCTTCGGTTGTTTATGATGCCCGCGCATCCCGACCCCCGCATCCGCCGTCACATCCCCCGATGAAGTTGCATCCGTTACTGACACCGATACTACCGGCTTTGTCACCGGCGCAACCCAAGCCGCCGCCGCTCCGTTGGCCCCGGTCGGTGCTGCCACCGTTCCTACTTTCGTGGAAGGGGTGAGCTGTGCCCCCAGGTTGGTATTGAAGTTCGGCAGCAACGCATTGAGGTCAAAGATGTCCACCGTACCGGTGTAAGTGCTGTCGCCACTGGTCCAATCGCCGCTGCCGTTGAAGTGCGGCAATAGCGCGTTGAGGTCGAAAATATCCACCGTTCCGTTGAGCGTGGCATCACCGTTGAGCGTGTACTTCAACTCGATGGTATTCGCGGTGGTGTTCACGCCCGTTCCATCCGAGGAATCAGCCCAGCCGATGCCGGTGTTGTGGTTGATGTTGTTCTTAGCCGGCGTCGAAGTGATGACGCCGGTTGAGACCGTTGGCACACCCGTCCAGGCTCCGCCATTATACCCGTTGGCCAGATACGTCCTGATCAACGCCTTGGTGGCGACATCAGCCCCGGCATTGCCGTAGTTCACGAATACGGTGCTCCTGCCGATCTCCAGACTCGTGTTCGCCAGAGGATTGGTCCCCTGCAAGCCATTGATCGTGAATGTGCCGTTCAAATGCAACCTGTTAGGCAGTGGATTCCCATTCGAGTAATCCAGCGTAATCACATCGTTCCCGCCGTTGCCGGTGATGGTCAGGCCATTGGCGTCGTTGATCAACATCTGGCCCATGGTCGTGCCGATCGTCCAGTCGATATGTGTGAGATCCGGATCCCGAATCAGCGTGATTTGATCGATGCCGGCGGTGCCGGTGATGGTGTCCAGGCTGGCGACGATCGTATACCCCGGTCCCGCGAAATTGCCGTTCGAGTTGCCCAGCAGCACGCTCACCGAGCCGGTAAGTGCGCTGCTTATGACGGCAACATCGAGTCTGCCGTCCCCGTTGACGTCCGATGTCACCAGAGAAGAGGGCTGTATGCCGGTGACGAAAGACTGCTGGCTCTGAAACGAGCCGTTGCCGTTGCCCAGGAGCACGCTCACTCCGGCCCCGCGGTAGTTGGCGCAGATCACGTCAGGCCTGCCGTCGCCGTTCACATCCGACAGCGCGACGAAGAAAGGAGACGTGCCGACACCGAAGGTTTGTTGGTTCTGGAAGGTGCCATCGCCGTTTCCAAGCAGCACGCTCACGGCGGTGCTGAATTCATTGGCGATGGCCAAGTCGAGCTTCCCATCACCATTCACGTCCGCCACCGCAAGCGATCGCGGGAAGTTCCCCACGGGAAATGTTTTTGCGGTCTGGAACGTACCATTGCCATTGCCCAGCAACACGCTGACGGTGTTGCTCCCATAATTGGTGACCACCAGGTCGGGTTTCCCGTCCCCGTTGAAGTCCGCCGCCGCGACCGAGAGCAGTTGCGAGCCGGCGGAGGCGGTCTGGGTCTGGAAGGTGCCGTTGCCGTTTCCCAGCAGCACACTCACGTTGGCGCTGTAATTGCCCACGAGCAGGTCGGGCCTTCCGTCCCCGTTCACGTCCGCCACCGCGATGGATCGCGGACTGGTACCGGTGGCCAACGTCTGCTGGATTTGGAAGGTTCCGTTGCCGTTGCCCAGCAGAATGCTAATGTTGTTGCTGTTGGCGTTAGCGACGATCAGGTCCGCCTTTCCATCGGCATTCACGTCCACGATCGCGACAGCGGATGGCTTGGTGCCGCAGGCGTAAGTCTGTCGGGCCTGGAACGTGCCATTGCCGTTGCCCAGCAGAACGCTGACCGCGCTGGTGGTCGAGTTGGCCGTGACCAGGTCAGCCTTGCCGTCGCCGTTCAAGTCCGACATGGCCAGCCCGAGCGGGAATAAGCCGGTGGCGAAGGTCTGTTGGCTTTGGAAGGAATTGGCGCCGCCCGGCTGGAGCGGATTGCCGGCCGCGTCCTTGATGCTGCCGTCATCTACAAGATTCAGACCGAGCGTCCCGGTACCGGCGATTCCGTTGATGGTCACCGTGTAAACCGCGCCGCCGCCACTGATCACTACCGGCGGCGTGGTGCTTACGCCGCTGCTTGCCACGGCAAAGTCGCTGGCGTCCACGCCGGCGACCGGCTCGTTGAAGGTGACGGTGTAACTAACGCTGGCGTCGCTGGTGATGGGGCCGGGCGGGTTGGTTCGGTTGATCGACAGCACCACCGGCGGCACGTCGCCCAGCAGCACGCTCACGCTGTTGCTGCCGTAGTTGGCGATGACCAGGTCGAGCCTGCCGTCCCCGTTCACGTCCGCCACCGTGACAGAGCGAGGGGACGCGCCGGCGGCGAAGGTCTGCTGGGCCTGGAAGGTGCCGTTGCCGTTGCCCAGCAGCACGCCCACGGCGGTCTGATCGGGCACAATCAGATCGGGCCTTCCGTCGCCGTTCACGTCTGCCACGGCTACGGAAGCCGCGCCGGCGGCAGCGAACGTCTGCTCGGCCTGGAATGTGCCGTTGCCGTTACCGAGCATCACACCAACGACGTTGCCCGCGATGGCCTCATGGCCGACCACGACGTCTGCCTTCCCATCCCCGTTCAGGTCCGCCACCGCGACGGTCAACGGCGCGAACGTGGCTACCGTCTCCGGGGCCCCGAAGGTGCCGTTGCCATTGCCCAGCAGCACGCCCACCGCACCGGCGCCCGGACCTCCATTGGCGACGAGCACGTCGGGTCGGCCGTCTCCGTTTACATCCCACACCACCGCCGAACGCGGATACCCGGAGGATGAATCGCCGGTCGAGAAGGTCTGCTGGGCCTGGAAGGCGCCGTTGCCGTTCCCCAGCAGGACGCTGATCGTCTTGCTGTTGTAGTTGTCGACGATGAGGTCGAGCCTGCCATCTCCGTTGACGTCTGACGCGGCGACGGAAACCGAGCCGATGCCCGTGGCGAAGGTCCGAAGGGGCTGAAAGGTACCGTTGCCATTGCCCAGCAGCACCCCCACCGACACACCCGACACCACCACGAGAAGATCGGGCTTACCATCTCCGTTCACGTCCGCTACCGACGAAAGTCTCGAGCCGGCGGAGATCGTTTGCTGGGCCTGAAAGGTGCCATTGCCGTTGCCCAGCAGGACTTCCACTCCGTTGCCGTTGGCGACCACGAGGTCCGGCTTTCCGTCCGCATTCACGTCTGCCACCGCGACGAAATTCGGGTTTGGGCCGGCGGCGAAGGTCTGTTGGGCCTGGAACGCGGCGATCGCCGAGGAGAGAAACAGCCGTCGTTCCAGCCCCTCCACACAGCATGCCCCGCCCATCGCGCCGATCCGCCGCCGCAACCGCCCACAACCCCCCAACCGAGCCGCCGTCTCCCGACCCACGCCCTCGATCCAACTCGAAATGGACATCTTCCACTTCCTTTCCGGTTCCACAACCTCGCCCCGCACGGCCCCGGGGTGTGCTACGCGCAGCATCTCAAATCAAGGCGGGTGCGCTCCGGTCTCAGCTTGGCGGTCCCAACCAACCGTCCCAGCAATCGTCAACGAAACAGAAACGCTGCCGAGTCACCCGCGCCGTTCGGCAGTTATTTCCAAGATGACCGCAATTCTAAGGGTCAGGAGAAGCAGGGCAAGTAAATTTTTGATGAAACCGGGTACCCGCCATTGCGGCATCTTAACGAGCGCACCTGCCTGAGACTTGTGGACCATTCTCCTCCCCCCGCCCTCGCCCGATCCCCGTTCGTCGCGTCACTTGCCCGAATGCCTCCGATGTTTCCGCGGAGGCGTCGCCCCCGCGGACCAGGAATCAACAGGATTGGTTCCCATATCTCCACCAGGCACCTGCAAAGCCGGCGTCGTCTCACCCGCCGCCGCAGCCGCCGCCAGCACGGCAGCCGCAGGCGTGGTTGTGGTCGTCGGCATCATTGCCGTGGCTGGGCTCGTCGCGCCCGCTGCGCCCGATATGGCCGACGCGATCTGGGCGCCCAGCACGGTGTTGAAGTTCGGCAACAGCGCGTTGAGATCGAAAATGTCCACGGTCCCGGTATACGTGCTGTCGCCACCCGTCCAGTCGCCAGCGCCATTGAAGTGCGGCAGCAAGGCGTTGAGATCGAAGATATCCACGACTCCGTTGAGCGTGGCATCACCATTGAGCGTGTACTTCAGTTCGATGGTGTTGGCATTTGTGTTCGCACCCGTTCCATCCGAGGAATCAGCCCATCCGATGCCGGTGTTGTGGTTAACGTTGTTCTTAGCCGGGGTTGAGGTGATGACGCCGGTCGAGACCGTTGGCACACCCGTCCAGGCTCCGCCATTATACCCGTTGGCCAGATACGTACTGATGAGATTCCTGGCAGCGGGATCGGCTCCAAGATTCACCTTGTTGATGAACAGCGTGCTGCGGCCGATTTCAAGGTTGGTGTTCGCCAGAGGATTGGTCCCCTGCAATCCATTGATGGTGAACGTGCCGTTGAAGTGAAGGGTATTGGGCAGCGGATTCCCGTTGGTGTTATCCAGGAAGACGACATCGTTCCCGCCGTTGCCGGTGATGGTCAATCCCGCCACATCGTTGATGAGTATCTGCCCCGGCCCGCCCGGCCCTGTCCAATCAATGTGAATGTGGTCACTGTCCTGGATCAGTGTGATGTTATCATTGCCTGCCGTGCCGTTGAGGGTTTGGCCATCCATGATCGTGTAGAGCTGGCCGGTAAAGTTCCCCGAGCTATCCAGCAGGACGCTCACCGCGTTGGCCGTCTCATTGGCGGCAACGACATCGGGCCTCCCGTCGCCATTCACATCGGCCGCGATGATGCTGTTGGGATACGCGACGGCAATCGTCTGCTGGGTTTGGAAGGTTCCATCGCCATTGCCCAGCAGCGTGCTGATCGAGTTTCCCGCGTTGGCGACAACCAGGTCGATCCGGCCATCTCCATTGACGTCCAACGCCGCGATCGACCGGGGATTGGAGCCGGCCGCGAAAGTCTGCTCGGCTTGAAAAGTGCCGTTCCCGTTCCCCAGCATCACCCCGGCGGAATTCCCGCCCTGGTTGGCGAAGAGCAGGTCGGGTCGGCCGTCTCCATTGACGTCCGAAATGCCCACCGCATTCTGATATGTGCTGCCGGCAAACGTCTGTTGCGGTTGAAACGTGCCATCCCCGTTTGACAGCAGCACGCTCACGGAATTGCCCCCGCGGTTGGCCACCACAAGATCCGCCCTGCCGTCGGCGTTCACGTCCGCCATGACCAGGGAGACCGGCAATGCGCCGACCGCGAATGTCTGCTGCGCCTGAAACGTGCCGTTGCCATTGCCCAGCAGCACGCTCAGGTCGTTACCCGTTAGGTTCACCACCACCACGTCCGGCCTGCCGTCCTGATTCACATCACAGATCCCTACCGAAACGGGAAATCCTCCGGCCGGGAAGTTCTGCGCCGCCTGGAAGCTGCCATTGCCATTGCCCAGCAGCACGCTGACCCCGCCATAAAAATCCGCGACCGCCAGATCGAGCCGGCCATCCCCATTGACATCGGCCACCGCGACCGAGTCCGGGCCCGAACCGGCTGCAATCGTCTGCTGCGCCGAAAAGCTCCCATTCCCATTGCCCAGCAGAACGCTGACGGTCGCGCTGCCTTTATTGGCGGTGACAACATCGGCTTGACCGTCCCCGTTGAGGTCCGCCGCGGCAACCGAGTAGGGATTGGCGCCCACCGCGAACGTCTGCGGTGACGATATGGATGCGCCAACCAGGCGATCGCCCGCCAGATCGCGAATGCTCCCATCATCCACCAGGTTCAACCCGAGCGTTCCGCTCCCGGCGATCCCGTTGATGGTAACGGTGTAAACCGCCCCGCCGCCACTGACCACGACCGGCGTCGCCGCGCTCACGCCGCCCAGCGCCAGCCCAAAATCGCTCGCGTCCACGCCAGTTACCGCCGTGGAAAACGTGACGGTATAGCTCACGGTAGACACCGTGGCGTTCGGGCCCGCAGGCGCCGTGCGATTGATTGACAACACCGACGGGAGGATCGGTAAGCCCACGGTATAAGTCGGTCCGTTGAAATCGCCGTTCGAGTTGCCCAGTAGCACCCCGATGCTGCTGGCGGCGACATGGTTGCTGACAACCAGATCGAGCCGCCCGTCCCCATTTACGTCAGCAACCGCGGCGGAATAAGGTTGTGTGCTCACTGCAAGGGTCTGTTGCGGTTGGAAGGTTCCATTGCCATTGCCCAGGAGTGTGCCGACGTTCCCCCCGTAGAAATCGGTGACGACCAAATCAGGCTTGCCGTCCCCGTTTACGTCCGCGATCGCCACCGATCGGCTCTTGCCCGTGACGTAAGTCTGCTGCGCCTGAAACGCCCCGATCCCATTTCCCAGCAGCACACTCACCCGGCTGCCGTTGAAATTCGCTACTACCAAATCCGTTTTGCCGTCCTGGTTCACGTCCCCAACCGCAACGGAGAATGAATTTGAAACAGTAGCGAAGGTCTGCTGAAGCTGAAATGTCCCGTTGCCATTGCCCACCAGCACGCTAACCGCCGAATAGTCGGCGACCACCAGGTCGAGCCGGCCATCTCCATTGACGTCGGTCGCCGCGATCGAGAACGGCAATGAACCCGTGATAAAGGTCTGCTGTGCCTGAAACGTGCCGTTGCCGTTGCCCAAAAGCACGCTTAGCTTGTTGGATAGCTCATTGGCGACGATCAGATCGGGCTTGCCGTCACCGTTCACGTCCGACAGCGCTACTGCCGAGGGCGATGAGAACGTGAAGATCTGCGCCTGCGGCTGAAACGTGCCGTTACCGTTGCCGAGCAATACGCTCACATCCCCGCTGCTGAGGTTGGCGACCACCAAATCCGCCCGGCCATCAAGGTTCAGGTCCGATACCGCCACTGACACCGGATGCGAATCCACGGCGAACGTCTTCTGTCCCTGGAAGGTGCCATTCCCATTGCCCAGCAACACGCTCACGCTGTTGCCGCTGAAATTGGCGACGACCGCATCCTGCTTGCCATCTCCGTTCACATCGCTCACCAACACCGCATCGGGGTATGAGCCGCTGGTGAATGTCTGTTGACTTTGAAAACCGGCGACGCCCCCCGGCGTTAACGCGCTGCCAAAAAAATTGTGGATGCTTCCATCGTCCACCAGGTTCAGCCCCAGCGTCCCGCTGCCGCTTATGCCATTCACGGTCACCGTATAGACCGCGCCGCTGCCGCTGACCACCACGGGTGTCGTCGCCACCGCGCCGCCCGAGACAACGCTGAAATCCGTCGCGTCCACGCCGTTTACGGACTGGCTGAAAGTCACCGTATACGTGACGCTCGACGCCGTCGTGCCCGGCCCCACCGGCGCGGTACGATTAATGGACAGCACCGTCGGCGGGAGATCGCTCAACAGCACTCCCACGTCATTGGCATTTCGTTGTGCGAAAACCAGATCGGTCCGCCCATCTCCATTCAAATCCGAGATGGCGATCGAAATCGGGCTGTCGTACGCCAAACTCTGCTGATGTTGGAAAGTCCCGTTTCCGTTCCCCAGAAACACGCTCACCCTGCTTCCCAGATCCGCGACCGCCAGGTCCGGCCGGCCA
This sequence comes from Tepidisphaeraceae bacterium, assembly GCA_036794395.1. Classification (GTDB taxonomy): domain Bacteria; phylum Planctomycetota; class Phycisphaerae; order Tepidisphaerales; family Tepidisphaeraceae; genus DASXMX01. The sequence goes on along the minus strand of DAIRGS010000087.1, from coordinate 7,315 downwards.
TCCCCATTCACGTCCGAAACCGCCAATGCCCATGGGATCCCATCACCCAGGTACGTTACTTGCGGCTGAAACGTGCCATTGCCGTTGCCCAGCAATACGCCAATCGTATTGCTCATCGCGTTGGCAACCGCAAGGTCGCGCTTCCCGTCCCCGTTCAAATCCGCCGCCGCGACGAACGTCGTGCGCGATCCGGTCCCGACTGTCAGTTGCGCTTGAAATGTGCCGTTTCCGTTGCCCAGCAGCACGCTCACGCTCCCGCTTGCCGCGTCGTTGGCGACCAGTAAATCAGCTTTGCCATCTCCATTCACATCCGTCACCGCCACCGAAAACGGCGTCACACCCGTGGCGAAAGTCTGCTGGCCCTGAAACGTGCCGTTCCCGTTGCCAAGCAAAACGCTCACCGTGTTCAAGCCCCAATTGGCGACCACCAGATCGGAGCGCCCATCTCCGTTCACGTCGCCCACCGCCACCGAATGCGGATATGCGCTCGCGGCGAACGCCTGTTATGCTTGGAACGTGCCGTTGCCGTTGCCCAAAAGCACGCTCACCGTGCCCGATAGATTGTCGTTGGCGACAATCAGATCGATCCGGCCGTCACCATTGACATCCGAAATCACCACCGACCGCGGATGCGCTCCGGTGGCGAACGTCTGCTGCACCTGGAACGTGCCATTGCCGTTGCCCAAAAGCACCCCGACGTTACTGCTCAAATAGTTGGCCACCGCCACATCCGGCCGGCCGTCGCCGTTGAAATCCCCTACCGCCACGGAATAAGGCGACGTCCCGGCGGCGAACGTCTGGATCGCGTGGAAAATAACCGGCGTCACAATCGCGAAAAGCTGTCCCTTAAGACTGCCGGTCGAGTTCCCCAGTAATACGCTGACGCTGTTGCTGAGCAGATTCGCGACCACAACGTCGACCCGGCCGTCTCCGTTAACGTCCGCCGCCACGGCGGTCCTCGGATACACGCGGGCCGAAAAATTCTGCTGGGGCTGAAAGCTCCCATTCCCATTGCCCAGCAGAACGCTGATCAGGTTATTCCCGTTGCGATTAGCAACCACCAGGTCCGCGATCCCATCCCCATTCACGTCCGCCGCCGCGATCGAATAAGGGTTGGCGAACGTCGCGAAGGTGCGGGGAGCCTGAAACGCGCCATTGCCGTTGCCCAGCAGGATACTCACGTTGCTGCTGCTGCCATCGGCGATTGCCACGTCGGGCTTGCCGTCGCGATTAAAATCCGCCGCGGCCAGCGCCTCGGGGTGGGTCCCGGCAGCGAAAGTCTGCTGGGATTGAAATGTTCCATTTCCATTGCCAAGAAGTACACTGGCGTTGTTAGACGACAGATTGCTGACGATGACGTCCGGCCTGCCATCGCCATTCACATCTGAAACCGCAACCGAATTGGGCACGGATCCGACCCCGAACGTTTGCTGCGGCGCGAATGTGCCGTTCCCGTTCCCCAGCAATACCCCCAGTGTGTTGCCGCCGGAATTCGCAACCGCCAGATCCACCTTCCCATCGGCATTGACGTCCGCCACCGCAATCCAAACCGGGCTCGCGCCGGCGCCAAAGGTCTGTTGAGGTTGAAACGTCCCGTTTCCGTTGCCCAGCAAAACGCTTACGCTGCTGCTCGTCCGATTCGCAACCACCAGGTCGATTTTCCCATCCGCGTTCACATCAGCGGCCGCAACGTAAACCGGAGCGGTGCCGGTCGTGAAGGTTTGCTGGGCCTGAAACGTCCCATCTCCGTTCCCCAGCAGCACGCTTACCGCGTTGATCCCATAGCCGGCTACCATCAGATCGAGCCGGCCGTCCCCGTTGACATCCGCCGTCGCGATCGAAACCGGCGAAGAACTCGCGGCAAACGTTTGCTGCAGCTGGAATGTCGCCGGACCGCCCGGTTGCAGCGGGTTGCCCAATGAGTCCTGGATGCTGCCATCATCCACCAGATTTAGCCCCAGCGTTCCAAAGCCCGAAACCCCATTGATGGTCACCGTATAGATCGCGCTGCCGCCGGTCACAATCACCGGCGTACTCGTGCTAACCCCGTTCAGCGCCAGCGTAAAATCGCTGGCGTCGACGCCACTCACCGGCTTGCTGAATGTCACCAGGTAATTGACGCTGGACGCGGTCGTGTCAGGCCCCGAAGGATTAGCCCGGTTGATCGAAAGCACGACCGGCGGCGCATCACCCAGCAGAACGCTCACATTGCCCGTGTTTCGGTTCCCGACAACCAGGTCGGCCCGCCCATCCCGGTTCACATCCGATACCGCGATCGCCGCCGCGACCCCGCTGACGCCAAACGTCAATTGCGGCTGAAAGCTTCCGTTGCCATTGCCCAGGAGAACTCCCACGTTAGGCGTGGTGTTCGTCACGATCAGATCCACTTTGCCGTCCCCATTGATATCCGATGCCGCCACCGCCAACGTGAACGCATTGGTCGTGAATGTCTGCGGGGTCTGAAACGTCCCGTTCCCGTTGCCCAGCAGTTCGATTACGGCGCCAGTGCTTTTGTAAAGTGCAGCGGCAAGGTCCGGCCTTCCGTCCCCGTTAAAATCGGCCACCGTCACCGCTACCGGAGCCGATCCTGCTCCGGTCCCGAACGTCTGCTGGGACTGAAACGTTCCATTCCCGTTCTCCAGCAGAACGCTCACGTTGTTGGCCGACCGGTTGGCCGTAATCAAATCCACGCGGCCATCACCATTAACGTCGGCAGAGGTAACGAAGTACGGCACCGCGCCCACAACCAGAGTCTGCTGAGCCTGGAAGCTTCCATTGCCGTTGCCGAAAAATACACTCAGCCCCGAAGTCAAGGCGTTTGCGGCAACCACGTCCGGCCGGCCATCCCCATTTACATCCGCCACGATCGCCGAGATCGGCTGTGAACCAGCCAGCAGCGTTTGTTGAGGCTGGAACGTCCCGTTCCCATTCCCCAGCAGCACGCCGACCGTGTTCGAATCCACATTAGCCACGACCAGATCGGGCCTGCTGTCCCCGTTCACATCCGACACGGCGACCGAGTACGGGGCCGTGCCGGTGGCGAAAGTCTGCTGGGTTTGGAACGTGCCGTTGCCATTGCCGAGCAGAACGCTGACGGTGTTGCTGCTCCGGTTGGCGACCACCGTGTCGGCCCTCCCGTCTCCGTTGATGTCCGACACCGCGACCGATTGCGGGCCCGTGCCGGCGCCGAAGGTCTGCTGGGCCTGGAACGCGGCGATTGCCGAGGAGAGAAACAGCCGTCGTTCCAGCCCCTCCACCACATGCGCGACCGCCCCACGCGCGCAAGCGCGGCAAATACCGGAACCTTTAACGGTCGGAATAACAGCTCGTCGCATTTTTCCCTTTCCAACTGACCGATATGCATCCCCTTCAACGGGAGTGTAGCAGTCGGCAAAAATGCGACAAGCAATAAAGCAGAAAACCGCAAAGATGACGGCTAGTTAATGAACAAAGACGGGCAATTTGACGTTCCCGTGCTCCCACGGCCTCCCCCTACGCCACATGCCGCGACACCGCACGCTCGCTCGGCTCACCCGCTGAATCCTCCTCTTCATCCCGCTCCAGCGTCTCGGCTTCCTTGGCCGTGGGAGCGTGATACCCGCCGCGGAGGACGAAGATGGAGGCGACGACGTTCCAGAAGATTTGGGCGAAGCGAATCGCCATGACCAGTGCGAACGCCTGGCTGACGGTGACGCCCTGGCGTCGGGTCAGTTCCACCGCGAGCGGCTCCATCACGCCTACGCCCTGCGGCGAAATGGGGATCGCGCCCACCAGCGTAATCACGGGAACAACCGCCCAGTAATACAATGCGCTCAAAGGCAACAAGAATGCCTTCCCGGCGAATGTGGCCGAGATGATCGTGTTCATGTGGACGGGGAAGGTCATGATGATCGCCCAGATCACCACACGGGGACGCTTGCCGTACAGCTCCATGGTCTCGACGGCCTTATGGACCTGCCGTTGCATCGGCATCCGCAGGAGGAGCCATTCCAGGCCGCTCTTGCGGCGGAGGTTGGGGTGATAGAAAACGAACAGTCCGATCGCGGTCATCAGAATCAGCACGCCGGAAACTATTGCCACGTGCCGGCAGGTGGGGATCTGCCACTGCACCGCGGCCATCACCCCGCCGAGGATAATTAGCGCCAGCAAGCCCAGAATGCGGTCAATGATTACCGTCAGCACCGCCCGCGTTCGGTGTGGCGTATGCTTGGCGGCGTAATATGCCTTAGCGACATCGCCGCCCGTCGAGCCGGGCATGAAGCTGTTGTAGAACGAGCCGACCATATTGAGTACAAACGCCCGGCCCTGACCCATGTGAATGTCCTGGGCCTCCATCAGCATGTGCCATCGAACGCTGGTAATCAGAAATGAGATCGGGAGTAGAATGACGGCCAGGAGCAGATAGAGGGGCCGAGCTTCGCGGACGAGTCGGATAAGGCCAATATCGACCAGCGGGTACGGAACGCGGATCGTGTAACCGCCAACCACTTCGGTTGGCTTGATGATTCGGTGGGCGGCGGTGGCTGGATCTTCAACGAGCAATTCAGCCGGGGGCTGCTTGGGTTGCTGGTCGAGGGCGGGATGTACCGCCAGCACTTTGGCGCGAACTGTGTTCCCGGCTGAATTGAGAATGGGAACGGTGCGCTGATCGCCGGGCGGGGTCCAGACGTGGTCGCGGGTGACGGGGACGGATTGGCGGACGCCGCCGTAGAAGAGCCAGAATTCGTTGGCGGTGTTGGGCGCGCCATCTTCGATGCGGACTTGTTGGGGGTTTAGGCTGTTACCGAGGATCAGTATGTGATCGTGGAACGAGGTGCGCGCCAGCACATAGGCGAGGCCAAGCACCGCGATTCCACAGCGAAACGTAAATTTGGCCCATTTGCGGAAGTTTACTTTCATCGATCATTGCGTCCGTGCGTTCGGATGCGAATCGTGACGTTGGTCCGAATCGCATCCGCAACGGTTGTCCCAGTACGAAAAGTCGGTAATGTATCGCCTTCTTTTTGAAAGAACAGGAGCGCGAATGTCGTTGATCGATCCCCATGGGGGAAAATTGGTGAATCGGGTGCTGGAGGGTGCCGCGGCCAAGTCCGCCGCGTCGGAAGCATCGGGTTACAAAGCTGTTACCCTCAGTCCCCGCGAAGAATTCGATCTGGAAATGATCGCGATTGGCGCGTTTTCACCCCTGACCGGCTTTATGGGCAAGGCCGATTTTGACTGCGTCTGCAAGGAAATGCGGCTGGCCAACGGCACCGTCTGGCCGATTCCAGTGACTTTTTGCCCGCAGGATGACGTGGCCGCGTCTATTAAGGTGGGCGACAAGCTGGCGCTGAATGACAGCAAGAGCCGGCTTCTGGGAACGATGGCCGTGCGCGAGAAGCACCCGCACGATAAGGAACTGGAAATCCCCAACGTTTATAAGACCACCGACGAAGCCCACCCGGGCGTCGCGGCGGTCAAGAAACAGGGCAACACCTGCCTGGCCGGTGACATCGACGTCATCACCGTCAGCCATGAACCCGAATTTGCCGAATACAGGCTTCCTCCGGCTAAGACGCGCGCGGCCTTCGCGGCGAAGGGTTGGAACACTGTCGCGGCGTTCCAGACGCGCAATCCGATTCATCGCAGTCATGAATACCTGACCAAAGTCGCGCTGGAGATGACCGATGGCCTGCTGATTCATCCGCTGGTGGGCGAAACCAAGAGCGACGACATCCCGGCCGATGTGCGCATGCAGTGCTACAAGGTGCTGATCGATAATTATTACAACAAAGACCGCACGATGCTGAGCGTGATGCCGCTGGCGATGCGGTATGCCGGGCCGCGGGAGGCGGTGCTGCATACGCTGATCCGCAAGAACTACGGCGTCACGCATTTCATCGTTGGCCGGGATCATGCGGGCGTGGGCAACTATTACGGCACCTATGATGCGCAGAAGATCTTCGATCAGTTCGACATTCCCAAAGACATCGGCGTGACGATCCTCAAGTTCGAGCACACGGCCTGGTGCAAGACCTGCGAAGCCGTGGTCAGCAGCAAGACCTGCCCGCACGGGCCCGAGCACAAGGTGGCCCCGAGCGGTACGAAGGTTCGGGAGTTGCTCAAGGCCGGCGAGCGTCCGCCGCAGGAATTTTCGCGGCCGGAAGTCGCGGACATCCTGATCAAGTGGGCGCAAGCGGCGAAGTAACGATTGAGATTGGAAAAATAGGTTTAGATAGTCTTACGAAAACCCACGGATAGCCGTGGGTTTTTCGTTTTGGGATTTACATGGGAGCCGGTGCGGTTTTCATGCGGGGGGATCGCGTGCGACATCTGGTGAAAGGGCGAAAAGTGTCGCATTGTGTCGCAAGCGTCGCATCGACATACATGACTATGATTGCAATGCTATTAGAAACAGGCATTTATCGATTTGAGACGATTTCGAATGATCGATGAAAAATGCGACGCGAGGGCTGCAAAATGCGACAGGCGTCGCAGAAAGCGCGGTTTTGGGGGTCGAGTGTCGCAACATTTGCGACACGTGTCGCATGGATGGAGGAGCCGGGCGAGGTGGCATTGGTGAGTGAGTGCGGCAAACGACTCCGCTGGGGGGCTCGCCAATTTCGGCATCCGCGCCCGTTGTTTGGACGCGCGATCTATTTGCCTCGGGAGCGCCAGTAGCCAGGACGACGTGCCAGATGGGCGACCGCTATGATTACACACTCGTCGTCGCGTACTTCGTAGACAACGGAATAAGGAAAGTGTTTTAATGTTCGACGACGGGTGTCTCGAACGCCACGATCAATTGAAACGGGAGGCTGCGTAGGCCGAAGGGCGATTGCGGTGAGGGCATCTTCCAATTCAGACAGGAATCTGGCGCCCAAGCCTTCACTCCGCTCTTCATACCAATGGGCCGCATCCTCGACTTCTGATTCCGCCTCCGATAGCAGCCGGATGATCATTCTCGTGCTTCCTCACTGCGCAAGGACGCTCGAATTCTTGCAATCGCATCGCGCGCGTCGACCGAGGTCATCTCACCCTGGTCATATGCCGTGATGCGTCGGGCAATTTCGGCCTCCCACGCTTGATCCACATTCACGTCGAGTGGATCGGTTTCGAGGCTCACGATGAGTTGGCGGGCGAGTTCCGCGCGGTCGCTTTGCGAAAGGTGCATCGTTCGTTGAACAAGATCTGCTTCGATCGGCATGCCTAAAGCCTTTCGTCGTAACGTCGGATTGTCAAGCGCGATATTTTTAGCCGGGGGTTGGGCGATGGGTTGGGCTAAGAGACTGTCTCATAAGTAGTTTTAACCGGCTTTGCGATACTCGAACTCCGC
>DAIRGS010000410.1:0-5735 GCA_036794395.1 Tepidisphaeraceae bacterium | reverse complement strand
CCGTTCTCATCCACCATCTTAGGTGGCGAAATCGATCTTATGGGACAGTCTCTAACCGATTCTTCGGGTGCGAAAAATGCGCGGCGGCCAAGACAACAAGACTTGGTGACACGTAACACCCCACAAAAGCGACGCCAATTGTGAAACCAAACCCGATACAACTTAGAGCAGTTTCCAAGTTGGTGTAGCCGGATCGTATCTTTAATAGCCGTGAATAGCCGTGGGCGGAAGCCCCGGGGCTTCCGTCCACGGCTATTAAGCGATCAACCAACGTGAAAAGTGCTCTAGAATGCGCTTTCTCGTCATAATGATCACAACGTGTCGTGGCCGGGCGCCAAGGCGTTGCTCCAGCGCTCCGCCGCCATTCGTTCTGCGCTTTGCTTCACTAACCATGCTCCCGCGCGCATCGCGATAGTTGCACCGTCGGCCATTCGGTCGGTCGCTCAAATCAGATATCGAACAGCATCTTAGGATAATTCCCGCCAATCCTCGGAACTGAACCCACTGCGCTCATCGTTCCACGGTTCACCCATCACGTTTCACGCGCACCAGCCACCGCGGCCCCCACCCATAGAATCCGCTCAAGCGATGTAAGCCTTCTTCTTCCGCCCACTCAAATAACTCTCCATGATGCACGAAGCCAACTCCCCACTGGAGGTATAAAATGCCACGCCCTTGGTTAGCCGTGCAAGTTGATCGACAAACCCCACCCAGTCCATCCCGTAGTAATCTTCGATCAACGCGAACGTGCTGATCCGGCAGCCTTCCCGCACCGCCGCCACTGCCTCCTTCAGCGTGGCCACCGTGCTTCGCTGATCCGGCGGATACAGCAAATGCACAAAATCGCCCTCGACATGCGCGGTCGGCTGCCCATCGGTAATAATGAAAATCTGTTTGTTCTCGCTCTGCCGCTTCCGCAAAATCCGCCGGGCCATTTGCAGGCCCATGTGCAAATTCGTGAAGTGCTGAGGCGCCTTATCAATCTGGTCGATCGGCACCTTCATCTTCACCTGGTAATCATAAACCGTCACCGGCTTAGGCATCGCCAACGGCACGGCAATCTCCGAAATCCGCGCCGCCCCCGAATAAAACCCCACAAAATCCAGCGAATCCTGCGGAAACTTCCCCCGCACCAGCGCCTGCATCGCCATTGCCACCTTCTTGGCCGCCAAAAACCGCCCATACCGCATCATGGAGCCGCTCATGTCCAGCAAAATCACTGTCGAGCAGCTCGTCGTTCCTTCATGGAGATGCAGCTCAAAATCATGCTCATCGAACTTAATCTGATTCCGCCCGTCCGACCGCTTCTGCGGCAGCCCGTGCCGCGTCAGTGCGTTGTGAATGGTCGCATGCAAATCCAGCTCGCTGACCGGATCCCCGTACTGATATTGCTTGGTCCCTTCAATCCGCTCCCCGCCCAGCCCCGGCGTCACCTTCTCATGCCCATCCCGCTGTCCCGTCCGCATATTCGCGAAAACCTCCATCAACGCCTTCCGCTGCATCTTCGTAATCGCACGCGGCGTCAACCTCAGCTTCCCCTTCCCGTCCTTGTCCAGCATCCCGTCCTTCATCAACTGCTCGAGCAAATCCGATTGCGCATCATCCTTCGGATTCTGCATCATCTGTTCGATCGCCTTCAATGCCTGCTCACCATATTGCATGATGAACTGCATCACCTGATCGAAACCAAACAACTTGTCCTGTGTCGGAAATTCCTGCCCGTCAAACTCGCCGTAAAAATACTTCATGTAGGCGGGATTCTAGCGGCCCTGAACCCCCGAGTCTCTCTAAACTCAAAACGGGACAAGCATATGGCGCGAAATCGACAACTCCCGATTCAGCCCCTATTCCACCGCCCGATGCCAGCCCGGCTGGTTATCAATGTTGGGCAACTGAAAATCCCCCTCTTTCAAACCGCCCGCCGGATTGAGCACAAGATCCGTTAAATCCGCCGTGCTGACCCTCGTCTGCTTCGCATCAACCGTAATTACCCTGACCGGCATATGCGATTTCTGGTCCACGTACACGTCCACCGAATGAAACTTCCTTGCCAGTTCCGTCCCCGGCTTCGGCACTAAAAGCAGATGTGCCGCACCCGGCAAATCATCCTTTGCCGGTGCTGGTTTGGTTACATCGAACGACTTATGCACCTCGGCTGGGTTCTGTCCGATGGGCAACGGGAACGGACCCTCGCCCAGTTTGAACAAATCCATCTTCTCGCCCGGCTTCAAGACCTGCCGCTTGGTTTCATTCTTCGCACGGTAATTCCTGTCATACAGCGTCGGCCCATCCAGAAGGTACTCTGTCTTTTCCGCAGACCGCGTGCCGTTGGAAATGCGCTGGTCGAATACGACATGAATTCGCGCACTCCCATCCGATTTTTTCTGAAACGCCACTGTTCCTGCGTGTGTCACCTCGCCGCCCATGGCGTTGTCTTCCTCCGACAACTTCACCTTCCCTGAAAACTCTTTTAGATTCTTCCCCACCTCATCGAGTTGCCCAAGCACCTGGTCGATCGCACCATCGGCCCCGCCGGCAGGCGGCGCAGTCGGGCCCGCCACCAAACATCCCGCCAGAACCGCCAGTACCCCAATCACGATCACTCGCATGGACAATCCTTCGTGGATCCGCCACCCCATGGCATTAAGCATCCAGACACGCCAATTCGTTCAACGCGAGTTCCGCGCCTGCTCGCCCTCATCTGCGACGATGGGGTCGGTTACTTCCCAGCCGCCGCCCAGCGCCTTGTACAACGCGATCAGGTTGGTTGAAACCGTCTGCTCGCTTTGGGCAAGCTGATCTTCCGACAGGTAAAGCGACTGCTGAGCCGTGAGAACGTTCAAAAAGTCGACGACGCCTGCCTGGTTAAGCTGCTTGGCCAAATCCGTGGCCCTCCGGTTCGATTCCACTGCCCGCTTCAGCGCCTCCCGGCGAGCCTGCTCCTGATTGTAAGCAACCAGCGCATCCTCCACATCCGACATCGCCCCAAGCACCGCCTGCCGATATTGAATCAGCGCCTCTTCCTGCCGGGCGTTTTGAACGCGGATATTCGCCTGCACCTGCCCCGCGCTGAAAATCTTCCAATCCAGTGATGGTCCAAAAGACCAGAAAATGTTTTTGCTGCTCGCCAGCGTCTTGAGCGACAAACTTTCAAGCCCCAACGCTCCCGTGAGATTGAACTTCGGAAACAAGTCCGCAACCGCCACCCCAATGTTCGCAGTCGCCTGCGCCAATTGGCGCTCGGCCTGTCGCACGTCCGGCCTGCGCCTGACCAAGTCGGAAGGCAACCCTGCCGGCACCACAGCCGGACCCGAAGGCAAGTCCTCGGCCAACGCCAATTCCTCTTCCAGGGCGGCCGGAGATTCATTCATCAATACGCTCAAACGATGGATCGCCTGCTGGATCACTGTCTGAAGCGTCGGAATCTGAGATTGTGTGCTGGCGACCTGCGCCTCCTGGCGGGCAACGTCCAGATCGGTGGCAATTCCGGCCTCAAACTTTGAGCGTGTGAGCCGCAGGGTATCCACCTGCGACGCCACGTTATTCTGCACGATCGCCAGCTCATGCTGCTCGCCGCGAAGCGCCACGTAATTTCGCGCTACTTCAGAGAGCAGTGTCACCAGAGCGGCTCGCCGAGCTTCGACCTGCGCTTCGTATCCGTATCGGGCCGCCTCAATGGCACGTCGCGTTCCGCCGAACACGTCGATTTCCCAACCGGCATCAAACCCCGCCTGATAAAGATTTGATCGTCCCACTGAAAACCCAAACGTCGAGCCGCTACCGCTGCTCGATCCAGTTCCGGTCCCCGTGCCCGTCCCCGTACCGGTGCCTGTTCCCGTTCCCCCTGTCCCACCCGTTCCAGTCGTGGTGCCGCTGCCGCCTCCACCGCCCACGCCAACACCAATTGCATTCTTACTCGCCTGGCTGCGCGTAAAGCTCGCGTTTCCGTTGACCATCGGGAATAGTGCCGCGTCATTGAATTCCAGCAACGCCCGCGCTTCACACACGCGCGCCTCGGCCAGCCTCACATCCAGATTCGCGCGAGTCGCCCGTTCAATGAGATCAACAAGCTTGGTATCCCCCAGCGTGCTCCACCATCGAGCCAGGTCCACCGGCTGCGTTGCCGCCGGCCCGGCTGACGCTTGTGTTGTCGACGGCCGCGTCGCAACGGGCTGTGTCGTCGCGCCAAACTGATCGGGCAACTTCATGTCCGGCCGGTGATAATCCGGCCCCACTGTGCAACCGCCCATTGCCAATTCCAACCCCGCCGCCACTGCCACCGCCAACCCAGCCACTCGATTCATGTGATTCCTTCCCAAGATGTAGTTCGCAATGATAGGGCCGCCCCTGTCCAGCAAGGCAAGCCGCTTAGAATGTAAACGTATAAGGCGCGCTCATTGGATAGACGGGACAGCGGATCGGTCCTTTTTACCTCGCGGATACGCTTCGATCGCCGCGAGAGAAAATCGCGTTACATGATCCGCAAGATGTTCAATTTGATCGGGCGTATTTTTATGATCCGGATAGAGCCTCCGAATCATTTCATGCGCATGGCGATAAAAACAACATTGCCCCGCAACGCTCAGTGCGCAGTTTCGTACCATCCGCTCATCGGCGTCTGCACCCAATAGATCCTTCATCAACCCGTTCATGCGCTGCGCCATCGGCCGCACCGATTCGCTCATGAGCAACTCAAACCCCGCGGTAGGCTCGCTCATCTCACGCGCCATCAGCTTTCCGTGCCAGGCCGGCGTCCCTTCCCCGAGCATGCGGAACAACCACGACCTGACAAACGCCCCAAGCCGCTCGCGCGCCGGCGCATCAGCCGGCAAATTTCCGTCAGGCGGATACTTCTTCATCGCCTCGCCCAGCCAATGCTGAAGCACCGAGGCATACAATTTTTCCTTGTCCCCAAAGTGATAGTTCACCGCCGCAATATTCGCCCCCGCCCGGCTGCAAATGTCGCGGATCGTCGCTTTCCGAAACCCCTGCTCCGCGAAAACTTCCCCAGCCGCCTGCAACAATCGCAGTCTCGTCTCGCTTTGATTCGGATCCATCGTCCCAGAGTATAGCGCCGCCAACGATCGTTTCAAACGGGAGTTTCAAACGGAGAGGGTGGCGGGGGAAAAATTCGGGGTGCTATGCGTCTAAGGCGCCGATCACTCGAATCGGTGTCAATGGGTCAGGGCTTGCGCGGCGGATGACTCTCTTTTTTCCCCTTCGCGGCCTTGGGCTTGGCAGCAGCAACCGACTTTGCAACATGCTTCTTGCCCTTCGGCGCAGTTACATCATTTTCCGTATCGGTGTTCGATCCGTCCAACTTCGCCGTGGCCAGTGGCGTTACGGGGGCAGCCGAGGTAATCGGGATCGAAGAGATCATCGCACCATTTATTGATGTGGCTGCATTTGATGGAGTTGCATTAGTTAATGCAGTAGTCACCGTCGGCTTTAAACTGCTCGTTGTCGGCACGTTCACCACCGGAGTAGCCACAATCGTCGGAGTGGTCACAACGATCGTCGCCGTCACCGGGGCCGTCGTCGTAACTGGGGTTGGCGTGACAGTCGATGTAGCTGCTGCCGGTGCAATCACAACCGGTGCAGCCACAACCGCGACCACGCCGGCCGAGGTAGTGGCGGAGGAGTTGGATGCGCTTGACGAGCTGCTGCTCCCGCTGCCGGCCGGCGAAGCGCTGGGCGTTGTCGCCGGGGCCAGTGCCGCAGCTGCCGCTCCGCTG
>DAIRGS010000409.1:0-5749 GCA_036794395.1 Tepidisphaeraceae bacterium | reverse complement strand
GATTGTTCGGCTGGCGATGATCAACCTAATGATTCACCGGCTCAAGCCGGGGTGAACCGTGATGTTAAACACGCTCTTAGACGCTTTGCCCACTCCTGTCATTCCGCTCCAGGTTCCACCTGGCACATTTGATCTGGACCCCCACCAATGGCATGGCCGCGCCCTCAATGGCGCGGCCATATCTGAGTCAGCGTTGTTTACCGCCAAGCACGTTTCCGCGATAAGCGGTTCTAGATCCCCGCCGCCTTCGCCAGCGCCGCGGCCTTATCGATCTTTTCCCAGGTAAACCCACCGTCAACGGCCGGACGGCCGAAGTGCCCGTGGCGGGCGGTGCGCTTGTAGATCGGTCGGAGCAGATCCAGGTGCTTGATGATCCCACGCGGCGTCAGCGGGAACTGCTGCTTGATGATCTCGGCAATCTGGTCTTCAGGAATAACCGCCGTGTTTTCCGTGCTCACCGTCACGCTGACCGGATTGGCCACGCCGATCGCATAGGCCAATTGCACTTCGCAATTGCGAGCGAGCTTGGCGGCGACAATATTCTTGGCAATGTACCGGGCCATGTAGCTGGCGCTGCGATCGACCTTCGAAGGATCTTTCCCGCTGAACGCACCGCCGCCGTGCGCGCCACGGCCGCCGTAGGTATCCACGATGATCTTTCGACCTGTCAGCCCGGAATCTCCGTGCGGGCCGCCGACCACAAACTTACCCGTTGGGTTGATATGGAAAACGATGTCGTTGTTCCAGAGCTTCTTAGGAATCGTCGGCCGGATCACCTGCTCGATGATTTCCTTCTTGGCCTTCTCGGTGATCGAGTCTTTCTTGCGATCGAGAACCGATTCATCGTGCTGCGTTGAAACCACGATCGTGTGAACCCGTACCGGCCGCTCGTTTTCGTACTCGACTGTCACCTGGCTTTTGCCGTCGGGGCGGAGCCACTTGAGCTTGCCCTTCTGCCGCAGCTCTGCCAGCCGCTCGACGATCCGATGCGCAAGGTGAATCGGCAGCGGCATGTACTGATCGGTTTCATCCGTGGCATACCCGAACATCAGCCCCTGATCCCCGGCTCCCTGTTCGCGGTCATTGTCGTCGGCCTTATCCACGCCGCGGGCAATATCGGGTGATTGGCTGTGAATCGCCGTCAGTACGCCGCAGCTCTGGGCATCGAAGCCGATTTCGGGGTGGATGTATCCAATTTCTTTAATCGTATCGCGCGCGATCTGGGCCGCGTCAACATAGGCATTGGTCGTCACCTCACCGGCCAACACGACCTGCCCCGTCGTCACCAGCGTCTCCACCGCAACGCGGGACTTGGGATCCTGAGTGAGAATCGCATCCAGAACGGCGTCGCTGATCTGATCAGCCACCTTATCCGGATGACCCATGGTGACCGATTCACTGGTGAACAAGTGCGAACTGCGACGGAATTCTGGGGACACGGAAGGCTCCTATTTTTAGCAAGAACAGTACCCAAAGCTCAATGCCGGGCGAAAGACGGAGGAATCTACAGCCGCGTGCCACACGGAGCAAGACAAGCCGGCCGAAGGCTCGATTACGCGACGACCGCCCACGTGGCACAACATGGCACACTTTGGATCCAAAATGGCACACATTTTGGCTCGATTTTTATCGATATATTGCTAGTAAAAATCGCGCACGGGGTTAACCGCCCGCGTTGCGCGGTTGTCACTCCGCCGCCTAATGGGTACAAGCATTGACCTGTGGATACTCTCTGGCGGCTGCTGGCCACGTTTGGGCTGGTGGCGGTTAACGCCTATTTTGTCGCCGCCGAATTTGCCGCCGTGGGGGCTCGCGCCTCTTTGCTGGAAGTCGAAAAAGGCCCGCTCGCCCGGCTCGCCCTTCGCGTCAAAAACCAGCTCGATCTCTACCTCTCCAGCTGCCAGTTCGGGGTAACCATTGCCAGCCTGGCCCTGGGCGCCGTTACCGAGCCTCTTCTGTCCGCGTTGGTCAATCCGCTTTTGCTTCGCGCGCATATTCCGCCGCACGATCTGCACCTGATCTCGTTCACGATCGCGATGGCGGTCAGCACTTCGCTTCACATCGTCATTGGGGAGCAGGCACCGAAGAACTGGGCGATCAGCTACAGCAACCGGCTGCTGCCGATCCTCGCCCCGCCGCTCATTTTGTTCACGACTGTTTTTTATCCCGCGATCTGGCTGCTGAATGCCGCGACGCACGCGGTGTTGCGCCTGACGGGCGTCAGGCCCAATCTCGCTGCGCACGGCGGCCTGCCCCATACCGAGCAGGAGCTTCGCGGCCTGCTCGCCCAGGCCGTGGCGGGCGGAACCATCTCCCGCGGCAAAGGCCATCTGCTCACCAGCGCCCTGAATTTCGGCAACCTCCGCGTCCGCCAGATCATGGTCCCGCGCACGCGCGTCGAATATCTGCTGATTCATCAGCCGATCGATCAGGTTCTCAAGACCGTTCAAAACGCCGGCTACACCCGCTACCCGCTATGCGATCGCGATATCGATCACGTCATCGGTCTGGTCAACATGAAAGACCTGTTCTCCCACCTCAAACTGGTCCCCGGCAAGCTGCGCTTCGCCGACGACAAAACCCCCGATGGCCAGGCCATCGCCATCGCCGACGGCAAGCCCGGCTCCGAAGTGCACGTGATCGGCTCGGGCGAAATCAACATGCTCAAGATCAAGCGGGACGTCCTGTTCGTACCTGAGATGACGCCGGTGCCCAAGCTGCTTCGCCAGTTCCAGGCGCGCAGGGTTCACATGGCGATCGTGGTCGACGAGTACGGGGCCACGCAGGGCATCGTCACGCTGGAAGATGTGATCGAAGAAATCGTCGGCGAAATCGACGATGAATTTGATCCAGTGGGCCGGAACGATTTCATTCAGGAAGCCAACGGCTACCGCGTCAGCGGAATGCTCCCGCTCCGCGATTTGCAGCTTCGGCTCAATCTCAAGGACCTCGGCACCGACGAAGTGGATACAGTCGGCGGATACATCGTTCAACACCTGGGCCGCTGGCCCCGCGCCGGCGACACCCTGCCCCTGGAAGACCGCTTCAACATCCGCGTGCTCTCCGTCCTCCAGCGCCGCGTCGGACAAGTGCTAATCACCCCGGCGGAAAAGAAAGCCGGGGAGAACGGCTCAAGCCGGGTTGCTGCCGAAGCGGTGAAGAAGGTCTAAATCTTTGGGATATTAAAACCCGGCGTGTGCGACAGGGGACGTTGAAGTTGTATTCTTGACGCTTGCACGGCCGCGAGGCCGGACGGTGAAAGATGAAGCCTTGTGGCTGGCGAATCGTGGACGTCACCCAACACCCTTCCCCGAAATTCAGAGCCGTCCCGTTTATGGTTTTCGTGGACGTCACCTCAACACCCTCCCCCGAAATTCAGAGCCGTCGCGTTTACGTTTATGGTTTCCTGGTTTCCAATCATCCCCACCTGCTCGGCGAGTTCGAGCATCCATTTGGGCGGCGTGGCGACGCGCAGGTCATTCGACCAGATCGGCCTGGCCGCCTTGGCTTTGCTCGCGTAGATGTAAAACCGCTCGCCGATGATCCGCGTCGGCCGAGTGCGATACTCCACCGTCTTGATCTCCCGCAGGATCAACTCGGCGTACGGCTGGCGGATGGAGAGGGCGAGCATATACTCATCTATCGACCCAATGGACTACGACATATACTATCTGAAAGACGCGCTCGCCTCATTGAAACGGATGTCGCCCGAGGTGTCGCGGCGAATCGTCAACAAGATCGAGCGAATGCGCAACGGTTTAACCGGTGACGTGAAACGACTCAAAGCGTTCGTGCCCAACTACCGCCTACGGGTAGGCGATTGGCGCGTATTGTTTGAGGTCGACGGCAAAGCAATCGTCGTGCATGAGGTGAAACATCGATCCGAAGCCTACGACCGAATCAAAAGGTGAACCATGCTGAAAACAAAGTACGATTTGCTCATCCGCAACGGCAAGGATCGCTTCATCGTCATCCCCGAGAAGGACTACGACGCGATGCAGGAGCGTCTTGAGGATGATGCCGACTTCCGGGCGATCGAAGCATCGAAAAAGCGACAAGCCCGCTCGCCGCGCATCCCTTCCGATCAGGTCAAGCGCGAACTGGGGATCGTCTCTGGCCGCTCCAAAAGCAAAACCTGATCCGCGTCGGCTGCGTGCGATACTCCACCGTCTTGATCCCCCGCAGGGAACCCAAAACGGGACGGGAACCCAAAACGCGACGGCTCTGAATTTCCGATACAAATTCAGAGCCGTCCCGTTTTGGGGTTCCGTCCCGTTTTGGGGTTCCCGCGTTGGACAGGTGCTGATCACGCCGGCGGAAAAGAAAGCCGGTGAAAACGGTTCAAGTCGGATTGCGGCCGAAGCGGTGAAGAAGGACTGAATCCTTGGAATTGTCAACTCCGGGCTGTGCGACAGAGGCATTGAAGTTGCATTCTTGACGCTTGCATGGCCGCGAGGCCGGACGGTGAAAAGATGAAGCCTTGTGACTGGCGAATCGTGGACCTCACCTCAACACCCTCCCCCGAATTCAGAGCCGTCCCGTTTATGGTTTTCGCCCCCGTAGTTTCGTTACGCGAAGGCTCTCTCGCCGGCGTTCGCGATCGCGTCCTAGCGCTCGAAATCCTGCGGCTGACTCGATGGAAATGCAGTTCGCGGTTATGCTGCCGCGTGTCCCCAATCCGACGACAAACGAATACCACACGGTCGCCGATGTCAGCATAGGCAAACGATGAACGAGTTAATCCGCATCGCTACTCCGGAACTTGCCAGGTTCTTGAACGCCAAACTCCCTGCGCTGTCGGCTGACTGGTGGCCGAAACACGTGGTGCAGCGATTGAGCTTTCAACAACAGCGGACGGTGCAGGAGCGGGGTCACAAGACCCTCGAGCAACTCGATTTTGCGGCCTTGCTGCGGGTGCTCGACCAGAACTGGTATGAACTTTCTAATGTCATCAACTTGCCTCGCGAGGGGCGTACGTGGGTAAAGGAGTTGCAAACGATCCGCAACAAGTGGGCACATCAATCCGCGGAAGCGATGGCGCCAAGCGAAGTCTATCGAGATGCTGACACGCTCGGTCGATTCCTAGTAATGATCGAAGCTCCTCCAGTATCCTTGGATGCTGTCGAGGCGACGAAGGCGGCTGCTGTTTCCGCCATGGCGAACTTGAAGCGGGGCGCCGCTGAAGCTCCTCAGAAACCTGCCAACGAGCTGGCTCAGAGCAATGTATCGGACAACACCGTTTCCTGTCCCATCTATGTTCCATTGGCACCAACCTCGCTATTCCATGTGGGGGATCTCGTCGCCCTTCGATCAAACTCTGCCACGATTCTGCCGGTGATCGAAGTGATGCCGGGCGGCGGCGAGTGCCGTTACCGAGTTTTCCAAGACAACGGCAAAGCGACGTATTATGAAAGCCAATTGCAATCACCGGCCAGCGCTGCGGATAAGCGTACGATGCTCTCGGCCCTTGAGTTGCAAGCTCGCTTGACGAGCCTTCAGACTCTCTCGCCGTCCACGGCGCACCTCTTTTCTCTTCGTTCGGGTCGGGTTCAATTCGTGCCATATTAGTATCGTCCGGTGTTGAAGCTCATCCGGTCTGACCGCCCCCGTCTTCTGATTGCCGATGAGGTCGGTGTTGGTAAGACGATTGAAGCGGGATTGATCATCAAGGAACTGCGCGCACGGATGGATCTTTCGTGAGCGTTACGTAAACCCCACCTTCACCGCGTCCGGCTGGCTTGGTTAATCT
>DAIRGS010000408.1:0-5754 GCA_036794395.1 Tepidisphaeraceae bacterium | reverse complement strand
TGTTTTTCCAAAGTCGGAAGACATGGTTGCTGAAGCAACCACGCCAGCCACTTCCCTATCATAACGGCAGTTAGATCGCCTCCATCAACTTCCTCGGATTATCTCTAGTCAGCCGCCAGACCTCTGCCTCCCCAACCAACTCAATCGCATTTTCCAACCCCGCTAACCTCAGTGGCCACCCCGCCAGATTATGGGTGTCGCTGCCGAGCATGAAATAGCGACCTTCCTTGAGAAACCGTTCGCCCACCTGTCGGGTCTGCGCGTGCGGCGGGTCGCCGAGGCACTGAAGATTGCCCTGCATCAAAAGCCCGGCTTTGGCGAACTCGTCCGCCAGATCCGGGTTATGTTGAACGGCGCGCATCCGTTCCGGATGCGCGATGATCACCTCGAGCCCCTGGGATTTGAGCCAGTCCACCGATGGCCAGAAAAACTCCGGAAGCTTTTCAGCCCAGATATCGAAGATGCAGTAGCGGCGGGACATGCCGTACGTTGGGATTTCATCGGGCGAAACGTCGGTGAAATCGGGCCGCAGGCTCAGTTCGCCGCCGGGCATGAGCTTAAGGGGAATTCTTGCCTCGGCGAAGGCTTCCTGAAGCCGGACGGTTCGCTCGGTGATTCCCTTCACGGTGTTATGAGCCAAGTTAGGCCAGATGTGCGGCGTACAGAAGCAGTGCGTATAGCCGGCATGAACCATCGCGCGACCACACGCAAACGATTCTTCCAGATTCGGGCAACCATCATCCACACCGGGAATAAGGTGCGAATGGACATCGATCCGGCCAATTGGGGTGTCGGACATGGGGGAATTCATCACGGCTCTGGAAGGGATTTCTCGGGGTTTTTCACGACGGCGATCGTCTGATCGCCCTCGAGATAATCGGTGTGGGTCACCACCGTGCAGGGCAGACGTCGCAGAAAGCTCATCACATGCTCCGGACGATGCCAGACGAGGTAATCGCGACCCGCAAGGACGGAAGACGACAGGAAGTTAAATACGACCGCCTCGGCCGCCGCGTCGAAGGCGCGCGACAAGGTCTCGTAAAAGCCGGTTGAGTCGATGGTGTTCAATGAACCGCTGAAGACGATCACATCCGCGCCAACAAACAGCCGAGCTGGTTCGCGCACAAAGTCGCCGCGAACAATCTTGCAGTTGGGATAGTTCCGGGCCTCGGCCTCGGTGGCCAGCGCGTCAACCGCTTCGACTCCGATGTAATCGGAGATGCGCGTTTTGGTGTCGATGAGATAACCCAGGAAATCCGCGCGTCCACAGCCGGCATCCAGTACGGATTTCCCGGCCAATTCATGAATCCGGCAAATCGCGTCGAAGCGCTGCCGCTGGGATTTTTGCGTCGCCCACAGCAACGAGTTGAAGCCACCGCCGTGCTCACGAGCGGCGCGCAGGTAAGGCCGCAGATAAGGTTCTTCCGTGATGCTTTGCACAGGTGGCTCCATCAGATGAGGCGGATTCTAGCGCGTTTGGCGGGCGCGTGCTACCGATGATATTGTGCCGGGCATGAGCGAAGGGTGGATCGAGCTTTTCCGCACCGCCATTTCGACCGAGGCTCCGCGGCCGGTGGTGCTGGCTTTGGCAACGGTCGATCGCTCGGGACATCCCCAGGTTCGATCTGTCATCCCGCGGCGATTGGATGATACAGGTGCGATTTGGATGACCAGCGATTCCCGCAGCGCCAAGATCGTCGAGCTGTCCGCCAATGCACACGCCGCGGCGTCGTGCTGGCTGCCAGAAACCCGCCAGCAGTTTCGGTTGAGCGGACGTGTGGAAATCTGTTCCACGGAAGCCGAGCGCAACCAACTGTGGGCCGATCTCAGACCCGAAACCCGCACCACGTTCTTCTGGCCCGAGCTCGGACTGCCCAAAACCGCTGAATCGCCCTTTCTCCCAACGAGTGATGAAACGCATCCGCCCGAAACATTCGCCGTCCTGGTCTTTCGCCCCGTTTTGGTGGAATTACTGGAATTGACGCTACACCCCCACCGGCGTCGTCGATGGAACATGCTGAAGTCATGGGTCAGCGAGGAACTGAATCCCTGAACGCTGACGCAGGTTTGTTGCTATCAGACCGCCCCGCTACCATAGCACGATGCGTTGGCTTTTATATGGAAATCTCAGCCCGGCGGTGGGCGATGCGTTGCGTCGTCATGGTCATGAGGCCAGCATGCCGGCCGACGTCGGGCTGGCGGCCGATGCCCGACCTTGGGAAGTGCTGGAGGCCGCGCGAAAGTCCCAACTTGAGATACTTACGGCCGACGCCTTAATGGCTCACGCGCCTTTCGAAGCCAGATTTGGACGGACGCTGGTCTACCTCAACGTCGAGGGCAGCGACGTCGAGCAGGATGATGCCATCGACCGCCTTTTCACCCGCTACAAACGCCTGTCGCCCGGCCGGCTTTACACTGTCACCAATTCGCGAGTCAAAATCCGCCAGTTGCCCGGCGCTCAGTATTAAAATCCGAATCCTTCGGCCCACGACAATCATGATTCACCGCAGAGACGCAGAGTTCGCAGAGAATTCAAATATGACCGTGATTGAATTCCGACGAAAAACTACGCATTTGACAGCTCGCGCCGCTCACTCATTGCATGTCCGGCTGCTTTTCTCTGCGCTCTCTCTTCGAGCCTGAGCCTCAGAGCCGAAGGCCGCGTCTCTGCGGTGAATCCTTAGTTTTCAGGTTTGGCGCCTCTTACTACTTGGAGCACTTCCCACATGTCCCTTCTGGTTACCGGTTCGATTGGCATTGATACCGTCGAAACTCCCCACGGCAAGCGCGATGAAGTCATTGGCGGCTCGGCCATTTACTTCGCATATGCCGCTTCGTTTTTTACGCCGGTCCGGCTGGTGGGCGTGGTGGGCGAAGATTGTCCGAAAAAACTTTTTGAAGTTTTCGCAGGCCGCGACGTCGACACCTCCGGCCTGGAAGTGCGCCAAGGAAGCAAAACATTTCGCTGGCACGGCTCCTACGTGCAGGACATGAACGAAGCAGTCACGGTCGAGGTGGATCTCAACGTCCTGGCCGAGCGCGCCCCGAAAATCCCGCAAAATTTCCTGGACAGCAAATATGTCTTCCTCGCCAATACCCATCCGGTCCTTCAGCAGGAAATGCTGGCTTCGCTCAAGACGCCCAAGCTTGTCGTCGCCGACACTATGAACCTGTGGATTCAGACCGAGCAACCCGAACTCCGCAAACTGCTGGGCAAGATTCATGGCCTGGTGCTCAACGATGGCGAAGCGAGATTGCTGACCGGCGAAAAGAACCTGATCGCCGCCGCCAAGCAGGTCCTGAAGCTGGGACCAAAATTCGTCGTGATCAAAAAAGGCGAGCACGGCTGCCTTCTATGCAGCGATCGCGGGGAGTTTGTCCTCCCCGCCTACCCCGCCGAGAAAGTCATCGACCCCACCGGCGCGGGCGACAGCTTTGCCGGCGGAATGATGGGATACCTATCAACCCAGGGAAGCTTCTCAGCCTCTACGCTGAAGCGCGCCCTGGCCTTCGGCACCGTCGTCGCCAGCTACACCATCGCCGACTTCTCCCTCGGCGGACTCCAGTCCGCCACCCGCGATCACATCGACGACCGCTGGCACGATTTCAAGCAGGCGATGAGTTTTTGAGAAGTTTGTCAGTTGTCAGTTGTTCGTGGTCAGTTGCAAGCACAGAACAACTGACAACTGACAACTCACAACTCACAACTGACAACTCACACTTCAGCAGGCACCACAAACGGCGCACGATACTCGCGCGTCAGCAACGCATTGGCTTTTTCGTTCGAGCCAAAGTTTTCATTCTTCGGATCGAAGGCGAGTTTCGGGCCCATCTGATAGCTCGCTCCGATCGACTTGAGCGCCTTGGCCGGGGCCTTCAGCTCGGCAACCTGGTTTGCCAAATGTTCTTCAAACCGTCCGAATGCCTCAGCCAGATCCATGTCATCAATCGCGGCTTTGCTGCGAGTGCCCAGCGGCATCGGCTCGCCAAGCCGGTAAGAGATATTGGACAAATGACACAAGGCAGCTGAGTAGTGGCCTTCGAGCACCGGCGCGTTGAGATCTGACTGCTTCCGGCTCTTTACTGCTTCGGCAAAGTTCGAGAAGTGGTCGCCGCCGCCTTTGAACTGCTTAATCAGCTCACCCTTATTGTTGAACGCGGCAGCCTTGCCGTAGTCGGCGGTAATGGCAACGAAGCCTTCGGTGCCATACACGATATTGCCGACCGTCACGCCGATTCCCGGGACACCCGGGGTGTCGAGTCCGCGCACTTCGAACATCAGCTTGCTATCGCCGAAGTCCATGAGCGAGACCATCGTGTTCGGCGTGTTGCCGTCATCCTGGTAGCCAAACCGGCCACCCAGGCCGACAACTGATGTCGGCAGCGTCTTGCCCAGCGCCCAGCGGGCGATATCCATCTGGTGAACGCCCTGGTTGCCGATGTCGCCATTGCCGTAATCGAAGTTCCAGTGCCATTCATACAGGAACCGGTTCTTGTTGAACGCCCGCTCCGGCGCGGGTCCAAGCCAGGTGTCATACGCCAGGGTTGCCGGCGGCGATGTGTCTTCAATATGTCCGATGGTCTTGCGGCGCTTGTAGCACAAGCCGCGCGACAGAAGCACCGTGCCGATGCTGCCATCCTGAATGTATTTCATCGCCTGCTGGCAGGCCTTGTTGGATCGCGATTGCGTGCCGCCCTGGCAAACGCGGTTGTACTTCACACGGGCCTGCTCAAGCCGGCGGCCTTCGCTCACGTTGTGGCTGACCGGCTTCTCAACATACACGTCCCGCCCCGACTGCATCGCCCACACGCCGGCCAGCGTATGCCAGTGATTCGGCGTGGCGATGGAAACCGCCTGAACGTCTTTATCTTCGAACAGCTTGCGAAGGTCCTGATAGGTCTTGGCCACCGGCCGGCCGCGTTCGGCGAGCTTGTTCTGGGCCTTGGCGTACTGCGCTTCGTCCACGTCGCAGATGGCGACAACTTCAACGTTGTCGTTGTAGCTCCAGGCATCCACATGGGCATCGGTGCCCCGGCCATGCAGCCCGATGACCGCCATGCCGATTCGATCGGTGCGCGCCACTTTTCCAGTCGGCTGGGTCGCCGGCACGGACTCCGATTTGGGAACGTCCGCCCCTTTGGCGACGTTGGCCGCGGCAAGCCCCGCCGCCGCCGCGATTAACGTGTGCTCCAGAAACGACCGGCGAGTGACATCAGACATGAATGGATCCTCCAGAAAGCCAAATCAAACCGCGCCATCAAGTCCCGCGACGGGGACAGAGTTGAATGTTAATACGCACGAAGCACCGGAATGTTACCGCGATCAGCCCGTCAGGGGTAGCCTCCAATCCCCTCGCGCCACGACTCTTTTCTTACGCGACACCGTCTGCACGGCCGTCACCGTTACTCCTCTGTCATCCTCGAGCGCAGCGAAGGATCTGAAATTCAACCCATTCCCGAAGTCGGGATGACCGCCATGTCGTTCCGCCCCATCGACGATCCACGCTTTACCGAAGTTCCCGATCGCGTGGTATTCACCCTCCGATTTCCCTCCGGCGTTCTGGCCAACTGCTCCACTGCTTTCAGCGGATCAACCTCCCGCCATTACCGCGTCCACTGCAAAGACGACTGGTATGGGGAATTGTTGCGCCTCGGCTCACACGGGGCAATGCAGCTTTCAAGTCAACTTCAAGCGCCGAAGTATTACCCCCTCTCCCTCCGGGAGAGGGATGGGGTGAGGGGGATTGTAAAGCG
>DAIRGS010000407.1:0-5759 GCA_036794395.1 Tepidisphaeraceae bacterium | reverse complement strand
TCAAAGCGCAATGCAGAATCTTGCTATTCATGCGAACGGCGTGCCGAACGGGATTAACGCTTTGCAACGTTTGAAAGCCTTTAGACCGCGATACATCCCGACCACAATTGGAGGCCAGTGCGCCTACCTCCATTTTCCATTGTCCATTTTCAATTCTCCATTCCCAAACACCTCCCCTTTGCAATGACTTCGGTCTTTCCTATACTCCCCCCCTTTTACGCAGGAAATCGCACTCTTCCGGCTGAGCCGGAGGATGCGGTGGTTCCCTCGGCGGAGTTCAACGCTCGTTCCGACCCGCAACTTTTAGCGGACATGGAGATCCCAAATGCCCACGGCTACCCGTAAAGCACCACGCATCGCCCCCCGCAAAAAGGCCTCGGCCAAAATGAACGGCAAGGCCACCACCCAGAACAAAGCCAACAAGACCAAAACCAAAAAACGCGTCTACTTCTTCGGTAACGGCAAAGCCGAAGGCGGCACGACCCTCAAGGAACTCCTCGGCGGCAAGGGTGCGAACCTTGCCGACATGACCTCGATCGGCCTGCCTGTCCCTCCCGGTTTCACCATCACGACCGAAACCTGCGCCGACTACAACTCGGGCGGCCAGAAGCTTCCCAAGGGTCTGATGGAGGAGGTGCAGGACCACCTTCGCCGGACTGAAAAAGCGACCGGTAAGAAGTTTGGCGATCCCAATAACCCGCTGCTTCTCTCGGTTCGTTCGGGCGCGAAGGTTTCGATGCCGGGCATGATGGACACGGTCCTCAACCTCGGGTCGACCGATGCCGTCACCGAAGGCATGGCCCGCCTGACTGGTAACGAGCGGTTTGCCTATGACAGCTATCGCCGGTTGATCAACATGTTCGGCGACGTGGTCATGGGCATCGAGCACGAACACTTCGAGCATGAGCTCACTGAAGTGAAACGCGAAAAAGGCGTTGAGCTGGATACCGATCTGAGTGCTGAGGATCTTAAGGAAGTCGTGCGGCGGTACAAGGAAGTTTACAAGAAGCACCTGGGTGCGGAGTGGCCGCAGGAGCCGGTTAAGCAGCTCGAGCAGTCGATCGAAGCGGTGTTCAAGAGCTGGAACACCGATCGAGCGGTTCGCTATCGCCAGATCAACGACATCCGCGGGCTCGCGGGGACTGCCGTCAACTGTCAGACGATGGTGTTCGGAAACATGGGCGATGACTGCGCCACCGGCGTAGCCTTTACCCGCAATCCCTCGACCGGCGAGAACAAGTTCTACGGCGAATTCCTGATCAATGCCCAAGGCGAAGACGTGGTGGCCGGCATTCGCACGCCGATCCCTTGTGAGCAAATGGGTGAGTATCTCCCCAAGAGCTGGAAGGAGCTGCTTGCGATCAAGAACGTCCTTGAGAAGCGATACAAAGACGTGCAGGACTTTGAGTTCACGATCGAGAAGAACAAGCTGTACATGCTTCAGACGCGCAGTGGCAAGCGCACCACCGCCGCGGCGGTTCGGATCGCGGCTGAGATGGTGAAGGAAAAGCTGATCGACGAGCGCACCGCCGTGCTGCGTGTTGACCCGGCTTCGCTGGATCAGCTCCTGCATCCGATGTTCGATCCCAAGGCGGAGCGAAAGGTTCTTACAACGGGTCTGCCTGCGTCGCCGGGCGCGGCGGTTGGCAAGATCGCCTTCACCGCCAATGAGGCTGAAGAGCGGGTGGCCAAGGGTGAGAAGATTATTCTGGTTCGGCGCGAGACTGAGCCAGCCGATATCGGCGGGATGCACGTTTCGGAAGGGATTCTCACCAGCACCGGCGGCATGACCTCGCACGCGGCGGTCGTGGCGCGCGGCATGGGCACGCCCTGTATCGCTGGAGCCGGCGAACTTCAGATTGACGCCCACGCCCGCACGATGGTCGTGCACGGCAAGACCTTCACCGATCAAGACTGGCTTAGCCTTGATGGCTCATCCGGCGAAGTGATGGAAGGCCAGGTCGGCACGGTTGAAGCCGAGATGACCGGCCCGTTCGCCACCATTATGAAGTGGGCCGACAAGTACCGCACGCTCAAGGTTCGCACGAATGCCGACACGCCGCACGATGCCAAGGTGGCCCGCGATTTTGGCGCGGAGGGTATTGGCTTGACCCGCACCGAGCACATGTTCTTCGACCCCGAGCGCATTCATCACATGCGTGAGATGATTCTCGCCCGGACGACCGAGGCGCGTAAGGAAGCGCTGGCCAAGCTGCTGCCGTACCAGCGTGATGACTTCGCGGGGATTTTCCGCGAGATGAAGGGGTTGCCGGTCACGATCCGGCTGCTGGATCCGCCGCTTCATGAATTCCTGCCGCACCATGAGCACGATCAGGCGGAATTGGGCCGGAGCCTTGGGCTTTCGCTGGAGCAGGTGAAGAGCCGTGTGAATCAGCTTCACGAATCGAACCCGATGCTTGGACATCGCGGCGATCGTCTGGCGATCACCTATCCCGAGATTCTCGAGATGCAGGTGCATGCGATTATTGAAGCCGCGATCATCGTCAAGAAGGAAGGCATCAAAGTTCTTCCCGAGATCATGATTCCGCTGGTCGGCACGAAGGCCGAGCTGGATTATCTGAAGACCTACACGGTCGACACGGCCAACCGCGTGATGAATGAAAAAGGCACGAAGGTTGATTACCTGTACGGCACGATGATCGAGGTGCCGCGCGCCGCCGTGACGGCCGACGAGATCGCGGAGACTGCCGAGTTCTTCTCATTCGGCACGAACGATCTGACGCAAATGACTTTTGGATATAGCCGTGATGACGTGAACAGCTTCCTGCCGGATTATCTGAAGAAGGAAATCCTGGAGCGCGATCCGTTCCAGAGCCTGGATATCGGCGGCGTCGGAAAGCTGGTTCGGATGGCCGTGCAGTTGGGCCGCAAGACCCGCCCCGATCTCAAGTGCGGCATCTGCGGCGAACACGGTGGCGATCCGAAGAGCGTGGTCTTCTGCCATCAGGTTGGTTTGAATTATGTGAGCTGCTCGCCGTTCCGAGTGCCCATCGCCCGCCTGGCGGCGGCGCACGCGGCGCTTCAGGAGCAGGCGGCTTCGAGCAAGGGGAAGAAGAAGTAGCCTCACCCCGATTCGGCATCAGTAAGGAGGGCAGCGAAAGCTGCCTTCTTTTTTTGCCAGCGCTTTTTGGGTTTGAACGGGTGTATTGGTCGTATTAAAGATACTCGCGCGAATGAGTGTTCGATAGCCTTGGCGGATAAGGGGCCCACTCCTGAACTTGGAGATTTGTCAAATGTCAAGAGTCGACCCTCTTTGGTGGTGTCAAATGTCAAGAGTCGACCCTCTTTGGTGGTCTCTTTGACCCTCTTTGGTGGTCTCTTTGGTGGTGTCAAATGTCAAGAGTTGATCCTTTTTGGTGGTCACCCTCTTTGGTGGTCAAATCCGCTGGGTCCGTCTGATGCCAACAACATGCCGCGGCCAGCCCTGATACGCGCGTAGGCGTCGCGCCAATCGATCACGCGTCCTTCTATGCGGTAGTTTCGTCGAAGGCGATCCCGTTGCCTTTGCCTCTTCGTACGGAAGATGAAGGAAATCGTCGCAAGAGCGTATCCCAGAATTGCAATCAGAAATTAAACGCCGCCCGCTACAACCGCCACAGGAATGAAACAAAGTGCGAGGGCGACGTTTCCGAGGGTGCGCCGCCACCCGCTCAGATTTGTTACACCGTGAAACGACGATAAGGATAAGAAGCGCATTCGGCTCGCTCTCGATTCAATTCGGGGAAGATTCCCTCTTTAAGACCTGAAAGTCCAGGAGTCTGGTCACTGTGATGCACCCATCTTGTGAGGAATTATACTGAGACAGGTGGGTGAGAATTGATGTTCCAGACTTTAACTTTTCGAGTGATCTATCTAATGTCATTGTCATGAGCGATCTGGTTTCTGTGCGGCGGGCGTTGATATCGGTTTCGGACAAGACGGGGCTCGCGGAGTTTGCGCGGGCTTTGCATGATGAGTTCAAAATTGAGCTGATCAGTACGGGGGGGACGGCCAAGTTTCTGCGGGAGCTGGGGCTGCCGGTGACGGATGTGGCGGCGGTAACGGGGTCGCCGGAGATGATGGATGGGCGGGTGAAAACGCTGCATCCGAAAGTGCATGGGGGGATTTTGGCGCTGCGGGACAATCCGGACCATGTCGCGGCGATGCAGGAGAATGGGATTGCGGGGATCGATCTGGTTTGCATCAATTTGTATCCATTTGAGAAGACGGCGGCGAAGCCGGGTGTGAGCTTTGAAGAGGCGATTGAGAATATCGATATTGGTGGGCCTTCGATGATTCGGTCGGCGGCGAAGAATCATCGGTGGGTGCTGGTGATCACTGCGCCGGAGCGGTATGAGAAAGTGCTGGGGGATTTGAGGGAGCACAACGGGGCGACGTGCGGGAAGCACCGGCTGAAGCAGGCGCAGCGGGCGTTTGCGCATACGGCGGAATACGATTCGATCATTTCTAATTACCTGGCGACGGCAGGTGGCATCGACAGTGCGGGGATGGTGATGAACCTGCACAAGGCGCTGGATCTTCGGTATGGGGAGAATCCGCATCAAAAGGCCACGCTGCTGGTGGTGAAGAAGCCCGACGAGGCTTCAGTTGCATTTGCACGGCAAATGCACGGGAAGGAACTGTCTTACATCAATCTCCTGGATGCCGATGGGGCGCTATCGTGCGTGAAGGAGTTTTCGAAGCCGGCGGCGTGCATTGTGAAACATACGACGCCGTGCGGGGCGGCGGAGGCGGATGATTTACCGACGGCGTTCAAGCGGGCATTTGAAGGCGATCCGTTGGCGGCGTTCGGGGGGATCGTGGCGCTGAATCGGCCGATCGACCTGGCGACGGCGCAGGCGATTACATCGATTGACAAATTGCTTGAAGTGATCGTGGCGCCGAATTTCGAACTGGATGCGCTGAAGTTATTGCGGGAGCGATGGAAGAACGTGCGGCTGCTGGAGGTTGGGCCGGTGGGAAAATTCGATCCGAATGAACTGCACATGCACAAGATCGTGGGTGGGTTATTGGTGCAACAGCGCGATCTGCTTGGCGTGGATGAGGCGAACTGGAAAGTTGCATCGCAGTGTAAGCCGAGCGAAGCGGAATGGAGTGACCTGAAGTTTGCGTGGCTTGTGTGCAAGCATGTGAAAAGTAATGCGATTGTGGTGGCGAAAGACAGCATGCTGATGGGGGCGGGAGCGGGACAGATGGATCGGCCGTCCGCGGCACGGCTGGCGGTGGAGAAGGCGGGGACGCGCGTGAAGGGGTGCGTGGCGGCATCGGATGCGTTTTTCCCGTTTCCAGATGCGCCGAAGCTGCTTTTGGAGGCGGGAGTGACGGCGATCATTCATCCCGGTGGATCGCTACGGGATCAGGATACGCTGGATGTGGCCAATCAGATGGGAGCGGCGATTGTACTAACGGGACAGCGTCACTTTAAACATTAGATGATTTTGAAGGTTTCGGCGCTGATCCGGTGACCCCGTGGCAGATGCAATTGGTGTTAGTGCGGTTTCTCCGGCGGTGAATTGCGGCGCTCTGAGAATCCGGGCCGGCGCTGAGTACAGCTCTGACCCGGCGTGGGGGTTTTTCAGGCTGGAATGGGGCATTTCGCGTGCGAGGGTTTGGGATGAAAATTGTACGCGGCGCACGATTTCCCACAGCCGTCAAGTTTCGCGGGCAATGGTGGATTATTGATGGCAAACGTTTTGACTAGTGCATTGTCACTCTTCAAAATTAGGGTAAAGCCCTAG
>DAIRGS010000086.1:0-23870 GCA_036794395.1 Tepidisphaeraceae bacterium | reverse complement strand
GGATGAGGCTGATGAGCAGTTCGACCTTGCGGACGTGATCTGCCTGGAACTGGGGCGGGGGATTTGGAACGGGTTGGGAAGTCATCCGCGAATTCCTTTGTAGAGCATTTGGATGGAGATCCATAGAAGGACGACGACGAAGGCGATGCGGATGGAACGGTTTTTGAGGCGGGGGAGGAGGAGGGAGCCGCCGGTTGCGCCGAGGAGAACACCGGCGGCGACGGGGGCGGCGATGAGGGGGGCGATCTCGCCGCGGACGAAATAGACGCCGGCACTTGCGGCGGCGGTGACGCCGATCATGAAGTTGCTGGTGGCGGTGGAGACTTTGATGGGCAGGCGCATGGCCAGATCCATGGCGGGAACTTTGAGTGCGCCTGAGCCGATGCCGAGCAATCCCGATACGCATCCCGCGATATACATGAGGACCAGGCCGAGCGGGGTATGAGTGACGTGGTAGTCGATGGTTTGGTGGAGGGAGGGATCGAAGTAGGAGCCATGCAGGCGGAGCTTATCGGCGAGGGCGTCGGGGGGAACGGGTTCTGTCGCCAGATGATGTCGATTGCGGAACATCTCGAGGGCGGAATAGCCCATCATGATTCCGAAGATGATGAAGAGCCACTGCATGGGGATGTGGCCGGCCAGAAATGCGCCGGTGATGGCGCCGAGGGTGGTGCCGATTTCGAGGAACATGCCGACGCGGAGATTGGTCATGTGCTCGCGCACGTAAGCCGCGGCCGCGCCGCTGGAGGTGGCGATGACTGAAACAATGGAGGCGCCCACCGCCAGACGGATGTTGATGCCGAACAGGAGCGTGAGGGCGGGGACGACGATGATGCCGCCGCCTAATCCGAGGAGGGAACCCAGCAAGCCGGCGAGGATGGAGATGGCGAAGGTGAGGAGGACGAAGGTGAAGGGGGTGAGGGGGTGGTGGAGCAGCACGGGGGGAATGTAGGGTGGGGGACGTGAAACGTGAAGCGTAATCACAGGGAGGGCTTCAAGAGCACATGTTTTAGCATTCGACTATATATAACCTATAGGTTATATAATGGCGTATGTGGAACGCGGCGACGACGGGGGAGTTTGACCGATGGTTTGAATCGCTTCATGAGGACGTGCGCGTCGAAGTTGCCGCGGCTATCGAAGTTCTGCAACGAGTGGGGCCGACGCTTGGGCGACCGCTGGTAGATCAGCTCAAGGGATCGAAACACGCGAATCTGAAGGAACTGCGCATTCGGAAACAGGGCATGGTCGTGCGGATTGCATTTGCCTTCGATCCCCAGCAGACCGCCATTTTGCTAGTGGCCGGGGACAAAGCGGGAGTGAATCAGCGGCGATTTTACAAACAACTGATCAGAAGGGCGGACAAGTTGCTTGATGCTCACTTGGAAGCTCTGAGCAAGAAACGAAAGTAGAAAAACATGGCAAAATCATTTGAAGCGTTGGCCCGGCGGAGCATGAGCAAACAGGCCCGGCAGCGCGCCCATGAGCGTGCGAACGTCATCCTCGCGAAATTGTTTCTTCGGCAGATTCGAGAAGCCGTGGGAATCAGCCAGAAGGACTTGGCCGCCACGCTGGGTATCAAACAGCCGAGCGTGTCGAAGCTGGAAAAGCAGACGGACATGCAAATCGCGACCTTACGGCGAATTGTCGAGGCCCTGGGTGGCGAACTTGATATTACGGCGCGTTTCCCGCGGGGAGTTGTGAAGCTTCAGCAATTCGAGCGACAATCGACTACTCGTTCGCGTGCGGGCAGGAGCGAGGAATCTGTTCAGCTTATTTAGAGAAACGGGCCAGGTGAGCAGCGCGCCCGGAACAATGGCATTTGATGTAAAGGCTGGCCTTTTAGTATAGCAAATGTTCGTACACCGATGCAGTGCAACGCTCGCATGCGTCAATACGCGCCCAGGGTTCGGAGTTTCAACGGGGGTGGTTTGGCGGTCTAATGATGATCGGCGCTGGCGGGTGAGGCTGCGGCGCGGGGGGGCATGTGGGAATTGGACTTAGGAGATTGCGATGGCGAGAGCGGATGCACGGGTTGGGCGATTGTTGAAGGTGGGCGCGGGGCTGGCCATTGGGATGGGTGTTTGGGTGCAGGGGGCGGGGATGGCAGAGGCGGCGTCTACGCCGCCGGTGGTGGCGGGGTATACGCGGCTGAAGGATGAGGGGAAAGCGCCGGCGGCGGAGCTGGGACAGGTGCTTTTGGGGGAACTGAATTGTGCGCAGTGTCATGCAGCGCCGGATGCCAAACGGATTTTAACCAAGGGCGCGCCGGATTTGAGTGGTATTGGGGCGCGGGCGACGGCGGGGTGGTTGCGGAATTATTTGAGCAAGCCGCACGAGGTGAAGCCGGGCGCAACGATGCCGGACGTGTTTCATGCGTCGGAGGCGAAGTCGCGGGATGGGGCGGTGGATTTTCTGGTGAATTATCTGGTGTCGCTGGGCGGGCCGATTAAGCCGGCCGAGGAAGAAGGAGCGGCGGCGCTGGTGGAGAGCGGGCGGAAGTTGTTTAGTACGGTGGGATGCGTCGCGTGCCACGCGCCTGAAAAGGCAGGGGTGACGAAAGTACCTTCGGTGCCGATTCCGGATCAGGCGAGCAAGACGACCATCGATCGGCTGGAAGCGTTTTTGCTGAACCCATTGAAGGAACGGCCCGGCAGCCGGATGCCTGTGGTGGGATTGTCTCCCGATGAAGCGCGGGCGATTTCGGTTTATCTGTTGCGCGATCAGTTGAACAACCCGCAGGCGAAGGAGATGGCGCAGGCGAAGGTACACGGGGTGAAGTTTGAATATTTCGAGGCGCATGTTCCGAACGTTTCGCCGCGGGGGTTTGTGGGGCTGACGGCGAAGATGACGGGGCATCTGGATCACTTTTCTCTGAATTTTTCGGGGCATCGCAATGATGAATATGCGGTGCGGTACACGGCATCGCTCGTGGTGCCGGCGGATGGGGAGTACACGTTTTATGCAACCAGCGACGATGGATCGCGGGTGAATGTGGGCGGGCGGGCGGTGGTAAATAATGATGGAGATCACGCCGCGATCGAAAAATCGGGCAAGGCGAAACTAACTAAGGGTGAGCATCCGATCACCGTCACTTATATGCAGCGCGGGGGGGATGGGGTGTTGAAGGTGGAATGGTCGGGGCCGAATTTACCGCGGCAGGAAATTGGGCGCGAGGCACTGTTGCGGGTGGGCGGCGCGCCGATGGTGCCGTTGAACAGCGAGGCGTTTACGCCGGATGCGCAGAAGGTGGAGATGGGCGGACGGATGTTTTCGATGCTGGGGTGCGCATCCTGTCACACGCTCCCGAATCAAAAGTCGGCCCAGACAGGGAAGCCGCTGGCGAGCGTGAATGTGGACAATGATAACGGGTGTATTGGAGCCCATCCGGATAAGACGGCGCCCGGCTATGACTTGAGCGACGAGCAACGCGCGGCGCTGAAGGCAGCGATTAAAGATCAGGCGGGGTTGAATAAGGCATTTGAGCCGGCTGATCGCGTGATTGCCACGATGGCGGCGATGAACTGCCTCGCGTGCCATACGCGTGAGGGGGTCGGCGGGCCGCCGAGCGATCGCGGCGAATTGTTTGTGATGACCAGTGAATTTGACATGGGGGATGAAGGGCGCATTCCGCCCAAGCTGGATCACGTGGGGATGAAGCTGCTGGCCTCGGCGATGGAGCAGATCATTTTCGAGGGCAAGCTGCATATTCGGCCGGTGCTGGCGACGCGAATGCCGGTGTGGGGGAAGGCGGCGCTGGGTGAGATTGTGGAGGCGTTTCAGAAGGCGGACGCGGTGAAGGAGACCGAGCTGGCGCAGCCGCCGTTTGATGAGAAAGTCGTGCGGGACGGGTGGCAGCTTGTGGGGTTGCGGGGACTGGCATGCATTAACTGCCATGGGATGAACGGGCAGAAATCGCTGGGGATGCCGGGGCCGGATCTGGGGACGGTTCACGATCGGATCAAATACGGGTTCTTTAAGCCGTTCCTGGATAACCCGGCGGCGCTGGTTCCGGGGACGCGCATGCCGCAGTTCTGGTCGGGGCATGAAGCGGCTTATAAGGACGTCGCGGGCGGTACGGAAGAGGGGCAGGTATCGGCGATCTGGGCGTATTTGTCGCTGGGGCAAAACATGCCGCTGCCGGCAGGGATGGGGCGGAGCGGCGGGTTTGAATTGATCCCGGCGGATGGGCCGATCGTGCATCGGACGTTCATGGCGGGCGTGGGGCCGCGGGCGGTGCTGGTGGGATTCCCCGAGCGGGTGCACGTGGCGTTTGACGCCAACGGGGTACGGATGGCCAAGGCGTGGCGCGGGAAGTTCTTCGATGCGGCGGGCGCGTGGGAAGGCCGGGGCGGGAACTGGCTTGGGCCGCTGGGAGTGGATGTGATCGATCTGCCGGCCGGGCCTTCGTTCGCATTTTTGCAGAGCCCTGGCGCGGATTGGCCCAAGATTATCGAACCCGTGAAATCACCTGCCGAAGAGACGTATCGCAACGTTGGCGGGCACTTCAAAGGCTATGAGCTGGATAAGCAGGAACGGCCGACGTTCCACTATGTTTTGAAGGATGTGGATATTCATGAGCAGCCGGTGCCGGTGCTTTTGGCGACGACATCGGAGCTGATTCGGAAGTTTAAGGTGGAAGCGAAGGGGCCGGTGAAGGATTTATATTTTCTGGCCGGCCAGGGCGCCACGATTGAGCAGAAGGGACCGGGGACGTGGGTGGTGGATGGGAAGATGACGTTGAAGCTGGATCTGCCGGCGGGGCTTGCGCCGGTGGTTCGCGAGGTGGAGGGGGGGAAGCAGCTTTTGGTGCCGGTGCAATTGACGAATGGTAGCGCGTCGTTTGATGTGGAGATGTCATGGTGAATATCTCGTCTCGAAAGACGGGCGCTTAGAGCGTACGATACTTGGCGTGGCACGGCGGTAGAACCAGCCGGGCCTGATGCAATCGGAGGTTCGCCTATGCCGTTTCAACAGGATGTTGCTTTTGCCGATGAGGTCGGCCAAACATACGGGAAGTACCACTCGACGTTCCGCAGTCAGACGGGCCAGGTTTTGGCGCAGCTCTTTGAGCAGAACGGTCGGCTTGTAGCGCATGTGTCGTTTCCATCCGGCCTTAAACCTGAGGATGTGACCGACGCGTACGTGGGGGAGTTGAATCGCTATGCGGCCGAGCACGGCTTTACGGGCAAGCTGAAACTCATCTACTCGGAATAGCTGAAACATCATGGGGACGGTTCGCATTTCGATCCATCTGCCGTACCTGCTTGTCCTGCCGCCTGGTGAATATCCAACGCCGGGCGTGGGTGGATTTGTGCGCCTGGCCGAAGGATCGGTCACCAACGTGGACGGGACAGTTGAGGCTCGAACCGAAGCATCGGCGCTGTTCGATGCATCAGATACCGATGATGCCGAAACGCGAGAACGTCAGAGCCAAGCGGAGGTGGATCGTCTGTTGCGTCGCGTCAACCGCCTGCTTCGATGGTATCGGGTGGCGACGGGTCAAGCGGCAATCATCGAATTGACTCGTGCCCAGGCCAGCCCGTTCCGATTCATCGTCGACGGAACTGGCGCGGCATGGGGTGGCGACGCGCTGCTCGAATACGAGTCCGCCAGTTTGCCCGCGCCGTCGAAGGGTGGCCGCGTTAGTTTTGGCGAAACGGTACGCCAAGGGTTAGGCGATGGGACTGATCCCGATGTCGCCGCGATGAACCTTCTGGATGCTGAATATGCGCTGAGCGTGGGACGTTTCCGGGAGGCAGTTTTGTTGTGCTGGGGCGCGATCGATTCCACGTTTGTGCGCAAGTTCAATCGCCTGGTGGAAGATCGTTTAACGGATGAATGGGCTGACGGGCGCGAATTCCTCAAGGGCATCGACTTTGGCCTGCGTCACAAAATGACGACGGGCTTGCGGTTGGTCGCGGGCCGCACGCTGTTCACCGAGCCGGATGGATTCTGGCAAGATCTTTCAGCCAGCTACGGATTGCGGAACAGGATCATTCACGATGGGCAAATCGCGCATGAGGATGACGCCAAGCTCGCGATCAAAGTGGCGCGGAAGATCGTGCAGATCGTGGCGTCTCTACCGGCTTGATGAATTGCTTCCCTTCACGCGAATATGCGCCAGGAAAGAGCGGCTTCGGTACAATCCTCGCATCTCAACACGGGAAGGCATTGCATTGCCAAAGATCATTTGGGCGTGAAAGCCCATCCTTCTCGCGAAATCGCTTCCATGTCATAGTGAGCGGAGTCAGCATCGGGTGGAAGGGGGCGGCGAAGGATTGTACTTTTTGGCCGGGGAAGGCAAGGCGATTGAGCAGAAGTCGCCGGGGGTTTGGGTGGTGGATGGGAAGGTGACGTTGAAGCTGGATTTGCCGGGGGAGGTTACGGCAGTTGTGCGGGAGGGGGGAAGCAGATTTTGGTGCCGGTGCGACTTACGAATGGGGCGTTGGCGTTTGACGTGGAGATGTCATGGTAACCGCGCTCGGAGTGGTGGGCATGCAAACGTGAGGGGAAGGGAAAGACACCATCGTCTCAAGTTTTCTCTCACGCCCTTCCCCTCAATCGTGTAAGATCGCAACTGTAAAGGCAAAGCAGGTGGGAAATCAATGCGCCAATTCATCGAAAGTCTGGAAGGTCGTTGCCTTCTATCCAAGGCCTACTATCCGGGTACGACGGAGTTTTTCCCCGGACACCTCCCCGGACACCCCACTGCGACTTACAAGCCCGGAGACGTCATCACGCTCGGCGTGCGCGTCAACGGGGCTGCTCCGGCCGACCAGTTGCAGTCATCGGTCCACCTTGTAGTCCGCCAGTTCGCGGTGAACAGTTCTCTGGTCACGCTCCTGCCGGAGCACGTCGTGGACGCCGAAAGTGCGCTGAAGGGGAACGTCGCGGTCTTCAAGTTCGCTCTGACCACCGCCGCGAAGTATCAGTATGACATCGAAATCCCAGACCTGCCGCCCGCGCCGCCGCCCAATCCGGCTCGGTGGTCGTCCGACAGCGGAAACTTTGTGGTCGTCCCGCTCGCACCGGTAAGGATGGCGGTGACGGTAATGAACTATACCGGCCTCACCGATCTCTTCACGACGCTTCTCGATAAGCTTGGTAACCCGGTGCCTTGGAAGAAGGGGACAATACTTACCTTTGACGCCATTCGGCCGAACGACACGATGATCCAGTTGTACGACTTCGGCGATGGAATCATGGCCTATCGCAAACACTTCAAACCTTATGGCACATACGGCTTTGAAAAGAGCAATAATTTTGTCATTGAGCCTCTGGCTCCGACGGGCGGGCCGATCTTGATCCGAATGGTCACGCGGGGACCGCAGCGATTTAGCCTCTGGGTCACGATACCGCCATCGTTCCAATGAGCCGGGCCAAAGTTAGTGCCATCCAGCGTTCGATGCGTCTCAACGATCCGTTCCGCCTCATACTTGAAATGGAGACCGACCCAGCCGGGCGGGTGGTTTTGATCGTGGGCGTCGAGGATTATCATTGAGGGGTTTGAGACGTGCGTCAGCATCAGTCTGGCAGGAGGTTTGAGCTATGTCGGTTGCCAATGCCCAGCGCGCCAGTCGTGCGCCGGCGGAGGTTTTTCCGCCCGGCGATTTCATCCGCGAAGAGTTGGAAGCGCGCCGCTGGACGCAGGGCGACCTGGCGGCGGTGCTGGGCCGTCCGGTGTCGGCGATCAATGAAATCATCAATGGCAAGAAGCGCATCACCGCCGAGACGGCCAAGGCGCTGGCCGCCGCGTTCGGCACGTCAGCGCAGGTGTGGATGAACCTGGAAAACACCTACCGGCTTGCCAAGGCCGCGCCTCCCGACCCCGCGATTGCGCGTCGCGCCAAACAGTTGGAAGCCGCACGGTGAAGGATGGGCAATATGAAAGACCCTCGCGCCAGACGTCGAGCAGGATCCTCACCGCGGCGTCAACCCGTCAATGAACGTGGAACGAGACAATTCCAGCACGGCAACGGCCTGCTCGCGCGTTACGGGCGGAAACCCTTCAAGAAATTCCTCGAGCGGCTCTCCACCCTCCAGGTAATCGAAGAGCACCTTGACCGGCACGCGCGTGCCCGCGAAGCACGGCTCGCCGCTCAGTCGCTCTGGATTCACCCAGACGATGCCGAAAAGTGGATGCCCTGATTGAATTAAATCGCCCTCCAGATCCTCGGCGGTGAGCGGCGAAGCGGGGCGAATCGGGTTTGAAGCAAGTTGGCTCATGTTGTCCTGTCACCACAACCTTAGCAGCCCCCCTCCCCCGCAGTCCAATTCCGCGGCTTGTCGGAAGGAAGCCATTCTGTCGCTGGACATTTCTGTTGCACGTGGGGCACTAATCCGGGTCGGGAGGACATTTGTACGGCGGTCAAAACGTTGCTAAA
The DNA here is from genome assembly GCA_036794395.1 of Tepidisphaeraceae bacterium. Classification (GTDB taxonomy): domain Bacteria; phylum Planctomycetota; class Phycisphaerae; order Tepidisphaerales; family Tepidisphaeraceae; genus DASXMX01. Next base: position 15,483 of record DAIRGS010000086.1, on the reverse strand, counting down.
ACCCGCGTGTACAAGCTGAATGGGCGTACGCGATCGGAACATTGCGTGCGGGCCTGGCAGGGCTGCACGGGCAGGTCTGGAGACCCGCACCACAATGTGTAATCCCGCATGTCCCAGGGGAGATGATCGTCGCCGGCATGGTCGTTTGATGTGGAAATGTCATGGTAGAACAAAACACGTCTCCAACAGCAACCGACGAAAGACTTGGTTGTGACACGGATTTCCAGCCCGTGTCGACGGCTCAAACACTCCAAAATCCGCGCAATGGAATACTCGATATGAATCATCATTTCACGCACGGGCTGGAAGCCCGTGTCACGAAAAGCATCATCGTGGCGTTCCTCGCGGCGGTGGCTCTTGTCACGCTTGTGGGCTCCGCGCGTGCCGCGGATACGACCAAGCCGACCGAGGACGATTACTACAAGATCATCAAGCTTCCGATCCCGACGGATGTGGTATTGGAGCCAGGCGGATTGGAGTGGATGCCGGACGGGAAGCTGGCGGTTTCGACGCGTCGCGGCGAGATCTTTATGGTGGAGAACCCCACCGCGCCCAATCCGCGGCGGATCAAGTTCACCAAGTGGGCGACGGGGATGCACGAGGTGATGGGGTTGGCGTTCAATAAGAATGATGGATTTCTGTACGCGATTCAGCGTGGCGAAATCACGCGGTTGAAAGACTCCGATGGGCGTGGGCACGCCAATGTCTATGAGACGTTCTGCGACGACTGGGGCATCACCGGCGACTACCACGAATATCCGTGGATGAGCAAGTTCGATAAGGATGGGAATCTATGGGTGCTGCTTACGCTCACGGGATCTTTCACCAGCGAGACGCGTTTTCGCGGATGGTGTTTGCGGGTGAAGCCCGATGGCACGATCATCCCCACGGCCAGCGGGCTGCGATCTCCGGCCGGCATTGCGTTCAATGACAAAGGGGAAGCGTTTTACGATGACAATCAGGGGCCATGGCAAGGCGGGAACAATTTCAATTTCCTGGAGCCGGGCAAGTTCATGGGGAATCCGTCGGGGAACATGTGGTATGACCTTGCGCCGAATCTGCATCCCGCGCCGATGAAGCCGCAATCGGGGAGCCGGATCTGGACTGAAGCGCAGAAGATCCCGCAGTACAACCCCCCGGCCGTGATTCAGCCTTATCAGAAGATGGGTCAGAGCGGCAGCGGGATCGTGTTCAACAGCAGCGAAGGCAAGTTTGGGCCGTTCGATGGGCAGTTTTTCAATGGCGATCAGCATCACAGCAATCTCAATCGCGTCGGCATCGAAAAAGTGAAGGGGTACTACCAGGGCTGGTGCACATTGTTCCGCGCCGGCTTTTCGTCAGGGAATGTTCCCGCCCTTCAAGCGCCCGATGGCTCCATTTTCGTCGGTGGAACCGGCCGGGGCTGGGGCTCTGTCGGCGGGAGAGAATTTGCGCTCGAGCGGCTGGTGTGGACGGGCAAGGTCCCGTTCGAAGTGCATGACATGCACGTCACGCACGATGGGTTTGATCTGAACTTCACGATGCCGGTGGACAAGGGGATCGCGTCATACCCGGGGAACTATTCGTTACCCACCTGGACATATATCTACCGATCCGAGTATGGCAGCCCTGAAGTGGATCAAACCACCGCGGCCATTCGCAAGGCAACGGTGAGCGAGGACGGGAAGTCGGTTCACCTCGTGGTGGATGGAATGGTGCCGGGACATGTTCATGAGCTGCACATGAGTGCATTGAGGTCAGCCGAGGGGCTTCCGCTGCTGCATTCGACGATGTGGTATACGCTTTGGAATATTCCGGATTGAGTTCGGAGCTTCATCGAAACAATCGCTTAAAATCGCGAGCACCGTGAATGACTCGACTTATTGCAATGGGTTTGCGGTCGATTCGGTAAGCAATTACAAACGATTTCACGCTCCAAAAACGATAGTGCGCGCGTGTGACATCATCGCGCGTATGGCCAGCTCCCGGCACCTCGGCCAATAGCCTCATTGCCGCATGCAGCTTCTGCTCGATTCGGTCCGCAACCAGAACTCCATTGTCGTTGGCAATCCGGTCCCAGATTCGCGCCATGTCCTGTTCGGCGCGGCGAGTCAGGTGGTACTTCATCCGACTCTCTTAGCCTGCTCTGCCCGGCGTCGGCGACGATCTTCAAGTGCCTTCTCTCCGTCGATTAAGTCACCCCGTTCGATGTCGGCGTCGCCTTCGGCCAACAAGGCGTCGAGTTCACCCGGAGCGAAATCGTCTGTCGATGAAGCATCGTTAAGAGCCGTTAAGGCCGCGATCAACAGATCATCGACGGACGAATAGCCACCGCGACGCATGTGGTCATCGAGCATCTTCTGGACACGAGAGTTGGATGAATGGGGCATATGGACTCCACACGCATCATATCACCCCGGTGCTTTTCCGTGTGCATTACTTTGCCGCAGGCAGGTTTTTATCGAACCAGTCCGCCACTTGCTTCAAATCAGTCCCGATATCCAGCCAGCCGTGTCCCTTGCCTGGGCGGGTGATGAGTTGGACGGGTGTTTTCACTTCGTTGCATTTCTCCATAAAGAGCTGGGATTGCTGGATGGGCACGAGTTTGTCGGCGTCGCCGTGGATGAGGAGGATTGGGCACATGCCGGGGTGAACGTGATCGGCGGGGGAGATTTGTTTGCCGAGTTTCTGTCGAACCTCCGGGTCTTCGGTGCCGAGGCCGAAGGCGGGGCGAAATTGTTTGAGTGTGTTGACGCCGACGACATCGTGGCCGGGTACGCCAAAGTTTAGAAAGTCGGTGGGCGGGAAGAACGCCACGGCCGCCTGCACGGCGCTGGATTCGCGATCGATTGGGTCTGGCGCATTGGGTTGGCCCGGCCCGCCCTCGGTTGCGAGCGTGAGGGTGAGGTGTCCGCCGGCACTGGCGCCGTAGACGCCGATGTCATCGGGATCGATCTCAAATTTCTTAGCGTTGTGCCGGATGAAGCGGACGGATCGATGCAGGTCCTGCTGGATTTCGGGAATGGTGAACTTTGGTTGCGATCCATGCACCACCGTAAACACGGTGTATCCATGCTCGAGCATCGGATTGAAAAACAGCGGAGTGATCGCAGCGTGGGATGAGAACCATCCGCCGCTGATGATGCAGACGATGCCGCGGCCATTGGGCTTGTCGGGTTTGAAGACATCGAGCGTCAGGGCAACGCCAAACTTGCGGGCGTAGATGACGTCTTCGGTGCGCGTGAAATGCGGCGGGCCATCGGCCGCGGCCTGCGCCGCAAGCGGCGCTGCCAACACCAGCAAGAACACCCACCGGCCGATCGCTGATTTGATTTGCATGAACCGTTCCCTCTTTAAAGTTGAGGGAACGTTTTAACACAGGCCCGTATCACCGGCGACAGGAATTCACTCACGAAGGCTGCGGACAGGGCGCATGGCAGGGTTCAGACAGACACTGTCCCGCCAGTTCGCTAAGCGTGGAGCACATGGCGCGATAGTCGTCGTTGCGCGTGAGGATCTCGATGGCGTGCTCGAGCGCCTCGAGTTCCGCCTTGCTGATGAGAATGCAGACATCTTCGCAGTCGTCGCGGGTAATCTCGATGCGACCTTTACCAATCGAAACGCGTTGGTGAAGGTCCTCGATTGCCTGAAGGAACTGTGAAAGACTGAGCGTATGAAAACAGCCGGCTGACATTGGATTAACTCCCAGTCCAGACTTGCCCCGACAACGCCATTCCATCAGCGAATGCCAGTGGGCAGGTGTTGCTAGAGTTGCATATGCTCGTCGTCGGCAAAATGTTCGCGGCGGGTGCAATTTTATCCGTCGTGAGGACGTTCTGCGGGGGTAAAATGACTTTCTGGGCATCGAACGGGCAAAGCGGGGGCTAAAAGCCGCTCATTTGGTTGTTGGTGCGAAATCGGCGAATGGTGCCGATCGCAGGCCCACAAGGGTGTGCAAGGAGGCCTCATGCGACTTCTCTTGGTAGACGACCATCTGGATGGATTGGAAATCACCGCCAAGTTGCTGCGCATGGAAGGCTTCGAAGTCATTACGGCAGGGTGTTGTAAGGAGGCCCTGGCCTTGGCCGGCGATGCTCGAATGGATTTGGTCGTTACCGATCTTGGCCTGCCCGATGGGACGGGGATGGATCTATTGGCCGATCTGAAGCAGCTTTATCCGATCCCAGCGGTGGCGATGACCGCGCACGGGGAGCGTTGGTTTTTGGATGGGGCAACCGGCGGCGCGTTTATGCGGTACCTGCTTAAACCGTTCGCCTTTTCTGACCTTCTCGCCGCGGTGCACGAGGCGTTGGAGTCGGAGCCGTCGACTTTGGCTCGCGCGCGGGTTTCGCCGGAGCGGGAGCGGCCTTAGCTTGAGTAGCAGCTGCCCGCATTCGGGCCGCCAGATTCATCAAAGCCTCAGCAGCATCAACGCGTGGACCGTCCGCTGCAAGGGCCGGAAGCGTTACCCACAACGACTTGCGGTTCCAGCCCAACATGTTCTTAACATGCGTGGCCGGTTCGGGGGTATTTTGCGAATCGAGCGATTCGACGTGTACGGTGTTGCGGAGCGACCCGACAATCGCAAATTCATCGGGCACATCGCCCTTTTTCAGGATCTTGGTGCGAATTGCATCATTGAGCACATCGGGCAGATACACCCCAATTTTCCCGTCGCTCAAGTCCTCAAGAGCAAACATCTGCATACGATATTTGCCGTCTGGAACGAAGAAGAGCACGGCGCTGTGACCGGCCGTTTGAATAGGCAATGGGGCCAGGTTGAACATCGCCGTCGCAATCCGACGCCACAGAGCGGCATGGGCAGGATCGGCCTCAGCGTCACAGGCGGCTAAATGCCGCTGGATATGGGTGCGGTCCTTGGCGGCGGCACGGGCGAGCATCCCATCGAAACCGGTAGGGGCTGCGCTTTCAACGGCTGGGTCAACGTCCGGCATACAACCTCCGGGGAGGCGGTGAGTTACCGCCGGATTCGTTTGTCAATCGCCTCCCCGCACGAATGCGGGGCTAACGACAGGGGCGGACACTCCGCCAGAAGGCTGCCTTGCGAAGAAATCGTGAAATCTCGCGGTTGAACTCGCCTGCAAGACTTGCCGATTGAGTCGCCAAGCACACGTTGCGGCATTGTATCACGTTTGCTGAATTAACTCAAAGACGTGAATGATCGGACCAGAGTGATGGGTGCGTAACACTTTCGGCGGCCCTCTTCTCCATCGGTACGCAGGGGGAGGGTTGGGGAAGGAGCCTGCGAGGCGCCGGTTGGAACTGTGAATCCAAAGCCAAAAGAAACCCCCTCCCTACCCTCCCCCGGGCGTACCGGGAGAGGGAAAAGTGTGGCCGCCTACCCGAACATCCGCCGCCTACGGCTGTAAGATACGTAGGGCGGCAACGACAACGATATTGGCGTTTACGAGCTTTTTCTGAATGCGTGGTGTCAACCGGTTTAGGGTGATCATCGCAGCGTGTTGCGCGACGGCGATTCTGTCGGCAGCGCTTGCCCTGCGCGCGGAATCACCCACACCCCCCAATCCTGCCCGAACGTCAAGCCACTATGACTGGAAAAAATGGCAGGCCTACTGGGCATTCCAGCCGGTTAAGCATCCTGAATTGCCAGCCAACTCCGATCTCACCTGGGCCAGAAATCCAATCGACCGCTTTGTTGCCGCCAAGCGCGAAGAGCAGCATCTCGCTCCACCTGCTGAAGCGGATAAGACAACGTTGATCCGTCGGGCGACATTCGACCTGACCGGCCTGCCACCCACGCCCCAGGAGGTACGGGCGTTTCTGTTGGACAAATCTCCCGTGGCTTACGAGAAGCTCATCGACCGGCTTTTGACCAGCCCGCATTATGGCGAGCATTGGGGCCGGCACTGGCTCGACGTGGCCCGCTACGTTCAAGGGCGGATCAGTTTCCTGGGCATCAAGAATACGCTGGGCGATCAGGCCTATCGGGATTATGTGGTGCGCGCGTTCAACGAAGATAAGCCTTACGACCGCTTTGTTACCGAACAACTCGCCGGTGATCTCCTCCCCCCCGCCGTCGACAAGCAGCGTCAGTTCGATCAGCTCATCGCACCGGCATTCTTATCAATTGGCGCGTGGTTCGATCAATGCACCGATCCAAACCGCCTTAAGCTCGAGATGATCGATGATATGATCAACACGACCGGCCAGGGTCTGCTCGGGTTGACGGTATCGTGTGCCCGATGTCACGATCACAAGTTCGATCCCATCCCCACCGACGACTATTACGCACTGGGCGGCATCTTCGCCAGCACGAAAATTGTCGGCGATTTCAGCGAATATTGGCGCGATGGACGCCAGCGCCTGCTCCGACCGCTGGCGATGCCGGATGAAGTCGCGGCCAACGATGCGATCCTTAAACAAGTCGCTGCCCTGCGCGATCAGCGATGGAAGTTCTTTTCTGAACGCCACGCCAGCCTGATGGCCCAATGGCAGGCGGACGAAGCCAAATACAAAACCGCCGCCGCCCAACTGCCGAAGCGATTTATCCATCGCTGGGCGGCCGAAACATTTGATGGCGAGCACAATCTCCGAATCGCGCAGCTCAATCTCGAAGGCCGGTCGGTTGATGTGATTGAATCCCTCATGCTGGGCCAGCAGTGGGTCGTCTACAAGGTGCAGGTTCCCGCCGATGGGACATATCGTCTTGAGGGCTTGTATTGCACAGACGAGGGAACGCCGCTCAATGTGATCGTCAACGGAGCGAATATCCGCAAAGACGCATTCAGCGCCACGACCGGCGGATGGGACCTCATCTATCAACAGTGGGCTCAGGTCGCGACGGCGGAGCTTCGCAAGGGCCTGAACTTTATCCGCCTGGAAACCCGAGCCGGGAGCTTCCCGCGACTCGACCGCTTCCGCCTCGTTCAGGTAAACGATGCCGCCGATGGCACGGCCAGCGATTTGGCCGCGTCACAAAAGCTCGATCCACTGGTGCTTAAAGCGTTCGTCAATGATCCCCAGCAGCCGTGGCCGACGGTCGGCGGAATTGTTCCGTATCTCGCGCCGGCCGAGCAACAGCAGGTCGGCGAAATGGATCAGGCGATTGCGGGGCTGATTGCCAAGGTGAAGCCGTATCAGACGGTTGTTTCCGTGGCGGACCAAAGCAAACCCGCTGACTTGCCGGTGCATCTACGCGGCGACGTATATGCCGTCGCGAAAGAACCCGTTTCTCGCGGCGCGCCGCACCTTCTGGAAAATGTATTGCCAGCGCCGAAGATTTCCGACTCAGAGAGCGGGCGTCTTGAACTGGCCCGATGGATTACAGATCCCCGAAATCCGCTTACCGCCCGCGTGATCGTCAACCGGCTGTGGCAATGGCATTTCGGCCGGGGAATTGTCGCAACCCCAAATAACTTCGGCTCGCTCGGCGAGCGCCCGATCAATCCCGAACTGCTTGATTGGCTTGCCGCGGAACTCGTGAGCAACGGGTGGTCGATTAAGCACGTCCAGCGGCTCATCATGACTTCCAGCACCTATCGCATGAGCAGCGAGGCATCTGCCAGCGCGTCCAGTACGGATCCGGACAATAAATACCTCTCCCATTTTTCGCGTAAGCGTCTGGAAGCCGAAGCGCTCTACGACGCCATGGCCAGCACCACGAACATCATCGTTCGCCAGGAAGCCAATAAGCCGCTCGACGTGGACAAATCCAAGAACCGCGCCATGTACGTCCTGTCCTCCAACCGCTCTCCGAAAGGCATGGGCAGCGAAGTCCGCAAAATGTTCGACCTGTTCGATTACGACGCGTCGGGAGTGCCCATCGCCCAGCGGCCGCAATCGACAACTCCCGCCCAATCGCTCTTTTGGCTCAACAGTCCGCTCACCAAATATTTCGCCGGTCGATTTGCCGAACGATTGATCAAGATGGACAAACTCGACGATGTGAAACGCGTCGAGATGGCTTACTTGCTGGCCTTGGGCCGCTCCCCGACAAAAACCGAATCCGCCGACTCCCTGGAATACCTCCGCGCCTGCACCGAAGAACAAAAGCAGGAACGGCCGGATGCATGGTCGTCCTTATGTCAGGCGCTCTACGGGACGGTTGAGTTCCGATACATCGATTGAGTGCCGAGGCGCCAATTTGAAGAGAAGAGGTTTAGCCGCAGATGACGCAGATGGCCGCAGATAAAATGCAAAGGCTGCTCACACTCTTGCCCCCTCTCCCCCCGGGAGAGGGTCGGGGTGAGGGCGAATTACGAACGACTCCCAGTAGATTAGATCGTGTGACCCCCTTCCATCTGCGTAAATCTGCGCCATCTGCGGTTACCTCTTCTGCTCCGCTCCGTGCCTTCGTCCCACCGTGCCTAGCTGAATGACCAGGTATCCTGATGTGCAACAGAATCCAATCCGCAGTGACCCGTAGAGACATGCTCAAGCGGGCGATGCTCGGCTTCGGCTCGCTGGCCATGACCGACATGCTCGTCCGCCAGGCCTTCGCCGGCCCGACAAGCCTCGCGCCCATTTCTCCGCTGTTTCCCGGCAGGGCCAAGCGCGTCATCTACATCTTCCTAGACGGCGGTATCTCGCAGATGGATTGGTACGATCGCAAACCTCTGCTCCAACGCGACGATGGTAAGCCGCTGCCGGAGAGCATTCACAAACCCAAATTCACATTCGCCAAGACCGGGGAACTGCTTAAAAGTCCGTTCAACTGGAAACAGTGGGGCCAGAGCGGAACCTGGGGCAGCGATCTGTTCCCGCACACCAACCAGCTCATTGATGAGCTGTGCATGATCAAATCCCTGCACCACGACAACGAAGACCATTTCACCGCCAAGAACATGATCTTCACCGGCGCGGGCCGGGAGGCGCGGCCACAGCTTGGGTCGTGGCTCGCCTACGGGCTGGGCACCGCCAACCAAAATCTCCCGGCGTTCATCGAGATCATGCCGGGTGTTCCGAAAAGTTCTCCGTCGGCCTTCCTCCCGGCGCGCTATGGTGGCACCGCCATTGGAAGGCCGGATGAAAAAGCCCAGGACCGCCAGTGGGATAACATCGGCTCTGTTGGCTCCCCCGAGCGCAATCGCCTCAGCTTCATTCAAAAACTCAATCAGTCCCACGAACAACGAGACGGCCACGATCGTGCCCTTGATGCAGAGATACAGAACATGGAGCTGGCCTTCCGCATGCAGGCCGAAGCCCCTGAAGTCATGGGAATCGAAAATGAATCTGAAGCCACCCGCCGGCTGTACGGCATCGGCGAATTAAAAACGGATGACTTTGGCCGGGCCTGCCTGCTGGCCCGTCGCTTCGCCGAGCGCGGCGTGCGATACATCACGCTCATGCACTCCACTCGCGCCTTCGGCAATCTCTGGGACCAGCATAAAGACCTCTACGAAGGCCACCGCGGAAACGCCGCCGCCGTCGACCTGCCCATTGCCGGTCTGCTCCGCGATCTCAAATCACGCGGCATGCTCGAGGACACACTGGTGATGTGCGGCTCCGAATTTGGCCGCACCCCCATGTTCGAATACCAGAACGGCGGCGAAGGCCGCCTCCGCAACGGCCGCGATCACAACCCCCATGGCTTCACCATGTGGTTCGCCGGGGCGGGTGTCAAACGCGCCTTCTCCCACGGCACGACTGATGATTACGGCTATTACGCCACCGAACACCCCGTCTCGGTTTACGATCTTCACGCGACGATTCTTCACCTCATGGGGATCGACCACACCAAGCTGACTTATCGGCATGCGGGGAGGGATTACCGTTTGACGGATGTGTATGGGGAAGTGGTAAAGTCCATACTTGCCTGAAATCATTCGGTGCTATATGGCCGTGCGCGAATCAGCGCCACTGCTTTTAAAGTGGCACGGCTTTTCAAGCCGTGGTTAAGGAAGCCTCGGGTCGATGCCGGGTTAGATGTGGGAAAACCAACTGTCCTTAAGGAAGCATTTTTTGCCGCCGAATCAGAAGGTTGTCCATCTGTCGAAACTTGGTTTTCCCACATCTGACCCGGCGTTGATGGTCAGCCCCCTCAATCATGGCTTGGAAAGCCATGCCACGAAAAGGCGCGGAATCGCGCACGGCTATTTGGAATTGGTTCAGTATCATGGGCGCGAGCATCACGTAAAAAGGTCGAATTACAGGCGGTGCGCAGATCCGAGTCATTATGACGTCAATCGAAATTAAGGCTCGTGTCGGGCTGGATGGCGTGCTTGCATTGAAGATTCCTATCGGACTTGCCGAGGCTGACCGCGAAGTCTGTGTGACGGTGCGATCCGCCGACCGAGCCCCGATGCCGCATAATCGCGGGTCGTGGAAACGATTCATTGACGAGACGGCGGGGGCGTGGAATGGTGAACCGCTTACGGGGGCGGGAACTTCCGGCTGACGACTGGAAGTCGCCGACCAGTTACGGGCGAGCGCCGAAACGGTTAGAATTTCGGCAACATTGAAAAGAGGTTGGTCATGACCCTCACGCTTGAACTGCCCGATGAAGAACAGCAAATGCTGTCGCGGAAAGCCGCGGCAGCGGGGCTTAATGTGCAGGATTACGTCGCGCGAATCGTGCGCGTCGCCGCAGCCCGGCCGCCTATCGAGGAAGTTCTACGACCCATCCGAGACGCATTCCACCAATCTGGAATGACCGACGAGCAACTGGGTGAACTTCTGGAAACTGCCAAACATGAGATGCGCGCCGAACGTCGCAGTCGACTATAATGCCACTTATGGGTAGTCCGTTCCCCGGTATGGATCCTTACCTCGAAGCGCACTGGCTCGATGTCCACACCAAACTTGTTGCCTATGCTGCCGACACACTCAACACACGCCTTCCCGACGATCTCATTGCACGCACCGAGGAGCGGGTCGGGATTGAGGCCGATGACACAATCGATCTTCCGCAAACTATTTCGCCCGATGTGAGCGTGCGCGATCTGGTTACGGCGGCCGCTACGACTGCCCCTGAGCAGCAAACCGGCAGACCATGGGCGCCGTATCGGCTTTTAGCCGTGATTGAACCGATAACGGAACGCTTTATTGAGATCATCGAGGCGGATAACGAAAAACTTGTCACCGTCATTGAATTTGTCAGTCCGACGAACAAACGCGGCAAAGGCCTGCGCGCCCTCATGAAGAAACGTCGGGCACTCCTGGCTGGAAATGTAAACGTCGTGGAGATTGATCTCACTCGTCAGGGGGATTGGCGCGCCCTATTGCGACCGCATCGGTGTCCGATCAAGGCTATTGCGGCATATCGAGCCGCGATCCGCGTCGCCAGCGAATCGCGCGCGGTTTATCTGCACCCCATCAGCATTCGCGAAAAGCTCCCGGCTCTTCGCATACCGCTGAGGCAACACGATGAACCGATCGAACTGCCATTGCAGGCCTTAATTGATCAGACCTACGCAAACGGGCGGTATGCCCGGACGATCAATTACAGCAAGCCCCCCGATCCTCTCTTGGACGAAAACGACGCCGTGTGGGCCGATTCACTGCTTCGATCCGCCGGCAAACGTTGATTGTTCACGGGAGAAATCGATTACAATGCATCAGATGGCCAGTCCCTTTCCCGGCATGGACCCTTATCTCGAGTCGCGCTGGCGTGATGTTCACACTGCGCTGGTTGCCGGTGCGCGGGCCGCACTTAACGAAGAGTTGCCGCCGGGGCTGATTGCACGAGCCGAGGAGCGCGTTTCGATCGCATCGGATCGGAGCGGCTCCCCGCAATTTTCACCTGACGTGAGTTTGTTGGAGTTAGTAGGCGCTGCACAGGGCGGAGGTTCAACTTCAAGTGCCGGGGGGTGGGAGGCGCCGTATCGGTTAACAGCTCTGATTGAGCCATTGACCGAGAGGTACATCGAGATCATCGAATCGACCGGAGAACGCCTCATCACCGTGATCGAATTCGTCAGTCCCACGAATAAACGAGGCGAAGGTCTTCGCGCCTTCGTCGAGAATCGAAGCACGCTGTTGAGAGGTGGCGTGAACTTCGTGGAAATTGACCTCACTCGCGGTGGCGACTGGCGCGGCCTGCTGCTGCCACATCACTGCCCGTCGGAAGCCGTCACACCTTACCGCGCGACGATTCGCATTCCGCGCGATTCGCTGATCGCATACTTTTATCCGATCGACATGCGCCACCCCGTAAAGGACCTTCCCATTCCACTTCGCACGGATGACGGCGCCGTCGATCTGCCGATCCAGAAACTCGTCGAACAAGCCTATCGCACCGGCAGATACGATCAGTCCATTGATTACGCCAAGTCGATTGATCCACCTCTTGAAGGTCCGGACGACACCTGGGCCGATGCCCTGCTTCGATCAGCCGGCAAGCGCTAACGCCCGGACCATTTCGCGACATCCTGCTGGCCGATCCAGTTGCAGAGCGCCCAATTGCTTCTTGCCTCGCCCCTCGCGGCAACTTTATAATCCGGCCGGTCTGTTCATCTCTAACGAAAACCAAAATCATGACGATCATCCCCCGCACCGTTCTGGGAATGGCTCTGGCGCTTTCCTCACCGGCGGCCCTGGCCGACGAGCCGACCACCAAGCCCGCCGTGCCGACGCCCGCGGCTTTGCGCAAGCCCGCGGCCCAGGTGGATCAGACTTATCGCGAGGACCTGGCCAGGGCCCGCGACCCTGAAGCCAAATCCGCGCTGGCCAAGCGGCTGCTCAAGGCTGCTGCGGATGAGGAGAAGCATGAAACCAAGTATGCCGTGTTGAACAAGGCAATTCCCATCGCCGTTCAGGCCGGCGATGCGCCGACCGCCTCAGCGCTGGTGGATAAGCTTGATGAGTCCTGGCAGATCGACGCCGCTAAGTTACGCGCCGAGACACTGGTTAAAACCGTTCGCTTTCTTCGCACGCCCGAAGATCAAATCGCCTTCGTGCATCTCGCTCAGCCGTTCATTGAAAAGGACATCGCCGACAAGAAATTTGACGCCGCCAAATCGCTCAGCGACGCCGCCGCCGGCGCCGCACAACGCGGAAACGACGCGGCCCTCGCCAAGGAGATGACCGCGCGAGGGGCTGAGATCGTCGAGCGCCGCACCGCCGAGTCGCGCGTCACTCTGGCGATGAACACCCTCAAGACCAAGCCCGACGATCTCGCGGCGAACACCGCGGTCGGTCGATACGAGTGTTACATCGAAGATCAGTGGCCCGAGGGACTGGCCAAGCTGTCGCATGGAAACGATGTCGCTCTCAAAGCGCTCGCGGCTAAGGATCTGGCGGAAGATGGCGCACCGGAATCAAAAGTTGCCGCCGCCGATGCCTGGTGGGACCTGGCGCGCCGCGAGGGCGAGTTTTCCCGCCGGCATATCCAGCTCCACGCGGTCGCGTTGTATAAGGACGCGCTGCCAAAGCTGACGGGGGTGGCTAAGCAGAAGGTCGACAAGCGCCTGGCCGAAGTAGCCGATGCCGCGGCTCCCAAGTCCGTTGCGCCGCCTCCCACCGTGGCCGCATCCGATGCGCCGCGGGTCACGGTGCGAAACCTGAGCCGAGCAACCGAAGCCCAGCCCGTCATTGATGGCGTTGCCCACGACTTCCCCGATATTCTCAAAGGTTTTACCCAGGCCACGCTGCTTTACTACCGCGACGCCAGCCAACTCGCGCACGGCGAGGGGGGCAGCCGGCCGCTACAGGGCGCGTACTCCACTTCCCCCTCCATCAGCACCGCCACCAACTTCCTGTTCTATGGTCTTTCCGATCCATTCAAGCCCGGCAAATATCTGGTGGTTTACCGGGTTCAACTGATGTCGGTATTCAACTCCGCCAACGCCGCGACCGTTTTTCAAACGGATGTGTACTCTGAAGGCAACGCCATCGGCCGCCGGCAGGTGAAAGGCTCCGATGCGCCCATGGGCGAGTGGAAGAACATCCCCATGATTGTGACCGTGCCCGCTGCCACCACCGGAGAATACCGAATCTACGGTGGACAAAAGCGCACCGTCGCCCTCGATCGGGTCTACGTTTACGGCATTCAATAACGATCAGCCGACCCGCAAAATCTCGCGCTGAAAAGACAGGTAAATGCGAATGAATTTGACCGGATTAACCCCAAGCCGAGCCTGATTGACTCGTTTCCGCCCCACCGCTATAGTCCGCGCCAGCGTCTTTTAGATTGTGATTCACCCCGACATTTCGATCCGAGCTTTACATGAGCGAGGCCGATTCCACGGTAAAGAAGTCAAAAGCGGGACTCGAAGGAGTCGTTGCTGTCCCCAGCACGATTTGCTTCATCGACGGCACGGCCGGCAGGCTCGTCTACCGTGGTTACGATATCAGCGATCTTGTTGAAAACGCGACTTTTGAAGAGGTCGCGTTTCTGCTTTGGGATGGCGAGCTTCCAAACAAAGCCCAGCTTGCGACTGTTCGTCGCGAGCTCAGCAGTGCATCGAGTCTTCCCCCGCACGTGATTACGCTCCTGGGCGCGCTCCCGCGGCAAACTCAGCCGATGGACGCCCTTCGCACCGCACTTAGCGCGCTGGCCTCAACCGACCCCGACCTTGAGAACAACGACAAAGACGCCGACCGCCGCAAGGCCGTGCGCATTACCGCGCAGCTTCCGACGATCGTTGCCGCGTTTCACCGCATTCGCAACGGCCAGCAACCTGTCGCCCCCGACCCTGAGCTGACGTTGGCCGCTAATTTCCTTTACATGCTGAACGGCAAGCGTCCGCACGACACGATTACCCGCGTTCTGGATGCCGCCCTGGTCCTCCATGCCGAGCACGGGATGAATGCGAGCACCTTCGCCGCCCGCGTGACCGCCGCCACCATGGCCGACATGCACGCCGCCCTCACCAGTGCCTGTGCAGCCCTTAAGGGTCCGCTGCACGGCGGCGCCAATCAAGATGTTATGCAGTTGCTCCTGAGCTGGGGCGATGCCGAGCAGGCCGTCCGCAAGGTCAAAGAAATGCTCGCCACCGGCCAGAAGGTTCCCGGCTTCGGTCACCGCGTTTATCGCACCACCGACCCGCGGGCAAACTTCCTCCGCAAGATGAGCAAGCAATTGGGCGAAGCTGCGGGCAATACCAAGTGGTATGAGATGTCCGAGCGGCTCATCCCCATCATGAAGGACACCGTCAACGCCGAGGGCAAGGCCAAGAACCTCAACCCCAATGTCGATTTCTTCTCGGCCAGCGCTTACTACACCATGGGCATCCCGCTGGATCTGTTCACCCCCATCTTCGCCATCGCCCGCGCCGCCGGGTGGAGCGCCCACGTGATGGAGCAACACGTCAACAACCGAATCATCCGCCCCACCGACGATTACACTGGGCCGTTTGATAAGAAGGTTGTTCCGATCGAAAAGCGGTAATCTCGCGTGACCCGATCTTCCAGACCATGCGTGTCCGCGCTCATGTGTCGCATTGCGCCCATTTCGAATCGTTCGCGTCCCGATGCAAAAATGCAGAAGAATTAACCACAGAGGGCACAGAGGACACAGAGAAGCGACAGAGAAGAGTTTTTAACGTCGAGTAGAGAAGAGGCGCAGTCATGTTTAGACCAATG
>DAIRGS010000085.1:0-23874 GCA_036794395.1 Tepidisphaeraceae bacterium | reverse complement strand
ACTCTGCCGCCTGCCTTCCCACCATTAAAGATGGGGTTTATGTAACGCTCACAATATTGTCGGGGGTGGGGAACCACTCGGGAATCGGAAACAACCGCCTGAAACGACGACCCAGAAGGATCATTGTTTCATAGAGGGCCTGCCCGACCACCTCGGCATCCGGGGGTTTCTCGGCGCTGAAAAACGTCTCGCAGGCAATTTGAAGCGTCAGGCGCATCATGTCGGCGTGAACATCGCGGGTTTCGCCGTCGCGCCAACCGGATAGCATTTGATCGGTGGCCGCGACCACGGGGGCGGCATATCCCGCCAGCCTCGATGCAACAAATGCTGGCGCGATCAGTTTTCGCTGCCGCCGCCAGAAATCGCCTTCGGAGGTCACCAGCCCATTGCCCAGGACGGGCTTGTAAACACGCAATCCAAAATGCTTGATGAAGTGCTTCGATTTTTGAATCAGCACCTGTTCGATCAATTCCGGGCTGCTGAACAGCAAGACGGGACGATGCACGATGCGCAGGCAAACCACATCGCCATAGGTGCGGGCGCAGTGGGTGAAGAACTCCAAACGTCCAACGCGAAAATCGTACAGATGCCCGCTGATGAGGCGGGCCGGTGGGCTTGGGATCGATGGCACAATCGGCGGATGCTCTTGCGATTGCGCCATTGCGTCAAGGCCGGAACTTGAGCGGATGCAACGCCGTGCAACGAAATGCAACGCCGTGCAACGTTTGAAACGCATTTATTGGGGCAAATACGTCGGCTTTCAAATCTCTACGCCCTTCCCCAAGCTTGCATAAACCAGTCGATCACCATCTTAAGTGCCGGTTCGGCGGGCCATTGGGAGATGGCCATGGTCGCATTGGGGAAAAAATACGCCACGGATATCAGGAACACGCGGGCATCGCGGGTCGTGTCGGAGCAATGAAAAATGCCAGTTTTGTTACCTTCATCCAGACAGGCGCGAATCGTCCCCTCCATGATTCCCGCCTCGTCGGGCAGTCGATCCGGCTTCAATCGGATGACCTCGCGGGCCAACTCCGACGCATGCCGCGAACCGGTGCCGACTTCCTTGCAGGCCTCGTAGCGCCCGAAGATGTATTTCCGCAACTTCTGATCAGGCGACGCTTTTGATTGCAGAATCTTCTCCGCTTCCTCGCGATGGCGGGTCGCGAATTCCTCGGCGCATGCGACCACCAGATCATCTTTATTCTTGAAATAAAGATAGAGGGTGCCGACCGCCAAATCAGCATCGCGGGCGACTTCCTGCATTGTCGTCTTGCGGATGCCGTAGTGATAGAACCGTTTCCGGGCGGCCTCGATGATCGCGTGTCGTTTGTCCATGTTCAGCGCGGCTGGAGGAAGACATTGACACCCGGTTTGGGCCGCAGTGTGAAAGTTGTGTCGGGGAGAATGGTCTGGCCCGGAACCAGCTTCATCTGAAATCGTTGTGCGATTGTCGCCAGGATTAGCGGGCCTTCGATCATGGCAAAGGTCTGGCCCACGCAGACACGCGGGCCGGCGCCGAATGGGAAACAGGCCAGCTTCGGCCGTTTCGCGATGGCATCGGGGGAAATGAATCTTTCTGGGTTGAAGCGTTGGGGTTCATCCCAGAAATCGGGATGGCGGTGAATCAGATACTGGCACGCGACCACCAGCGACCTTTTCTTAATGCGAAACCCGTTGATCTCATCATCGGCGATGGCTTCGCGCATCACCGCCGGGGCCGGCGGGAATAATCGCATCGCTTCCTCGAACACGGCCCGTGCGAAGGGCAGCTCGGGAAGATCCGCCGCGGTTGGAGGCCGGTCGCCCAAGTGTGACTTCAGCTCATCGTCCAGTGTTTCCTGCACTTGTGGATGCTGCGCGAGCAGATACCACGTCCACGAGAGGGCCGCGCCGACCGTGTCGTGTGACGCGGTGAGCATGGTCAGCACTTCGTGGACGAGTTGATCATCGGTCATGCCGATGCGCGTCTGATCATCCTGGGCCGCGAGAAACGTTGAGAGCATGTCATCCGGCCGGTTCGTCTCACGGCGCCGTTGCTCAACGATCTTTCTCACTGTTGTGTGCAGGACTTCTTTGACGCGATTGAAATCGCGATTGTCCGGCGTGGGAATCCACCGGGGCAGTTTTATCATCGCATTCATCCGCCGGCTGACGTGAGCGAACGCGGCGCGGAATGTCTTTCCCAATTGATCCGATGCATCGGATATGTCATGACTGAGAAGGGCCATGCTGGCGATGCCAAGTGTAAGCCTCATCATTTCGGGCAAGATATCGACCGGCTCACTATGGTCGCGCTGGCTCCATTGACGAATTAAGGACTGGGTGCCATCAGAAATAACCGCCGAGAACCGCGTCATATGTTGACGGGAGAATGCGGGTTGGATGAGCTTTCTCTGCGATCTCCAGAAGTCGCCTTCGCTAACGACCAGCCCATCGCCAAACAACTCGCGGACGGGGTTATTAAACAGATCGGGCTTGCGATAGTTTCGGCTGTTTTTCTGGAGGATGTGTTCCACCGCGTCGGGATGGGCGAGCATGTTGACGTAGTATCCCGGGAGGGCCCGAATGCGGATGTAATCGCCTTTGGCCCGCCACGCCGCCTCATAGAGATCCAGATAATTGCCGCGCAATTCGCGAACGCAGCCCAGTAGCCAGTGACCGCGAAAGGGGGTTGCGTCGATCGAACGTACCGGCTTTTGGACAATCGGAGGCGGGGGCGAAAGGGTCATGGGTATGCCTGCATGAATAATGAATATCTTATAACAATATTCATTATAGGAAACGCTTGCCGCAGGTCAAGATGTCGATTCTCAGCGATACAAAATGGAATGAGGCGCGTTTATTTGAAGAGTGCAACAAACCCGGCCTGTTGGAAATGACGGTCTGCGGTAAGTGACTCGGTGATCTTCCGACGTCGCATCACTACAAAGGAAGTGCAATCCGTGAACGACCATTTTTTGTCCCGCACCCGCTCGTATTCGACAAGTCCGCTGTCGATCATCCGTTCGTCAGCCGGAAGGATTTCGAACCGCGTGTCGCTGCGGATCTCACGTACAAAGGGCACAAACAATTGGCGAGCGTTTGTAGCGGAGAGGTAGTTTCCAAGCTCGGCAAGAATGAACTCCGTGCAAATGATCCGCTCGGCAAATTCGTTCATGTAATACGCGGCCGAGTCATGATGCGTATCCGCCGGATTTAAGAACGAGACGAAAAAGGAAGTGTCTGCGAAAAGTTCGGTCATCGCTTCGGATGCCCATAAAGATAATGCTTGAGGTTCGCCGACGCATCGGCAGGCAAGCCCTTTGCTTTGCCCGCGAACTTCATGATCTTTCGAGCCGGCTTCTTCCGAGTTCGCGGAACAACCTCAATACGCACATTCGCTCCCTCCGGAAGCGAAGCCCCATCGTCCGGCACCACCACGCCCGCCTTCACGGTCCCACGGAATGTCATGGCTCCAATTGTAACTGGAGGCTGGGGTGTTGGCGAGGTTCAACGGCTGATAATACCTCGGGAGCCGGGGCGATCCGTGTCATCCAGATCAGGCTTGGCCGCCCGTGTGACATTTTGTTATTTGCGCGAGCCGTGCTGACAGGTACTTGGCTGCTCGGAGCGACCATGCGTTCGACCGTCGAGCACAGTACCGGATCGCCTCGGTGCCGGCAGCAGCGTTGACACAATGAAAGCCGCAATCGCTCGCATGTTTGGTTCCTGAATTCGATTGTGCGTGATCCAAATTCACTACCGCAGTCAATCCTGTTGCGATCACCGCCCCACTGACTTTAAGGTGGTGATCGTGGCTGAAAAGGAATACGAGCGTCTGCGGCAGCGCGCCACGGTGGCGGGTGACGTGGACCTGCCGGCGCTTCCGGGCAAACTCCCCGGCGGAAACTACCCCGCGGTGGAGGCGCTGCGCGCGGGCCTGGCTCACAAGCTCATCAAGCGGCGATGGGCCGTGGGATTGTCGCAAGCGGAAACCGCCCGCCGGGCTGGCATCCGCCCCGAAACGCTCAACCGCATCGAAAAAGCCAAGGTAACGGCGGACACCGCGACAGTGACGAAGATCGTCCGCGTGCTGGAAAGGGCCGAGCGGGAGCAGAGGACGAAGGGATAACTCCGCCGATTCAAGTGGAGCAAAAGCCTGCCTTAGCCGACCGAGCGATCAGCAATTCGCCCTGCCCATAACACGGAATGCAAGAAAGAGTTTAGCCGCAGATGACGCCGATGGCCGCAGATGAAGAAAAACGCGGGGACATCGTCCGATCTTGATCGGGTCTCGCGAAAAGCAACACTTCGATCCTCTTTGCATTTGCGTTTTTGCATTTAATCTGCGGCCATCTGCGTCATCTGCGGCTGAATTCTTCCGGTAATCGTCGCCGGGTCAAATGCCGAGCTGAGCTTGAAACCGCTGATGACGCGGATAAGACAGCTCTCTCAACCGTGAAATCCGTGCGATCCGCGGTTAATTCTTTCGCGTGCTTCCGCGCAATGTGCGCGATCGCCGGCGTGGAGGCACATCCTCGTTGCGCGAATCCTCTTGGCAGATCACCCAACGCGGATCGATTGGGTGCCGGAGCAACGCATCGACTCCCTCTCGGCCGTCAGAGCTCGGCACAAACAATCCCTTCCATCGCTCGTCTTCGGATTCGGGTTGCTTCCAGAATTCCTCTTTCATCTCGGCCTCGCAAGCATCCGAGTTCTGCGTATCTGCTGGGACATTCTGCATCCATTGGCTTCTGAATCTCGCAGGGACCGGAACCCCACTGGTTTGTTTGCTTAGTCTGTTCCACATGTACCCGTCGATGAAGCGAAGAATGGCGCTCAGCGGCACGCTCAGCTCCCATCGAACCCATTGGATGGAGGTCTTCGGGATTCTCGGGCATTGCGTATAACACCAAATGATCTGATCCTCATCGAGAATTGCCAAGAGTTTCCGCGACGCGGCCGTGATGTGCTGATCCTTATACCGGGATCTCGCGTGATCAATGCGGCCGGAACAGAGCAAATGATCTGGTCCTTGGAGCGTCCAGAGTCTTACTGAATCGCCGGTCGTCGGCACGTTCGCGGGGCATGTCATATTCTGGCATCGGAGTTCTGGCAGGCGTTGTTGATGCTGCGCACGGAGGTCCGCAAATGAGCGCCGGGAAAGGGCTGCAAGTGCCATTAGGAAATGGACGTGCGTCATGAGCTCAAGGACGCCCGGCAGGACGGCGATATCATGAACAAGCGGAGCGCCATACCCAACGTCCCGAGCCCGCTGGGAGACTACCCATGCCTGGAAATAGAATCATCGTTCTCTCCGCATTGGCGATCGGAGTTCTCATGGTTCTGTTTCCACCGTGGAGTATCCGGAGTTTGGGCATGGGTGAATACAGATGGACTGCGGGGCTGGGACCGGAGCACGCGGGCCGGTACGCCTTCATTGCGACTCCGCCAAATTCGTTGCTTTCGGGCTGGCGGGATCACGAGCATCCCGGCGGGGTGGTGGTTGAAGGTGCGACCGTGGACTTGGGCCGGCTGCTGCTCCAATTCGTGGCCTTGGGACTCGTGGCCGGTGGCGCAGTCGTAGCCTTGGGCATGCCGTGCGGCCAACGGGAGACCACCGATCAAGGCGAACGCGAGGCGAAGCTAAAAGCCGCGTGAGACGGGCGTTCCATTACCTGGAGCGAAGCATGTTCCGAGCCTTCTTCAAATCTCTTCAGGAGCACAAGCAGCGTCTACTGGCGGGCGGCATCGTCCTCGGCATCATCGCCGTGCCCATCATGGCGACAATCTGGTGGAACGAGACGCGAACCTATGTGGAACTCGAATCCCCCAATAAGATGCTGCTGCACTTGGGCGGCTGGTTCTTCAACGCCAAACGGTGCGATCTCCACGCCCTTCACCAAGAGTGGTACTTCGAGGGTAAACAATTGCTTGTTCCCATCGAAGGCCCCTTCAACGACAAGTGCGTGCTCCGACTGGAGGATCGCGGTCGCGCCTATCGCGTAGATAAAGACGACATGACCAGAACCGAATTGCGAGTTGTAAATGGTGAATGGTCACCGCGACGCGACGACGACACTTGGGCGTCCATCTATTCCTATGACGACTTCTAAGGCTGGCACTCCCTGCACGGCCGATGCCCAGCGGCAATCGCCTGCTCTCGCGTTTCAAAGACCTCAAGATTCTTCGGCGAAATCTTCTGGGCCCCTTTGCAGTCAGGCCGGTGGAACGGCATCCGGACCTGGCATGCGACGTAATTTGCTTGCGGAGATTGAACGGCGATCGCCCGATCGGAATGCCCGGCCGCCACAATCAGCGATAGCACCAGTGCCGCAGGCTTATGCACGCAGCCGTCCTGCGGGCGGATCACACCTTCGATGTTTGATGCGCGGAATTCTTCGCCGACCAGATGACCTCAACATCGTCGAAGTGATCCATCGGATGCAGTCCACGAATCCTTTGGGCCGGGGTGCGCTCGTCTTCACTGAGGGACTTGATCAACTCATTATCGCGTGGAAGGGGTACCACCTGCTCGATCTGAACTATTTCCTTATCGGTGAACTCCTTCCTTAGAAGCCGAGCGATGTACTGGATCGCCTCGGTGCTCCACGGCGCCAGCTTTTCCGCCGACACAATGACATCCCACCGATCCGGCGGCTCCGATTCATCGTGAACCAGGGCGAAAAAATGAAGGCGCTTCTCAGCATCCACTACCTTCGCGATCTTCTTCAACTTTTTTATCAGTGTTTCAGACAGGCGACTCATAGCAACGCTCCGACGATTTTCCTGGCGCTTTCGATCATGCGTTTGGCGTCCCCTTGCATCACGTTGCCAACCGGCTGATAACGCGATTCGGGGTTCCATTGGCTGATCGCCAACCACTCCGCTAAAAACTTCGCCTTGATCTTAGCATCCCAGCCGCTCAGTCGTGCGAGTAATCGTAAATTGTGGGTCTTCAGGCTTTCGAGGCCCTTGAATTCTCCGCCATCGGCCGGGAAGCCGGCCCATTTCAGCGTCTTGACAATGCGCGCTTTCAGGGCGACCTCGACCGCGTACCCGCAGATATAGGCGGCGCCGTCATACCTGCGTTTAGAGAACAGCGCGTCGGCGTCCTTCAAACGGGCGCGTGCGATTGAGGTCAGTTCGGTGACGGTAAGCATGAAGCGGGAATGCTAACCACGGTTAGCACGGATTTCACGGATGGAAGAGCTTGGCTCATCCGCGCGATCCGCGAAATCCGCGGTTGCAAACTCTTTTTCGCATCCCGGCCGCGGCGCGTTACCATGCCCGCAACCAACCAGGAGAGATCCATGTCCATCAATCGGCGGGAATTCATCGCGACAGCCGGGGCGCTGGCCGCCAGCGCAAGCCTGGCCTCGTCGCTTCAGGCATCGGCCGATCCTCAAACCAATCCGGCTGCGGAATGGTTCGACCGCCCCATGCGGTGGATGCAGCTGGTTCTGGTTGAAAACGATCCCGGCCAATATGACCCTCAATTCTGGCTCGATTATTTTTCCCGCGTGCATGCCGACGCGGCTTGCCTGAGCGCGGGCGGGTGCGTGGCGTATTACCCGACCAAAATCGAATATCACCATGGCAGCGCATGGATGAAGGATACCGATCCTTTTGGTGAGCTGGTGGCGGGTTGCCGGAAGAAGGGCATGGTCGTTGTGGCGCGTACGGACCCGCACTCCATTCGCGATGACGCGGCCAAGGCCCATCCGGAATGGGTGGCGGTGGATGCGCGGGGGAACAAGCGGCCGCACTGGGCGACGCCTGGGCGATGGGTGACCTGCGCATTTGGGCCGTACAACTTCCAATTCATGACCGAGGTCACCAAAGAAATTGTCCGCAATTACATGGTGGACGGCGTTTTCTCGAACCGGTGGCAGGGCAGCGGGATGTGCTACTGCGATTCGTGCCGGGACCTGTTTAAGAAATTTTGCGGGCTGGAGCTTCCGCGCTCGACGGACCCGCAGGACACGCGTTATCGCAATTACCTGGACTGGAGCAACGGCCGGTTGTTTGAGCTTTGGCGGCTGTGGGATTCGGAGATTCGCAAGATCAACCCGGCTGGGCGGTTCATCGCCAACTCCGGGGGCGGGTCGAATACCACGCTGGACATGAAGACGATCAGCACGCTGGCCCCGACGCTGTTCGCCGATCGGCAATCGCGGAATGGACTGACGCCTCCCTGGGCGAATGGCAAGAACGGCAAAGAATTCCGCGCCACATTTGGGCGCAAACCGATCGTCGGCATTGCGAGCATCGGCACGGATGATGCACATCGGTGGAAGGACTCGGTCACCAGCGCGCCGGAGCTCAACATCTGGCTCACGGATGGCATTGCCAATGGCCTGCGGCCATGGGTCGCTAAATTTGCCGGCACGCTTTACGACCGGCGATGGCTGCCCGTCGTGGAGCGGATTTACAATTGGCATTGGAAAAACGAGCGCTATCTTCGCAACGAGGAAAACCTTGCCCGCGTGGCGATGGTTTATTCCCAGCAGACCGGGACATACTACGGAGCAGAGCAAAAACGCCGGCGGGTGGAGGAACATGAGCTGGGGATGTATCAGGCGATGATCGAGGGGCGGATTCCCTTTGAAATGGTTCACGATCTGATGCTGGACCCGGACCAAATCGATCGGTTTAAGCTTCTGATTCTGCCTAACACAGCTGCTCTTTCTGACGCCCAGTGCGATCAGCTGCGCGGCTACGTGCAACGCGGCGGTAGTTTGCTGGCCACGTTTGAGACTTCGCTTTACGACCAGTGGGGCAAGCATCGCACGAACTTCGGTTTATCGGATCTGCTGGGCGTCAGCTATGCCGGGCGGGTCGAGCGCGACATTAAGAACGCGTACATGCGGATTGAGACGCAGACGAAACATCCCATTCTGCAAGGCCTCGAAGATGCCGGAAGGATCATTGCCACGGTGCAGCGCGTCAGCGTCAAGGCGAACGCGCCGGGCGCCGATGCGCCGCTCACGCAAGTTCCGTCTTATCCAGATCTTCCGATGGAAGAGGTTTATCCGCGCATGCCGAAGACCGATGTGCCCGAGGTTTTCCTGCGGGAAATGGGCAAGAACCGAATCGTCTACTTCCCCGGCGACCTTGACCGCACGTTCTGGGAAGTGTTGGCCAGCGATCATAGCCAGCTCCTTCGCAACGCGATCAACTGGGCGGTGAACGAAGAAGCCCCGGTTACCGTGACAGGGGCCGGCACGCTCGATGTGACGGTATGGCGACAGAAGGATTCGATGACCGTTCACCTCGTCAACCTGACCAACCCCATGATGATGAAGGGCCCCTACCGGGAGAACATCCCATCGCCACCACAGAGTGTCCGGGTGTGTATTCCACAAGGTGCGCAAGCGAAGAAGATTCAACTGCTTGTTTCAGGGGCCGACGTTCCGATGAACGAATCGAATGGAGTGATCACCGTTGCGGTTCCGCCGATTCTCGACCATGAAGTGATTGCGATTGATTTGTGACACCTGCGTGACACGGGCTTCCAGCCCGTGCCGAGATTGCTCGCGTGGCGAGGAGGCGGAGCTTTGACTCCCCAAACATCGCCGGCACGGGCTGGAAGCCCGTGTCACACGTTGAGATCGATTCGGGTTACAATCGGGCTTATGACCATGCATTTTCTCATGCGCGTCGTCTATGCGGTTCTACTGACGTTGGTGGCCTCGCATGCGATTGCAGCAACGGATGGAAATAACTGGCCGCGATGGCGCGGGCCTGTCGATGCGGGTAGCACTGAAACCGGCTCGTATCCGACTACGTTTGACGCCACAACCAACGTTCTTTGGAAAATCGCCCTGCCGGGGAAGGGGTGCTCCACACCGATTGTGTGGGAGAATTGCATTTACGTTACTGCGCCAATTGACAAGCAGAACGGCCTTCTCGCGATCGATTCGGCTGGCAAAACCCTTTGGCAAACCACTTTTGGAGCCGAGCGACAGGGCAAAAACGTCAACGGTTCGGGGTGCAATTCATCTCCGACCACCGATGGTCAATCGGTCTTTGTTTATTTCAAGAGCGGCACACTGGCTTCGGTTGATATCTCGGGCAAGCTTCGCTGGAAAACCAATCTTCAGGAGCGGTACGGAAAAGACACGCTGTACTGGGATATCGGTACTTCTCCAGTGCTGACGGATACGGACGTGGTGGTGGCCGTCATGCATCATGGCGGCTCATACCTGGCGGCGTTCAATAAATTGACCGGCGAACTTCACTGGAAAGTTGCACGGGACTATCCGACTCCCGTCGAAGGCGATCACAGCTATGCGACGCCGCATGTTGTCCAACTCGATGGCCATCAGGCGGTGATTGTCTGGGGCGCGCAGCATTTGACTGCTCACGATGCGGCAGACGGGAAAGTGCTGTGGTCGTGCGAAGGGTTTAATCCCAATAACAAACTCAACTGGGTGGTTGTTGCATCATCGGTTGTCGTCGGTGATCGGGTGGTCATCCCGTATGGACGCGGCGAGCAGCTTCATGGAGTCGATCTCACGGGCAAGCGGGTGTGGGAACGAAAAGACACCGGATCTTTTGTGCCAACGCCCGCCGCGTATAAGGGACACGTTTTTCTGCTTCACGATCGCGGCGAAATCGAGTGCATCGACCCGTCCGATGGAAAGACGCTTTCGAAAGGCAAACTTCCGCGCAGCAGCGCCAACTTTTATTCATCCCCCACAATTGCGGACGGGAAAGTTTATGCCGCCCGTGAAGACGGTCTCATCTTTGTTGCAACGGCTGAGGGGCCGTTTCAGGTATTGAGTCAGAACGATATGTCGGAGCGCATGATCGCTTCGCCGGTCGCCATCAACAACCGGCTGCTGATTCGTGGGGAACAGCATCTGTTCTGTATTGGCGGAAAATAAGTTTCATCTGTTGCACCACGGCTCACACGGGGCCATGCAGCTTTCAAGCCAACATCGAGCGCCCAAGTATTTCCCCCTCTCCCTCCGGGAGAGGGATGGGGTGAGCGCGAAGGACGAGAGACGTTCATTTTCTTAGGGCCGGATTCATTGCTCTCAACCTCGCGGTGATTGAGCTGTTTCTCACAAAGTAATGTCCGCGACGCCAATGGAATTGAAAGCCGCTCTACAATCCCCGTCACCCCAACCCATCTCCCGGAGGGAGAGGGGGCAAGAAGGCGCTCGACAAATCTGCGCAACAGAAATAGGACGAACGCGATCCTGAAAACTCATGGGTTTTCATCGGCCCAGGTCGCCCTATTCAAACGCGTTGGCGATGCGCGCCACCACCTCGCCCCAATTCCCTCGCTCGCGCTGGCGAAATAGCCGCATGGTTGGATACCACGGCGAATCCTCACGATCCAACATCCACCGCCAGTCCGGTGCGAAGGGCAGCATCGTCCACACGGGTTTGCCCATCGCCCCGGCCAGATGCACGACCGCGGTATCGACACTGATCACTAAATCGAGATTGGCGATCAGGGCAGCAGTGTCTGCAAAATCGTTGAGCCCATTGCGATGATCGATCACCGTGAAACCATGGGGCGCAGCGGCAATCTCGCCGGCTGCTTCGCCCGTTTGCAAACTATGGAAGGTTATCTCGCTCACCCCTGCGAGCGCGGAAAGCTCCGCCAGTCGCATTGATCGATTGCGATCGTTCGAATAACTCTTTCGACCTGCCCATACCAATCCGACGTGCCGGACTGCTGGCCCTTTTAGGCGCTCGGCCCATTGAGCAACCGCGATCGGATTGGCATCGAGATAGGGAACCACGGAAGGGATTGAATCAAGCCGGGTTCGTAGAACAAACGGAACGCTCATGAGCGGGCAATGCACGTCGAACGTCGGGAGCGGATCATCGCGCGCCACCAGTTGCTCGATGCCCGCCAGGCCAGTTAACACCGACACGAGTTCCCTCTGACATTCGAGAATAACTCGCGCGCCCAATTTCGAAATAACTGACGCGTACCGACCGAACTGGAACGTGTCGCCGAACCCCTGCTCGGCATGCAGAAGGATGGTGCGCCCGGCCAACGATTCGCCCTTCCACGGATTTGGAAAGCGCGCCCACCCTGGCGCTGCCCTTGGCCGGGACTCGTATGCACGCCAGCCTTCTTCAAATTCCCCCCGAAGCAGCAGCACCCACGCTTCGGCGTAACGCGCTTCGGAATAGTCGGGGCGCAGGCTCAGTGCTCGACGATGGGCCGTCAGGGCTTCGTCGATCCGTCCCAGTTCCCGCAGTGCAATTCCGAGATAATTCCAGCCTTCTGGATAGGTGGGTGAATCGATCAGTGCCTTGCGATACTCCGAAATGGCCGCGTCGACTTCGCCCCGGTCGTTCAAGACACTTCCGAGGTTTGTTCGGATCGGCGCGGATGACGGCATCTGCTCAACGGCCTGCCGCAACGTGGTTGCCGCGGCGTCCAAATCCCCCTTCTGCCGCAATGCATTGCCCAGGTTGTTCAGTGTCTGCGCGTTGCCGGGGCGAAGGGCCAGCGAGTGTTGGAAGCAGAGGATCGCTTCATCAATGTCGCCGCGTTCCTGAAGGAGGTTGCCCAAGTTGTTGTGCGCATCCGGATTGGCGTGGTGCAATGCAATGGTTCGACGGAGGTGAGCGATCGATTCCTCCTTGCGATTGGCCCGACGAAACACATCGGCGATCAACAGGTGCGCGTTGGCATCATCTGGCCGAGCAAGCAGCACGCGCTGAAACTCAGCGATCGACTCATTAAGTCTTCCGATACCGGATAGGTTTGTTGCAAGATTGAAGCGCGCCTCAACATCATCCGGCCGGAGGGCCAAGGCGCGTTGAATCAGCTCGAGGGCGGCGTCTTGCCGGCCGAATTGCCCGGCCAGCACCCCCAGGTAGTGCAGCGCATCCACATGATTCGGGTTGGTCGCGAGAATGGTCCGATACAGCTTCTCGGCATCGGCGAATCGTCCGGCCTGATGGTGCCCGATCGCCTGCAGCAAAATAGGTTCATCGGCCGGGTGGCTCATGGCGGCATTGTAGAGTGCGGCAGGGTTTTCAGCGCGTCGGCAATGCGCTCCACTACGCCGGCCCAGTCGCCCCAGGTCTTCTGGCGGAAGAGGCGAGCGGTGGGATACCAGGGTGAATCATCGCGCGCGATCATCCATCGCCATTCGGAGGCAAACGGGAGCATGATCCAGACCGGCTTGCCCATGCCTCCTGCCAGATGGGCCACTGCCGTGTCTACTGAAATCACCATATCCAACTGCGCAATCAGGGCGGCGGTCTCGGCAAAATCGGTGAGTTCTTCGGTATGGGCAATGATCCGCGGATGCCCCGCCATCTGCTGGGCCGCCCGACCATGCTGTAAGCTGTGAAATGTCACTCCATCGAGCCCCAGCAGCGGGAGAAACTGCTCAAACCGCATAGAACGATTCGCATCATTGCTGTGGGTTGAACGGCCGGCCCAAACCAGACCGATGCGAAGGTTAGACTTCTTCCCTAGGCGCTGCGCCCATTGTTCTTCGAGTGCTGGCCGGGCGTGCAGGTACGATTTTGCCGGAATCGTTTCCACAATTGTTTTCATCGCCAGCGGCAAACTCATGAAGGGGCAGTGCAGATCGAATGCAGGTATCTCTGCTCCGCGCGGAAGCACGTCAGTCACGCCAGGCAAATCCTCCAGCAGTCGAACCAACTCCCCCTGGCACTCCACAATCACCCGGCCACCTCGATCGGCAACCATCGGCACGAACCGCGAGAACTGAATGGTGTCTCCAAGGCCCTGCTCCGCGTGCAAAAGGATGGTTCGACCGTTCAGCGCCTCACCCTTCCACTGCGGCTGCGCGAATGGCCGGGATATGAACATCGGATTGCATTTGAACCGCCACTCGTGCTCAATCCATCCACGTTCGTATTCGCCGGCACCAAGCAGAATCAGCGAAAGATTCGAATGTGCGGTTGTCGAATCCGGGGCCAGCTCCACTGCTTTGGAGCAGAATTCCACCGCCTCCGCCGCGTCGCCACTGGCATACAGCGCGACGCCCAGATTGGAATGGGCATCTGCGTAGGCGGGGCGCATCTCGATCGCATCACGGTAGGCCGCCAACGCCTCAGGCGATCGTCCCAACTGCGTCAGCGCCACACCGAGATTGTTGTAGACCTCCGGAATGCGCGGATTGAGTTCCAGCGCGGCGCGGTATGCCTCGATCGCCTCATGCACGCGGCCCTGATCGCGAAGGGCGGTTCCCGCATTATTGTAAGCCGGGAAATACCGAGGATTGATTTCGATCGCCCGCTTGTACTCCCCGATCGCCTCCTGCGACCGCCCCGCATCGCACAAGACATTACCCAGATCGTTGTGTGCCTCGGCACACGTCGCATCGACCGAAATCAAATCCCGATACAGCGTCTCGGCTTCCCGCAGCTTGCCCTCGCGGTGAAAGGCCGACGCAACTTGCAATGCGTAATTTCGAGGCATCCGAGGCTCACCTCTGTCCGACACGGGCTTGGCGCCGTCACAAACATCAACCGACGCTCAACGACTCCATTATGCACCGGTTGGTGCGCCCCTTTCCACCCGTTAAGCTTCATGTCATGGATTGGGACGCGCTGGTTGTGACGCTAAAGCTTGCCAGCGCCACAACCCTCATACTTTTCGTCATTGGTGTACCGGTCGCGTACTGGATCTCCATCACTCCGCGTCGATGGATTCGAACGCTTGTCGAGGCTTCCATCGCCCTTCCCATTCTTCTTCCGCCGACCGTGCTTGGTTTTTACCTTCTGTACGCCAGCGGGCCCCGCAGCCCATTGGGCGCGATGATCCTGAAGCTCACCGGACATGCTCTGCCTTTTTCCTTTTCCGGGATCCTTCTGGGCTCGGTCATATACAATCTCCCGTTTGCGATCCGTCCGTTCTCAGCGGGCTTTAGCGCGGTTGATCGGAGATTGATTGAAGCCTCGTGGTGCCTGGGCGTTTCGCCCATTTTAACTTTCGCGAGAATCACGCTTCCCCTTTCCCAAGCTGCAATTCTCACCGGAATTGTGCTGACGTTTGCCCACACAGTTGGTGAATTCGGCGTCGTCCTGATGATCGGCGGCGATATCGCGGGCCATACGCGTACGCTTTCGGTTTCAATCTTCGACAGTGTCCAGGCGATGGATTATGCGGCTGCGGGCCAGACGTCCATCATTTTGGTCGGATTTGCCTTTGTCACATTGTTCATCACGTACTCTCTACAGCGTCGAGTGCTCCCCCGATGACCGATGCCCTCGTCGCAGCTTTCGAACGCCGCTACCCCTCGGGTGCGATCGTTCGCGCGACTCTCACCCAGGCCGTGCCCGGCCCGCGCATTACCGTTCTGTTTGGCCCTTCGGGCAGCGGGAAGACCACCATCCTGCGCTGCCTCGCCGGCCTCGATGCTCCGCAAGCCGGATCCATCCGGTTCGGGAGCCACACCTGGTTCGATGCCACGCGCCATATTAACTTGCGCCCACAGCAACGCGGCGTGGGATTCCTTTTCCAGGATTACGCACTCTTCCCCCACCTGACGGTCGCACAGAACATCGGCTATGGCCTTCACGGTGCGGCACGGGTGAAGCGCATCGAGGAGTTACTCCAGATTCTCGATCTCCCGGAGATGGGCAGTCGCTATCCCAACGAGATATCCGCCGGCCAGCAGCAGCGGGTTGCGCTCGCCCGGGCCATTGCGCCGCGACCGGGTTTGCTGCTTTTGGATGAACCGCTCTCGGCGCTTGACGCCCGAACGCGTGAAACGCTGCGACGTGAATTGCGACAGCTTTTGACTCAATTCCAAACCCCCGCGGTTGTGGTCACTCACGATCCCATCGAAGCCGTCGCCCTGGCCGACGATGCGGTTATTCTGGATCAGGGACGGGTGCTGCAATCGGGAACGGTTCAGGATGTGTTCTCCCGCCCCGCCGATCCCACCGTGGCGCATATTGTCGGAATTGAAACCGTTGAACCGGGCGAAGTGATCAGTGTCGCCGAAGGCCTGGCGATCGTCCGCGTGGGGAAATCAGAACTGCTGGCCGTTGCAAGCGGCAGCTCTCCCGGGCCGGTGTACGTTTGCATTCGCGGCGAGGATGTCATCCTCGAACGCGGGCACCCCGAGCACACCAGCGCCCGCAACCAGCTGCCCGCACGCATCCTCTGGCTCGCCCCCGAAGGCCCACTCGTGCGGGTTGGCCTTGAGTGCGGCTTCTCCCTTACCGCGCTCATCACCCGCCCCGCAAGCCTCCAACTCGCCTTGACTCCAGGCCAAAACGTCACTGCCCTAATCAAAGCCCCGTCGATCCATCTCGTCGGACGATGAGGGGGTTCGCATGCCCCTTCGCCAGCTGTTCGAAGTTATCAACGATGCACTTCCTCCCTAGTCATCATTGAAACCCTTGGGTATTCTTGATCTTCAGCAAATCGGGAAACGATTCTAAACAGGAGGAAATATGTTCAAGCGTTCTTGTTTGACGGCGGCTGTTCTCGCGCTGGCTTTCTCATCGGCGCCTAGTTGGGCCGATGATACTTCGGATATTCGCACTTCCGGCAAAGCGTTCGCCGAGGCCCTTCGGGATGGGGACGTGCTCAATGCCAAGAAATATGCCTTCACCGACGACACCAGCGACAAGGCGCTCAATGTCATGACCGAACTGACCCACGCCCGCAAAAAGCTGATTGATGCCGCGGTGGCTAAGTTTGGCGATGAGGGGAAAAACGTTGTGGTGGGCGGCGCCAGCATGGCGCGAACCCAGGAGGTCAGCACAGATTTCGACGGCGCTAAAATCGACGTGCATGGCGATACCGCCACGGTCGCATCGAAGGATGGCGCTGACAAACGGCCCGCCTACTTCAAAAAGGTGAGCGGGATCTGGAAAATCGATCTGACCAAGCTCGCCGACTTCACGTCGGTTACGCGCAACGCTGCAGTGATGCACGCCGTGGCCGGCTCTTTTCTGGCCAGCGCCGATGAAATCAGCGGTGGAAAGTATAAGACCGTTGCGGAAGCAAAGACCGCCGTTCAAAAGAATATGGTCGCGGCCATTGGCGGCGGACGACGGGGCGGGTGATGCCCGATTTCGGAAATGACTTTTGATGCAAAAAAACATCGTGCGACGCGGAGATCTCGCGTCGCACGATGTTTTGTTCTCGATCGTTTTGTTGAATCATCCAGATCTCAGATCTCAAATTCCAGATCTCAAATTCCAAATCCCAAATCTCAGATCTGCAATCTCCCAGCTCATCCCTTTTCGGGCGGGCAGTATGCTTCGAGCTCACTGATGAATTCCCGGAGCGCCGTCGCGGAGTTGTGCCCGCAGTCATCGCCGGCGTGCAGCAATGTGAAGTTCTCTCGCATTGCCGCGCAGGCCAGGCGTTGCAATGCCGGACGATAGTGGCTGTGTGACAGGCATTCGTGATAGCGCCCTCGAAACACTTCGTACTCATCCGGATGACCCTCGAACCAATCCCACACGTCTCGCGGCGGCCCAAGGTGCGGCATCACATGCTCTACCTTGCACCACTCTTTCAGGTCCTTCGTTAAGCCCAGTGGTTCAACCCACATCCGCAATCCGTCATCGGGCTCAATGGCTTCGAGGAAGTGCTTCACCTTGATCATGGCTCGGCTCCTGTGGTAGATCATCCCATAGACTGATCTGTCCCGTGTACTACTGTTATTAAGACGTAGAAAAGTATGTGAAGTTGGGCACAAAGCCGCTCTTATAGAGATTCGCTAACCGTCTAAGGACCCTCATCACCGCACGCATGATTATCGGCGTTTTGGCTGCACCGTTGCTCGCAGTGGGCAGCGGTTGCTCATTTAGCCATGGGCCGACCGTCCCGCTCGATCTTTCCGGACCCAAGCCGGCGGCGATCACGTTTTTACATGCGATTTCCGCCGGTGATCTTCACACCGCCCAAGCCGCCTGTACTGGAAATAAGGACGAAAAGGCCGCCGTCGAGGCCCTCTCAACCCTGATCACCGGCTTACGGAATTACGATCAGGCGATTGCCGTACGCTTTGGGCTGGAAGCCGTTCAGGCTGATACCCAGCTTAAACAGGCCATTGCCGACCTGTCGGATACCCCTACACAACTGGTCGAGAGCGGAATCGTAAAGGAGGGTTTGACGACCGCGACCGTCGAGCCCGCCGCCAACGGCGTGCGGCTAAAGGCCCGCCCACCCATCTACCTCCAGAAGGACAAAGGCCTCTGGAAAGTAAACCTTGCCGATACCAGCCAGGCCGATCGGCGGTTTAGCCCGGCCATCGCACCGCAATATCTTGCAGCGGGCAATGCCCTGCATCGCGCCGCCGACCGGATCAAGTCGGGACGCTATCACTCACTGGCCGAGGCGCAACGGGATACCGATGCGGCCCTGCCATAGCCCCGCGACCCGCTAAGATTCTACATTTTGCGAAAATTTTTCTTTTGCGTCCCCCTCCTGTGAACGATAAATTTGTGCATAGGTGGCGGGTTCGTGGATCGGCCTCAGGAAAGCGCTTCGTGTTTCATTCCTTCCTCCGTCTGTGTCTCACCTCTCCCGCGTCGGTTGGCGTGTTTCAACCTCTTTCGAATTGGCCCGGAAAGAACCGCGTTGGGGTAACCCCTCTAAATCAGGGCCGCGGATTAGCCACGCATAGGAGACGCAACGATGGCTAAGAAGTTGTATGTGGGAAACCTGAGCTACCAAGTTGATAGCTCTGAGTTGGAACAATTGTTCGGCCAACATGGGCAGGTCCTTTCCGCCCAGGTCATTAACGATCGCGAAACCGGGCGTAGCAAGGGCTTCGGCTTTGTCGAGATGGCCGATGATGGCGAAGCCGAGGCTGCAATTGGCGCTTTAAATGGCCAGGACCACGGCGGCCGTGCCCTCACCGTCAATGAAGCCCGTCCCCGCGAAGAACGCGGCGGAGGGGGCGGTGGTGGAGGCGGTGGCGGTGGCCGTCGCGGTGGCTTCGGTGGCGGAAGTGGTGGCGGTGGTGGTGGCCGAGGTGGCTTCGGAGGTGGAGGGGGCGGTGGCGGCGCCAGCAGCCGTGGCGACCGCGGTGGCCGCGATCGCTACTAAACCTTTATTCAAAATCTGAACCAGTTGAACCCCCGCTCAGGCGGGGGTTCTTCTTTTTCAACGTCGACTCCTGGGGCTTGTCTCGCAACGCCACCCCTAAAAACGCATATCAACAGTTGCCTCGATATGCCTTGGCAAATACTAACGCACCTGAATCTCACTGGAGTAAGCGATGTTGACTGACGCCTTTAAGAAACTCACGCTACCCTGCCTCTTTTCCGCCATCACGCTGTCCGTGCCTCTCGCGATTAGCGCTGCCACCGACATCCCCGCCAAATCCCCCTCGCCCACGGCCGCGGCGGTGTCCAACGACTGGCCGCAGATTGGCGGCGTGGCTCGCGACGGCAAATCCGCCGAGACCGGCCTGCTGAAGCAATGGCCCGCCGGCGGACCTGCGCTTGTCTGGAAAGTGAAGAACCTGGGCGCCGGCATGGGCGGCGTCGCGGTGACTGGCAGCCGGGTCTACACCAGTAGCGATACCGATGGCAGCGCCTGCGCAATCGCACTGAACGAATCCGACGGTCACGAAATCTGGCGCGCCAAAGTTGGCAAAGGCGGCTCGGTTGGCGGTGGCGCCAACTCTTACGAGGGGCCGCGCGGCACGCCGTCGGTGTCGGATGGACATGTCTATATTGTCACCCAATACGGCGACGTCTCGTGCCTCGATGCCGCCAACGGCAAGGAAATCTGGCACAAGAGCCTGCCCTCGGATCTGAGCGGAAAGATGATGTCAGGGTGGGGATTTTCCGAATCGCCCCTCGTGGATGGCGACAAAGTGATCGTTACGCCGGGCGGATCACGCGGGACGCTGGCCGCACTTAACGCGGCCACAGGTGAAGTGATTTGGCGGACCAAAGCCTGGACGGACAGCGCCGCCTACGCCAGCGCGATCGCCGCCACCATCGGGGACGTGCATCAATATATCCAACTCACCGACAAATCGGTTGCCGGCGTTAATCCGACCGATGGAGCGATCCTCTGGAAAGCGCCGCGCAAGGGAACAACCGCTGTTATCCCCACCGTCATCTACAGCGACGGTTACGTTTACGTGACCAGCGGGTATGGCATCGGTTGCGATCTGTTCAAGATCAGCTCCGACGGGGGGAAGTTCACTGCTACCCCGGTTTACTCCCAAAACAAACTCATGAAAAACCACCACGGCGGCGTGGTGCTCGTCGACGGCAAGATCTATGGCTACTCCGACCAGGTCGGCTGGGTCTGCCAGGATTTCGTGACCGGCAAAGAAGTCTGGAAAGAAAAGAACAAACTCGGCAAAGGCTCCATCGCCTACGCCGACGGCCACCTCTACCTCCGCCAGGAAGACCGCAAAGGCACCATTGCCCTCATCGAAGCCTCGCCCGCCGGCTACAACGAAGTAGGCCACTTCGACCAGCCCGACCGATCTTCCGAAAATAGTTGGCCACACCCGGTGATCGCCAACGGAAAACTTTACATCCGCGATCAGGAAACGCTGCTCTGCTATGACGTGAAGGCGAAGTGATACTTGCGAGTTGTCTGCGTTGTACGCACTCCCATCTAGTAGCAGCAATGGCGTGGTCGCTTTAGCGACCATGTCTTTTTAATGCTTGAAGAACATGGTCGCTGAAGCGACCACGTCATTTCAATCCCCGGCAGTTCAGCAATACCTTTCCCATCGGGCCGCTCTTGAGGCGCTCAAACGCGGCGGGCAAATCCACAAAACTGAATACCTGATCCACTACAGGCTTTGCCCCCTTTGATCCAAGCAACTTCACAATCTCGCTCCATGCGGCCCGGCTTTCAGCGTTTGTGTACGCGCCCACCGCAACTCCCCCGATCTTCAATCGGCGGAAGAAAAGTGAAGCCGTGTTGAACTCGGGCACCGGGCCGGCGAGTCTTCCCACCACGCTCACCCGTCCATTGTTCCCCAGCGTCTCGATCACCTGTGGCAGAAGCGCGCCGCCGATATTATCCACCGCCAGATCCACCCGGCGGCCCTCCAACTGTTCCTTTAATTTTTTGCCCCATCCCGCATCTTCAGGATTCAATACCACGCCCGCCCCTATCTGCATCAGGGATTTTCCTTTTTCCGTGCTGCGCGACAACGCCACCACCGTATGGCCCATGATCCTGGCCAACTGGGTCGTCGCCACCCCTACGCCGCCTGAAGCGCCCGTCACCAGCACAACCGATGGCGGCAATTCGCCCCACTGCATCAGCGCCTGATAGGCCGTGAGATACACCAGTGTGGCCCCCGCCGACTCTTCCCGCGTCCATCCAGCCGGCACCTCGACCAGTGACTCGACGGGCACCGCCACTTTCCGCGCGAAGGTGCCCGCGCGATAAACGCCGACATCCCCCCGCAAAACCATTCGCCTATCTCCCACGCGCACTCCGCTCACACCCCTCCCCACCTCCCGCACTACACCCACCCCATCCCGCCCCAAAATATGCGGCAACGGCGGCTTGGCCGGATACTGCCCTTCCGCCAGATACCTGTCAGCAGGATTCAACCCCGCCAGCTCCACCTC
Organism: Tepidisphaeraceae bacterium; assembly: GCA_036794395.1. Classification (GTDB taxonomy): domain Bacteria; phylum Planctomycetota; class Phycisphaerae; order Tepidisphaerales; family Tepidisphaeraceae; genus DASXMX01. The sequence goes on along the minus strand of DAIRGS010000085.1, from coordinate 2,346 downwards.
CATCACCACCTCGCCCTCCCCCGCCGCCGGCTCGGGAACCTCGGTCAAATGCATCGCCCCCAAACCTTCAAACTTTTCCAGCAACCAAGCCTGCATCTGAGTCTCCGATATGCCGTCAGTCGTCACACGATTGGTAATCCTCGTTGCGGAGATTCTCCGGCAAACAATCATTCTTACCAACCGGCAAATTCAGTTCGGGACAATTCAAGTCACCCTATCGAAGTGAGTGGCCCCCGGCTCGAGTGACCGCTACGATCGCCCCACATGAGCGCATCATCCCACCCTTTCGCCCGGATCGCTCCGACCACCCACCCTTGCAAATGCTGCGGAGCCGGCTCCACACTCTTTGGTGTAACCGACTTCAACAAATCCTGTGAAGACATCCGCCAGCCACCCGCACCACTCTCCGGCATTCCCATTTATTATCATCGCTGCCCCCAGTGCGGCTTCATCTTTACCACGGCCTTCGACGCGTTCACACACGAAGACTTCGGCCGGGAGATTTACAACGACCAGTATGCCCGCTTCGATCCCGATTACCTCGAAGCCCGGCCCAAGACCAACGCCGAATATCTTGCCCGGATCTTCGGCAATTCCATGAACATCTCCATCCTCGACTACGGCGGCGGCTCCGGGCAACTCGCCGAGCGCCTCCGCCAACAGGGTTTCACCCGCGTCGAAACCTATGACCCCTTCGTGCCCCAATTCTCAACCCGCCCGCAGGCCACATTTGATCTGCTTTTGGCTTTTGAAGTGATCGAGCACACCCCCAGGCCGCGGGAAGTTTTCGCCGACATGTTGTCCCTCCTCAACAACCCCGGCATGGCCCTCTACTCCACCGCAATCCAACCCCCCGAGATCGCTCAGCAAGGCGTCAACTGGTGGTTCATCGCGCCCCGCAATGGCCACTGCTCCATTCACACCAGCCAAAGCCTCGACATCCTCTCGCGCCATTTCAATCGCCGGACCGTTTCAACGCCAAGCAAGATCTGGCATCTGCTGCTCGATGATTTGCCGCCGTTCGCACAACATCTCTCCATCCCTCCGAAATGAATCACCGCGAGACGTGGAGGTACCCACAGAAGGGATTAAAGAAATCCTCACGATGCTTTTCTCAGTGCTCTCTGTGTTCTCTGTGTTCTCTGTGGCCTCTGTGGTTAATTCGTTGCCTGACAGTCACGGCAAGATGACCGATGCTTTGCTCCCGGTGATCCGCAGATCATTTCGTCCTATGATGTCTCAATGCCCGAACCCGTCGTAGAAATCACCAACCTTACCTTCGCCTACGGCGACCGTATCGCCCTTAACGATCTTTCCCTCTCCATCGCGCCCGGCGAAATATTCGGCTTTCTTGGCCCCAATGGCAGCGGCAAGACGACCCTCTTCCGCATCCTGTCAACGCTCGTCAACGCGCCATCGGGGACTGTGCGCATCCTGGGATTTGATCCCGCGACGCAGCGGGATGAAATCCGCAGCCGGATTGGCGTGGTCTTTCAATCGCCCAGCCTGGATAAGCAGCTGACCGCCGAGGAGAACCTGACCCACCAAGGCCACCTTTATGGCCTGCGCGGGGCCGATCTCCGTCATCGTGTTTCGCAGGCACTGGATTCGGTGGCACTGGGCGATCGCGCCAAGAATCTGGTGGGTACGTTCAGTGGGGGGATGCGCCGCCGGGTTGAAGTGGCCAAGGGGCTGCTGCACCGCCCGCAACTCTTGCTTCTTGACGAACCCAGTACCGGCCTTGACCCCTCCGCGCGAATCGATCTGTGGCGCAACCTTCGCCAGATCAATCAGGAGTCGGGCGTCACTGTCCTTGTTACAACTCATCTTATGGAAGAAGCCGAGCGATGCTCGCGCCTGGCCATCATGCAACGCGGCCAGCTACTGGCCGCTGATACTCCCGCCACTTTCAAAGATCGCATCGGTGGCGACGTGATCACCATCACCACCCCCAAACCCGCCGAGGTGCGCGCCATCCTCCGCGATCGCTTCGGCATTGAGGCCCAGCAAATCGATCAATCACTCCGCATCGAACGCCCCCGAGGCCACGAATTCGTACCCCAACTCATTGAAGCCGCGCCTGGCCTGGTTGACGCCATTTCGGTCGGCAAACCCACCTTGGAAGATGTCTTTATCACTCTCACCGGCTCGCGCCTTCAAAACGAACCGCAACCCGCCTGATTCGGATCCCTCGTAGGGGGCGAACCCCCATGCTGGCCCGATGAAAATCCAATGGTTTTCACCGGTCGCGGTCGTCTAGATTTGTCGCGCAGTAAGGAAGAGCGCCTTCCTGCCCCCTCTCCCTCCGGGAGATGGGGATGAAAATGAAAGCCCGTTGCCCCGACA
>DAIRGS010000084.1:0-23953 GCA_036794395.1 Tepidisphaeraceae bacterium | reverse complement strand
TGCTCCGTCAAGGAAAGTTGGTTTTCCCACATCTCACCCGGCGCCGGACCCGCGGCTGCCCCAACCACGGCTTGGAAAGCCGTGCCACGAAAATGCAATGCCACTGAATCGCTTCACCCTTGAACTCAAGTAGGCCCTTCATGAAATGTAGAATCAGCCGCGTTTTAACCTTGGCGGGCCTCGTTTCAATTGCTTTGGCGTCTACCTCAAACGGACAATGGATTCCCGGTCTTGGCCCGGCGACGCAGCCGGCCTGGGATGGGCCGATGTCGCCGGATGAACTTCCGGGAAAGGGATTGGCACAGCATCCGTTTTTGTATGCCGGCGAGTGGGACCATGCCAAACCCGTGCAGACGATGTACATCGTCCGCGATGGAAAAATCGTGTGGTCTTATTCCATTCCATCAAAAGAGAATGGCGAGATTTCTGAATTCAGCGACGCGACGTTGCTCTCGGATAACAGCGTCGTTTTCAGCCGGAAGACCGGCGCGCGGAAGATCACATCAGATAAAGAAATTGTGTGGGACTATGTAGCGTCGCGTGGGTACGAAGTTCATGCCTGCCAGCCGATCGGGCTGGATCGTGTTCTTATGATCCAGAACGGAAAACAAGCCAAATTGATGGTGATCAATCTGGTTTCGGGGAAAACCGAAACCCAGTTCAATTTGGAGACGAACCCCAAGGCCCCGGTCCATACGCAATTTCGCCGGGCGCGCATGACCGCCGTGGGCACGTTTCTTGTGCCGCACAAGGACATGGACAAGGTGGTTGAATACGACGCCAATGGCAAAGCCATCTGGTCGGTGAACGTACCAGTCCCATGGTCGGCAGTACGACTAAAAAACGGCAACACCCTGGTCTCCAGCGGCAGCACGCAGCGGATTCGCGAATTCAATCCGCACGGCGATGTGGTCTGGGAATTCTCGCAAAAGGACGTCCCTCAGATCCGGCTTTTCAGTCTTCAGGAAGCCAATCGCCTGTCCAACGGAAACACAGTCATTAGCAATTGGTGCCCCAGCGCCGTAAAGGACCCAAAGGATTGGCGAAAGACCGTGCAGGTGCTCGAAGTGACTCCCGAGAAAAAACTCATCTGGGCCCTGCGCTCCTGGGATTCGCCGGACCTGGGCCCGGCGACATCGATCCAGTTGCTCGATGAGCCAGGGGTTCCCGAGAAATTCGAGCTGCAACGGTAACCCGGATTATTCACCACGGAGTTGTTCATGACGCCTTCGGCGTCTCACCGTGAGAATGAAAATAAGCAACCGGGCTGAATTTCATTTTCGCTTGATGAACGCCCATTCGACAGTCTGTTTTCGGAGGCGTTTAGCGGTTGGACCGCAGGTCCACCTCTTGCGTCTCCACGGAGCAAGAGGTGGACCTTTGGTCCTACCGCTAATCCGGATGGGCTAATGCGGTGCAACATGGGCCGGCGCGTTAACTCATGAAGTGAAGTTCTGTAAAAGTCGCTTGCGGTATTCACGCGGGGCCAGGCCGATGAGCCGCCTGAATGTATTGGTGAACGCGCTCTGGTCGCTGAATCCGCAATCCAGGGCGATTTCGGCCAGGGGGCGCAGCGATCGCGTGAGTTGCTGTGCGGCGGTGCGTACGCGGGAGTGGATGATGAACTGCTGAATCGACATCCCGATCGCATGCCGGAACAGACGCTGAAGGTGCCGCTTCGACATTTTAACGTGAGCGGCCACATCGTCGAGAGATAGTCCAACACCCAGGTTCTCGCGGATGTAGTCCGCGGCAACTCCAACCGAGCCAAGATGCGGCAACGTTCTGACCCGCCCCTCGAAGCTTTGCATCGTTCCGATGACACCCACGACGATCCCCGCGTCGTTGCAGAGGGGATATTTGTCCGTGATGATCCAGTCAGGGACGCCCAGTTCATCGAACCTGATCTCAAGGATATTTCGGACGGGTTGGCCCGTGCGGATGACCTCCCGGTCGTCGGCCTCGTAGTGGTCGGCCAGGCTCTTAACCAGATATTCGCCTGCCCGGCGACCGACAAATTGCTCCTCCGACCGAAATCCGCCTGGCTGGGCGTTTTTGCGCGTGTTCAGCATCGTCCGGCCATGCACGTCCTTCACGAAATAGTCCACGCCAAGGATCGCGTCGAATGCCCGAAGAAACTGCCGCGGATCGATCCCCGCCTGCTCGAAGAATTCCTCGCGGATTTTAAGCCGTTCAGCAAGAGGGAGGGTCTCTGTTGGAATTTGCGGATCGGCTAAATCGCGGGCACGCGTGGTTTGATCGGCCCGTTGAGAAGTCGCACTGCGAACTTGCGGCTTACGCCGTTTAGTTTGCATCCTTCGGGGTCCGGCATTTTGACGCATGTCCCGATTTTACAAGTTTTCAGCCCAACCGTCCAAGACCTGGAGCGTATGAAGGTTTAGATTGAGCGACAGTGGCTGGTCTCGGCTTCTTGACCCCAGTAGTTTTTGAAGCGCCGAGGCTCTATCAAGATCTGATTTTTAACGTACCGCAGGGAACTCTTCATGACGGAAATGTCTCGGGCACGTTGGTTACAAGCGACGGTGACAGCCGCCGTCATGGGAGTGGGCATTGCGCCTTCGGTTCGCGCCGCGGCCGTTGATACGCAACGGGCCGAGCACTTCCGCAACGACATCAAGCCAATTCTGACTGAATACTGCTTCGACTGTCATGCCGATGGCGCGAAGAAGGGCGGGGTCGAGCTGGACAAGTTCAAGACCGACGCTGAGCTGCTGAACGATCGGGAACTGTGGTTCAACGTACTGAAGTACGTGCGGTCGGACGTGATGCCGCCATCGAAGAAGCCGCATCCGGATGTGGCGCAAAAGAAGAAGATTCTCGAGTGGATCAAAAGCGATGTGTTCCTGATTGACCCGGCTCATCCCAATCCGGGCCGGGTAACGGTGCATCGCCTGAATCGCGCTGAGTACCGCAATACGATCCGCGACCTGATGGGTGTTGAGTTCGATACGGACAGTGAGTTCCCCGCCGATGACACCGGGTTTGGCTTCGACAATATCTCCGATGTGCTCACTCTGTCGCCCATGCTGCTGGAGAAATATCTTCAGGCGGCCGAAGCCATCGTGGCCAAATCGGTACCCACAACCGCCTACGTGATGGATGAGCAATCGATCCTGGGCTCGCGCTTCACGGCCAAGGTCATCGAGGACATGCCGGCAACGATGCCCGCGGCGAGCATGCCGGCAACCAGCCCGCCCACAAACGCACGCCGTCAGCAGAATAACGCGAACAACAACAATCGCTTGCGGCAAAAGACGCCCTATCTGGCGCTTTCCTATTACAAGCCCGCAACAGCAACTTACACCGTGACGGCAAAGAAAGATGGTAAGTACCATCTTGTCGTTGACCTGACGGCCAAAGGAAACTTCGCCAGCTCCGGGTTTGATTTCAACAAAGCCAGTCTCGCATTGAAACTTGACGGTCAAGAGCTATTCCACAATGAATACGCGTGGGCGGAGCGTCGCGAGTATCACGAGGAATTTGACGTCAATTGGACCGCCGGCCGCCACACATTTCAGTTCGATCTGACGCCCCTGACCCCGGGCGTGAAGCAGACGACTCAGTTGGAAATGCACGTCGACGATGTGATCGTTCGCGGCCCGGTGGATCGCAGCCAGTGGGTTCGGCCGGCAAATTACGCCCGCTACTTCCCTGAACAAAATACGCCCGAAGATGCCGCCGGCCGCAAGGCCGCCGCGAAGAAATTGCTCCGCGATTTTGCAACCCGCGCCTTCCGCCGGCCGGCCGATGAGCCGAGCGTTTCGCGGCTGGCAGATTTGGCAGAGACCGTCTGGTCCGCGCCGGGAAAGACCTACGAGCAGGGGATCGGCAAGGCGATCACCGCCATCCTTTCCTCGCCGAGGTTTCTATATCGCGAGGAGCAAACGCTAGCCTCCGGCGCCAACCAAGCTCCGCTGGTTGACGAGTACAGCCTGGCTTCCCGGCTTTCCTACTTTCTCTGGTCTTCGATGCCCGATGACCAACTGCTGAAGCTCGCCAGTAAAAATGAACTGCGAAAGAACCTGCACGCCCAGGTGAAGCGCATGCTCGCAGATCCCAAGGCGACGGCGTTTACCGAGAACTTCACCGGCCAGTGGCTCGAGGCGCGCGATGTCGCCACAGTACCGATCGACGTGAACCGCGTGGCCGACAGCGAACAGCTTCGGCGCACGAAGCTTCAAAACGACAACGAAAAACGTTTGACGCGCACAGCCCTGCAAAGCGAAGTCCGCGAGTATTTCAAATACGTCGTCGAGAACGATCGGGACGTAATCGAGTTCATTGATAGTGACTACACGTTCTTGAATGAGCGTCTGGCCACGTATTACGGCGTGCCCGATGTAACTGGCGAAGAACTCCGCAAAGTGCAACTGCCCCCCGATAGCCCGCGCGGCGGCATCCTTACGATGGGCGCGACGCTCATGGTCACGTCCAATCCCACCCGAACATCGCCAGTCAAACGGGGCCAGTTCATTCTGGATAACGTGCTTGGCATTCCCAGCCCTCCGCCTCCGCCGGACATTCCCGCGCTGGAGGAATCGCGCGGAAAGATCAAGGATCACACCCCGACGCTTCGCGAGCAACTTGCCCTCCATCGCGAAGCTCCGGTCTGTGCATCCTGTCATAACCGAATGGACCCTATCGGGCTGTCCCTCGAACACTTCAACGCCCTGGGCCTGTGGCGTGATAAAGAACGCGGCGCCGATATCGATACCTCCGGCGTACTCATCACCGGCGAGAAGTTTAAGACCATCCAGGACCTGAAAAAGATCCTCGCCGCCAACGATCGCAAAGACGATTTCTACCGCTGTTTCACTGAGAAGCTTCTAACTTATGCCCTCGGCCGCGGTATGGACTACCAGGATGTGGGCACGATCGACCAGATCGTCTCGAAGCTCGACAGCCAGCATGGGCATTTTTCGGCGCTGCTGGCGGGCGTGATTGATTCTCCGGCGTTTCAGAGAAAACAGGCCGGTGATGGCGATGGATCTTCGGTCACGCTGGTGAAGTGACAGTCAACGCATAACGAAATGATCGCGACGAAGCAGTTCAGCAAAGTCGGTCAGACAAGTTTGGGAGCATGGATATGAGCAACATGGGTTCTTCACGTGGTTTCTCAAGACGCAACTTCCTTCGCGGTGTTGGCGTTGCGATGGCGCTGCCCGCGCTGGAATCTCTGCAACCCCTGACCGCCGCCGCGGCCGCGACAACCGCCGGGCAGATGGCGACAACCGCCACCGGCGCGCCGCTTCGCACCGCTTTTGTCTACTTCCCCAATGGCGCTATTCCCGGCGCCTGGTGGCCCACCGGCGCTGGCGCTGATTTCGTCCTCGGCAAGACCATGGCCCCGCTGGAAACCATGCGGAACAACATCCAGATTCTCCGCGGCCTCGATCATCGCACCGCTGAAGCCGGACCCGATGGCGGCGGCGATCATGCTCGCGCCAACTCCTGCTTCCTTACCGGCGTGCGTCTGAAAAAGAGCGCCTCTGATCTCCATGCCGGCGTTTCGTTCGATCAGGTCCTGGCCAAACATTATGGCGACCAGACGCGATTCCCCTCGATGGAGCTCAGCTGCGACTTCGTGCGTAAATCCGGCAGCTGCGACTCGGGTTACTCGTGCGCGTACACCTACAACCTCGCATGGAGCACCCCGACGACGCCCCTGACCCCCGAGCCGAACCCGCGCCTCGTCTTCGAGCGCATGTTCGGCGCCGGCGCGCATGGGGAGCGCACGGCCAACCTCCTCCGTCGCCAGGAGGAGCAACGTTCCGTGCTTGATTTCGTGATGAATGATGCCAAGAGCATGCAGCGCCGACTGGGCGCAGCCGATACCCGCAAGCTCGATCAATATTTCACCGGCGTCCGTGATATCGAGACCCGCATCGCCAATGCCGAGAAGCTCGGCACAACCGCCGATCCAGAGATGGATACCCCTTCCGGCATCCCCGCCAACTACGAGCAGCACGTGCAGATCATGTACGACATGATGGCGCTCGCGTTCCAGACCGACAGCACCCGCATTTCGACGATGCTTCTGGCTCACGACGGCAGCAATCGCTCGTTTGCCGATATTGGCATCGCCGAAGGCCACCACGATTTGTCGCATCACCGCAATCGCCCGGAATGGATTGAGAAAGTGGCGTCGATCGATCTCTGGTACGCAAAGCAGTTCAACAAATTCCTCGAGAAGCTCGACTCGATGAAAGACATCGACGGCAACTCGGTCCTGCACAACAGCATGATCGTGTACGGCGGCGGCAACGCCGACGGCAATCGCCACACGCACACGAACCTACCCATCATCCTCGCTGGTGGCGGTGGTGGCAGCCTGAAGCCCGGCCGCTACGTCGACATGAAGTCCAAGCCCGCGACCAATCTGTTCCTGACCATGGCAGACCGGCTGAATGTCAGCAAAATAGCCCGCTTCGGCGACTCGACAGGAACCCTGTCGCAGATCTAAATAAACGCGCGCGATCCGTACATTGTGGTGCAGGCTTCCAAGCCTGCACGTGCAGGTCAGGAGACCCGCACCACAAGCGCGAGATCGCGCACGAATCCATCGGGAGAACCCACCGTGAAGAAAAACCCGCTTCTTCTGGCATTCTTCGCGCTCGTACTGGTCGCGATCCCGCGCGCGCAAGCCGCCAATCCGTTGCCCCGTAGCACGCCGGAGGCGCAGGGGATGTCGTCCGATGCTGTTCGCGAATTTGTCGAAGCGGCAGACAAGGTCAACACCGTTCACAGCATCATGGTTCTTCGCCACGGCAACGTCATCGCCGAGGCCTGGTGGAAGCCCGAGGCGGCAGACAAGCCGCATGTTTTGAACTCGCTGACCAAGAGCTTTAACTCGACGGCCGTCGGACTGGCGATCGAGGACGGTAAGTTCAGCCTGGATGATCACGTCCTAAAGTTCTTTCCCGATGACGCTCCCGCTGATCCATCAGACAATCTCAAGGCGATGACGGTGCGCGATCTGCTCACCATGACCGGAGGCCACGACACCGAGCCCAAATCCGGCCCGGGTGGGCCATCGGTTAAGCAGTTCTTCGCCCATCCCGTCATGCACAAGCCCGGCACCCATTTTCAATACAACAGCATGGGCAGCTATGTGCTCTCGGCTATTGTCACCAAGACCACGGGAAAGACCTCGGCCCAATTCCTCAAGCCCCGATTGTTTGAGCCGCTCGGAATCGAAAACCCGCAATGGCCGACAAGCCCCGAAGGCAATTCCATCGGCGGCGGTGGCCTCAAACTCTGCACCGAAGACGTCGCAAAGCTCGGCCAGCTCTACCTGCAAAAAGGAAAATGGAACGGCAAGCAACTGATCCCGCAAAAATGGGTCGAACAAGCCACCAGCTTGAAAGTGCCCAACGACCAGGAATCCCATTCCAAAATCGGCATCGACTGGCGACAAGGCTACTGCTTCCAATTCTGGCGCTGCACCCACAACGCCTTCCGCGGCGACGGGGCCGGCGGACAACTCATGGTCGTCATTCCCGATAAGGATGCCGTGATCGTCTACACCTCCGACACCGGCAACTTCCAGGGCGAAATGAACGCCATCTGGGATAAGCTCTATCCCGCATTTCAAGACAAGGCCCTGCCCGATGATGCTTCCGCACAGGAAAAGGTGAAGCAGGCCATCGCCAAACTGGAAGCCCATCCGACAAAGAAGGCCAACTGATTGCGGGCCTGCTCTCACATTTCCACTCCTGACCGTGGCGACAACCACTGAATCCTCAATAGTTTCGCACACTCCTCATTCTCTTGGCGGAGACAACAATGACAATGAGTCGAAAGATGACCTGTGGACGTTTGGCTTTAGTTACGCTGATCAGCGCTTGTTCGACATGGGCTGCCGCCCCGGCTACTCCAGCCCCGTCCGAGCCGCTGAAACTGCTCGAGCCCAAGCCTCTGGTTCCGGGTGCGAAGGTCGTCACGCTCTGGCCGGCGGGATCGCCGATGCTCAAGGCGCTCAAGGGTTGGGATCAGCCCGAGGGCTTCAACATGACCCGGAACATGCCCAATCGGGTCGAGTCCGTGGTCAACATTCACAACCCTTCGATTGAGGTGCATCTCGCCCCGGCGGACAAGGCCAACGGAATGGCGGTCATCGTGTCAGCCGGCGGCGGCAACACCACCTGCAATGTTGGCCCCGAAGGCACCACCATCGCCGACTGGCTCAACAGCCTTGGCATTCACGCATTCATCGAACGCTATCGCCTTCGCCCGTACGACGCCTCGACCGATGCACTGGCCGATACGCAGCAGTGCTTCCGACTCGTTCGCGCGAATGCCAAGGAATGGGGCGTGGACCCCAAGCGCGTCGGAATTATGGGCTTCTCCGCCGGCGGCGCTCAATCGGCGCTGGTCGCGCTTAAGTTTGATGAGGGAAAGCCGGATGCGACCGACCCTATCGAGCGAATGAGCTGCCGGCCCGATTTCACCGTCCTGGTCTATGCCGGCGGGCGCGTGGATTTAACCAACATTCCCAAGAACGCCCCGCCCGCCTTCCTCGTCTGCGCCGGACTCGACGACGCATCTCATGCCGTGTTTACCACCAAGTTCTACGACGCCTATTTCAAAGCCAAGATCCCCGTCGAAATGCACATCTACGGCCACGGCGGCCATGCTGGCGGAATCAGCCCTCGAAAAGGCATCCCCTTCGGAACCTGGCACTTCCGCTTCATCGAATGGGCCAAAGACCTGGGCTACATGACCCCGGCTGGAAAATCCTGAACTAGCGTCTGGGCGTGTCCCTGCCGATTTGAATATCGGACCATCGCGCGCCAATCCGAGTCAGGCCAGACGTCCGACACGCCTGTGACGTCTATCCACCCAGCCGCTCCCCCGCTGCGCCCATTTTCTGTTTATCCGGACGCCCGCGATCCCATGTGCGAGGTAGGTTAATGGTCCGCGGCCCGTTGGATACCGGCTGCGACCTTTTGACATACCCGACGCACAACTATGAAAATTCAGCACTCTGCCAAACGCCTCGCCCGCACTCGCAAGATCACCCACTCCGCCGTTTGCCAGACCTTGGAAGGCCGCCTGCTGTTCAGCGCATTTGAAGCGCACATCAACATGGAACCGGCCGGCGTCGCGGTGCCGGCAGGTTACGTCGCCGACGTCGGACTCCCCTACGCGGATCGCGGCAATGGCCTGAGCTACGGCTGGGATTCCAACGCCTCGGTCGATTCCCGGCTTCGCACCGCAAATCCCGACCTCCGCTACAACACGCTGATTCACAGCCAGAAGAATGGCGCGAATCACTCATGGCAGATCGCCGTCCCCAATGGCTCCTACTCCGTGCACATGGTGGCCGGTGACGCCGACTACATCGACAGCAATTTCAAATTCAACGCCAACGGCACGCTCCTGCTCAGCGGTACGCCCTCGATTGCCAAACATTGGATTGAGGGCTCGGCTACGATCAACGTCACCAATGGCGTCATCTCGATCACCAATGCCGCTGGCGCACAGAACAACAAGATCGACTACATCGACCTCGTGCAGCAAGACCCCCCTGCCGTTATCCCCCCAGTCACGCCTCCGCCAGTGATCATTCCGCCTGTGGTTCCGCCGGTGGTAACGAGTACACCCTTCAGTGGCACGCCAGCCCTGGCCGGCCAACCCATCCAGGCCGAGAACTACGACCTGGGCGGTGAAGGTCTGGCTTATCACGACACGACCAAAGGCAATATCGGCAAGAGCTATCGCACCGAAGATGTCGACGTGCAGGCCGGCGGCAGCAACGGGTTCGATGTCGGCTCCACCTTTGCCGGCGAGTGGATGAACTACACCATCACCGTCCCAAAGACCGCCAGCTACCAATTCACCGCCCGCGTCTCGGCTCCTACCACCGGCGCGAAGTTTCATGCCGAGTTCGATGGAAGCAATCTCACCGGCTCCCTGGCCGTCCCCAACAGCGGGGGCTGGCAGAGTTGGAACACCGTAGCCAGCTCTACTTTCCAGCTCACCGCCGGCACGCATGTGATGCGGGTGGTGATGGACCAGAATCTGAATGGAATGGGCGCCATCGGCAACTTCGATGTCTTCAACGTCACACCCATTCTCACCGGCCCGACATTAAACTGGACCGCCGCGGCTCCATCACCCGTTGCGCGGTACGAGGGGTATTCCCGCTCCTTCGGTGGAAAGCTCTATGTATTCGGCGGCTTTAACTCAATCAGCGGGCACACCGCCAACTCGGATTACGCCGTCTACGATCCTTCAACCAATACCTGGACGAGCCTTGGCCAAATCCCCTGCGCCACCACCCATGCCGGCGTAGCGTTCGATTCGGATAATGGCATCATGTACTTCGTCGGCGGTCTGATCGGCCCTTATCCGAGCGTCGCAAGCACATCGGTCTACGCTTACAACATCCCCACCAATACCTGGTCACAGCTGCCTTCGCTGCCAGTGGGGGTTGCCGCGGGATCGGCAGTGCTCGTCAATAACCAGTTGCACTACTTCGGTGGTATTGAGTCCGATCACAATGTGAACGTATCCGTTCACCTGGTGCTGAACCTCGGCGACATCGCATGGCACACCGCGGCCGCGTTCCCAACCGCGCGGGACCATACCTCCGCCGTCGCCCTTAATGGAAAGATCTACTCCTTCGGCGGCGAAATCGGTCACGACCTGCTCCACCTCCAGCAGACCCAGGTTGATGTCTACGACCCGGCCACCGACAGCTGGACGCAGCTTGCGGACATGCCCATCAGCAAGTCCCACACCGAGTCCAGCATCTTCGTCTCAAACGGCAAGATCATTCTCGCCGGTGGCCAAATCGATAACTTCGCGTCGACAAGCACAATTATGGAATACGACCCCGCCGCCAACAGCTGGGCGATGCTGGGTAATCTGCCCGGCCCCCTTCAGGGAACTTTCCTTCAGCCGGTAGGCAATCAACTGGTCCTCACCAATGGCTACGACGGCACCAATCTCCAATCCGGCACCTGGATCGCCGACTGGACGACAGGCGGGTAGCCCGCACTCGCCGCGAGGGCTGCGAAACAATGATGATTATCCCAACTCAACCACCACCTGATGATCCCGCCGGTCATCCGTGAGTAATAGGCTTTTGTCGGGTTGATCGGCGCCATCGATGGTTACACGTGTAACCGATCGACCCGCAGCGTTGTTCGCGGGGCGAATCAAGATGTGATAGAGCGTCTCGCGATAGCGGTAATGAACCTGCAATGATTGCCAGGTCGCAGGGAGACACGGCGCGAAGTGGAGCCGGTCAACGTCAAGACGGAGACCAAGGAGCGACTCGGTCACCAGCCGATACATCCACCCCGCCGAGCCCGTATACCAGGTCCACCCGCCACGGCCGGCGTGCTGGGGGTTGGTGTAAACGTCGGCGGCAACCACGTACGGTTCAACTTTATACTTCGCTATGGCGGCGGCAGTGTTGCCGTGCCGCACCGGGTTGATCAGGTCGAACAGCTCCCAGGCGCGTCCCGCGTCGCCGGTGGCAGCGACCGCCATGACCGCCCAGACCGCCGCATGCGTGTACTGTCCGCCGTTCTCGCGAACGCCCGGCACGTACCCTTTGACATATCCCGGGTCGAGGTGCGAATGATCGAACGGCGGGTCAAACAACTGAATGACTCCAATGTCCTTCCTGACCAGCTTTGTGTACAGCGCCTCCATCGCGACAGCCGACCGCTCGGGACCCGCCGACTTGGACAAAACCGACCAGCTTTGTGGTAGTGAATCGATCTTGCACTCGGGATTGGATTCCGAACCCAGCGGCTCGCCATTATCGAAGTATGCACGCCGATACCATCCGCCGTCCCAAGCGTTTTGCTCGATATTCTGGCGGAGCTTGGCGGCCTCGGTCGTACACACTTCGGCAAAGCCGACATCGTCGCGCCGGCGGGCGATGCTCTCAAACTGCATAAGCACATCGTAGAGGAAGAACGCGAGCCACACGCTTTCGCCCTTGCCGTGCTCACCCACGAGGTTCATCCCGTCGTTCCAGTCGCCACATCCCATGAGTGGGAGCCCATGTTCTCCAAAGCGAAGCCCGTGCTTGATCGCGCGGACGCAATGCTCATAGAGAGTGGCCGATTCGTCAGAGCGCGCCGGCAGGTCGTAATAGCTGTCTTCTCCTGCATTAACAGGGCGTCCTTCGATGAACGCGATCTTTTCGTCCAACACGCCGGTATCGCCCAGTGCCGCGATGTACCGGCAAGCGGCATACGGAAGCCACAGGTAGTCGTCCGAAATCTGTGTGCGCACCCCTCTGCCCTGCGGCGGGTGCCACCAATGCTGAACATCTCCCTCCCTGAACTGATGTGCCGCCGCTCGAAGCAATTGCTCCCGCAAAATGCCCGGCTGCGCATGTACGAGTGCCATGGCATCCTGGAGCTGATCGCGAAAGCCAAAAGCGCCGCCGGACTGATAGAACCCGCTGCGCGCCCAGAGCCGGCAAGCGAGCACCTGATACAGCAGCCAGCCGTTGGCCAGAAAGTTTACGGTGGGATCTGGGGTCTCCACATAAACGGCCCCCAGCGTGCGGTTCCAAAAATTCCAAACCCCCTCAAGTGCGCCGCGCGCGGGCCCGGTTCCACGGAATCGATTGACCAGGTTGCGTGCGTCGGTCAGATCGCGTCCCGATCCGAACGTAAAGACGACCTCCCGCTCCTGTCCGTCAGCCAGATCAAGCATGACCTGCATCGCCGCGCACGGATCCAAACCCGCGCCAACTCGCCCAGACAGCCGCGACCGCTGCATGCAGGCCGGATCAGCATGAATCCCATTTCGGCCAAGGAATTCAACCCGGTCACCCGTAACAGTGCGCTGGGCTTCGCTGACATCGAGAAATACGATCCGCTCCGCGAACTCGCTGTTATATGCATTGCGCGCAAAAAGCGCTCCGGTCTTGGGATCAACTTCAGTCACGACGTGCGGTAAATTACGTGCCCGGCGATCGCCCAGCACCAACTCGAAAAGACCGGTGATCGAAAGCCGCCGAGATCGGCCCGAAGCATTTCGGATCTTAAGAACGATAAACTTCAGCGGTGCATCCGTGGCAACATACGTTGTCATGCTCGACGAGATTCCGCCTTCGGTATATTCGAAGATGGAGTAACCGAATCCATGTCGGGTGGTGTAGGGCATCGGCCCGCGTGCCGGCAATGGGGCCGGAGACCAGACACGTCCGGCTTCCTCGTCGCGAATGTAAAACGCCTCGCCGCTTGCATCACCCACCGGATCGTTATGCCAGGGGGTGAGCCGGTAGGAATGGGCATTCTCGCACCAGGTGTATGCTCCCCCACTTTCGCTGACGACCGTTCCAAACCACGGGTTGGCCAGCACATTGACCCATGGCGCGGGCGTCGGCGATTCGGCAGTTGTCGTAATCACGTACTCGCGGCCATCGCGCGTGAACCCACCGATGCCGTTAAACGCCGAGAGTTCCCGCTGTGGTAATTCCACCGCGATTGGAATCTCGGCGCGGCGCGTCCGGACGCGCGCGAATCGCGCCACGGGCACTTCCGTCCGCGCCCGCCGATCTGTCTGCTCCGCCAGAGTTCCGGCGGTATCGCTGACGATGACCCGCGCCACCGTCTGCATCAATACCTTGTCATCCTCCGACATCTGCTCAGCACGACGGACGAATATCCCGCCCGGCTTATCGATCAGATTCGCGCTGGCGCCCGGCATGATCATGCCCATGATCTGGTCCTGAAGAACCTGCCGGTACCCCGACTGGTCTTCGTTCCAAATCACCAGGTCAACTGTCAGCCCCTTGATCCGCCAATAGGCATGAGCCTGCACAAGCTGCCGGGCAAGTTCGATCTGCGCCTGGTTACCAATCCGAAGCAAAACAATCGGAATATCCCCCGAAATACCGTAACCCCAAAGCCCGGACTGACCCTGGCGATTGCGCGCAATAACGCTTCCAGGCGCGCGCAACAGTGGGTTAGCGTAAATAATGCTGCCGGTCAGCTGCCCATAGACATGCGAATCGGCCTCGCTGATATCGAGCTGCCGCAGGATCACCTGGCTATGCGTCAACGCAAGCTCAAACACACGATCGGCCAGATGCCGGTCGTGGTACTTTTCGATCAATCCCATCGCCCCTTCGCGCGTGTCAGCAATGCCCGTCACCAGATGAATACGCACGGTCTCGTCCGGCTCGATCACAATCGTATTGCGGATCGCCACCACCGGATCGAGAACCGACCCGTCGCTGTCGGCCAAAGTCGGTCGATACATCGCCACGGGGTCCGCCACAGAGCGGCCCCGGCCAATGAATTGCGCGCGATCCGTTTCGTACGATGCCGCCCCAACGGCCGTGCCATGCACCGTCATCAGGTGCATCATCCACGGCGGGCGCTCACTTGCCGAACGCGGGCGCCGCGTGCACAAAATGGCCTGGCGATCCCTGACGAGCTGCGTCTGAACGAACAAATTGCTGAAAGCCGGATGCGCCGAATCGGCTGCCTGAGGCGCAAGCACTACCTCCGCGAAACTGGTGAGCTCGATCGTGCGCGAGGTGCGGCCACGGTTGGTGATGCTGATCCGTCGCAGCTCAATATCATCTTCTGGAGATACGCTGATCTCGATGTGCGAATCGATATCCCCATCTCGCCGGCGGAACTCCGCTTTGGCCTGCGAATAAATCGCTTCATAACTCGTCGCCCGCTTGAGCGTCGGCTGGTGTGCGGTCGACCAGAACTCCCCTGTCTTAAGATCGCGGACATAGCAGAACGTTCCCCAGCAATCGCGCGTCGGATCTTCGTGCCAGCGCGTGATCGCCAATTCGCGCCAACGGCTGTACCCCCCGCCCGCCGCGGTAATCGCAACATGATACCGACCATTCGAGAGCAAATGCGCTTCCGGGACCGGCGTATTGGGCGTGTTGAAGACCCGGTAATTGGCCGGCGCCTCAACCAGTGTCCCACGCGACTCCGACACTTCTGCCGGATGTGGATAGATTGAAGAAATCTTCGGAACGCGCTCCTGGAGCAACAAGTCGGTTGCGCGAAATGCCGGATCCGAATCGAAGCGCCGCTGCATCGGGCGATCGAGCAGAAGGTACGCGAACGACAGAAATGCCATCCCCTGGTGATGCACCATAAACGAGCGAACTTTCGCGCTCTCCTCACCGGGCCCAAGACGAGACGGCGTGTAGTCGATCGCCTCGTAAAACCCATATTCGCCAAGGTTGCCTTCCCGAGCCAACCGTCGCAAATTCGCGCACGCCGACTCCGGATCGACCATCAGCGCCATCGCACTTGCGTACGGGGCAATCACCAAATCGTCGGCCAACCCGCGTTTGAACCCCAGCCCCGGGACGCCAAAGGCACGATACTGGTAATTGAGCTGGGCATCGGTTTTGTTGTAGCCGCTCTCGGAGACCCCCCACGGAACGCCGCGCTCCCGACCATACTGAATCTGCCGCTGCACCACTGCCTTGCATGTTTCATCGAGCAACGTGCGGCCATACGTCGGCATCACCAGCAGTGGCATCAGGTATTCAAACATCGACCCGCTCCACGACAGCAGCGCCGGCCGCCCACCGGCAGTCGTAAGGAGTCTGCCAAGACTGAACCAATGCTCCTGCGGAAGCTTCCCCTGCGCGATTGCAACGAAGCTGCATAACCGAGCCTCCGAGGCCAGCAGGTCGTAAAAGCTGGCGTCGAGCCGGCGCTCTGAGGCGTTGAATCCAATCGCAAGAAGATGGCGCGTTTGGTCGTAAAGAAACTCGTAATCCAGATCCGCCAGTTCCCGGCAGCGTACCGCGAGCTGTTGCAATTCCGACAACCTCTCCGCCGCACGCTCCGCCGCCACCCCAGCCGCTGCGCGCAGTCGCACCAGCCATTCGCTGATTCCGTTCGATCCACTCCCTGTCGCCAGATCCTTGCCGCCCGCCCCCTTGCTTAAAAGAAAGTCAATTGTCGGCACCAGCGTCGTTTCAAACCGCGCCAGATCCGCCAGGCTGGGTGCAATATCCAACTTGCGCAGCAAATCGCTCATCTCACGCGATTGCGGAATCTGCCCCGCGGATGTTCCTGTCCAGGGTGACGGGAGATCGAGCCACGGCGCAAGATGATCAAGTTGTTCCAATGATCGCCGGCACTGATGCTCAATTGCGCCCGCCCAGGTCTTTTGTTCATCGCTGGCCTGGTTTGGCGCTGCCGCGAGCAATTCACCCGCGGTGGCAGCCAGGCGCTGAAGAAGCCTTCGCGCCGAGGACAGGGTTTGCGGCGCCGATAACAGCGCTTCCCTCAGTCGCTCCAGTTGGGCGATATGCGGGTGCAACGCTGGGGGAACGGATTTGCCTTTGGCACGCCGCAACACCTCGAGCGCGACGTCGAGCGTGTCGCCTATGCCAGCGAAGGTCGCGGCGTTGAGGATTGGCCGGCCGGCTATGTCCGTCAGTCCGGCGGCAAGCGTAAGCAAATGGCCGGCAAGGTTTCCACTGTCAACCGTTGAAACGTAAAGCGGCCGCAGCGGCTCGAGTGTTCGCGTGTCGTACCAGTTATAGAAGTGTCCCCGGTAGCGTTGGAGCTTGTCGAGCGTACCCAGCGTCTGCGCGGTGCGGGCGGCAAGTTCCGCGGCAGTCACGTAGCCAAAATCGTAAGCGCCCAGGCTCGACAGCAACGACAGTCCGATGTTGGTGGGCGACGTACGATGGGCCACCCCCTGCGGGGGAAATTCCTGAACGTTATCCGGAGGCAAATAGTTATCCGCCGGCCCGACGAACACCTCGAAGAAGTGCCACGTCCGTCTTGCGACCAATCGGAGAAACGCCACGTTCTGGCGGGGAATGCGCGACATTCGCGACGCAAGCGGTCGGCTCAGCAGCCATGTCACCGCCGGCGCAACAAGCCACAGCGCGATGACTGGTAGCGCCACTGCCAACCCGTATGGATTGAACAGAGCGATAGCCGGGACCGCGCTAAACGCCACGAGCGGAACGATCCACATCGATCGATAAACGCCCGACAGTCCCACGCGCGAGTTGCGCTGAGCCTCGCGCGCCGTGCGCCATTCCAGCAACCGATGTTTCGTCACCAGCATCCGCACGGCCGTGCGACCGATCGCCTCGAGACTGATATACGCTTCGTACGGCAGGCACCCCAGCGCCATCGCTTCCTGCAATAGCTGCCGCGCAAACGACCGAGCCACAAGCCGAACGTGCTGAGCGAATGGCAAATCCGTCGGCTGCCGTGCAAGCGCCGCGGCACTCGTAAAAATCGCCGGCAACAGCAACAGCCCAAAAACCACCAGTGTGCAAAGCAGCGCGCCGCCGGGCAGAAGCCATCCGATCAGTAGAAACAGCAGCAGCGCAACCGGCACCAGGCTGCGCCGAAGATTGTCCAGAATCTTCCACCGCGAAAGCGCCGAGAGCGGATTCCGGAGCTTCTCAGCTCCAGCATCGGGCACTCGTGGCAGGAGCCACGGTGCGATCTGCCAGTCCCCCCGAATCCAGCGAGACCGACGGCTCACATCCGCCGAATACGCCCACGGATAATCCTCAAAAAGCACCACATCACTGATCAGGCCCGACCGCGCATACCCTCCTTCAAGAAGATCGTGGCTCAGGATCCGATTATCGGGAAGCCGCCCGCCCAGCGAATGTGTAAATGCATCGACATCATAGATCCCCTTGCCAATGAACGAACCCTCGTCATAGACATCCTGGTAAACATCGGAAACCGCGCGCGTGTACGGATCAATCCCCGGGTCGCCCGAAAACAGACTCGCAAAGTGCGACCGGCTCGCGCTGGGCATGCTGACACCCACTCGCGGCTGAAGAATGCCGTAGCCCTCGATAACGCGCCCCAGCTTCTGATCGTAATGTGGACGATTGAGCGGATGAGCAAGCGTCCCGGCAAGCTTCTGCGCCGAATCACGGGGTAACTGAGTGTCGCTGTCGAGCGTAATCACATACCGCGTACCGGCGAGCCGCTCGACCGCCCCAACAACTGTATCGAAATGACTTGAATCACCCCGTAGCGCCGCGTTGAAGTCCTCAAGCTTCCCCCGCTTTCGCTCCCGACCCATCCACACGCCTTCCTGCTCGTTCCATTTCCGCGAACGATGAAACAGAAAAAACGGGCCCGATACTTGATTGCCGTCCCCATTGCGCGACGACGCCTCAGACCCGTACTTTTCATTCAGCGAGCGAATGCCCTCACCGGCGCGTTCAAGCAGCGCGTCGTCTTCCGGCATCTTTTCCTGCGCCGCATCCTGAAAATCGGTCAACAGGACGAAATTGACATGGGCGTCGCGGTTAGCCAGGAAACGCACTTCGAGCGACTCCACCAGGTCGTCAATCTCGGCGTTGTCAGTCAGCATCGTCGGCACCGCAACTGCCGTTTGATGCTCTTGTGTAATTCCGGCAGAAAAGTCCAGGCGCGGCAGGATCCGTGGTCGTACCAGAAACGTCGCCGCCCAATTCACCAGCGCAACCGCAAGCTGACTGGTGCAGATCAGGAGGAGCAACGCTCCGAAACCGATGCCCCACCGGCTCACGCCATGACGGCTTCCCCACAAAATGAAAACGCCCGTTGCCAGAACAGTCAACAACGCAATGGAGCCCAAATAAACCGAAAGCGGAAACGACCCCGCCGCCCGCCGAAGTAATAGCAGGGTTGTCGACCGCATCGCCGCCGCAAGTTCCAAGCGCCGGCGCCCGCGACCGATCAGATAGTGCCCGATATGCGCCGCGCGCAACAACGCCGCGGGTTCGGCTTCGAGATGACCGTTGTCGGCTGAAGCATTCTCCGCCAATTCCACCGCCTTATACGCAACGTCGACTTCGGCATGAACGCTGCGGCTTGCGATCTCCTCAACCGCGTGGCGATAAAGATCACGCGTGGCAAAATCCATCGCCCCGTACACACCCGCCGGATCCTGCCGAAGCACACGCTCCACCGCGCTGGTGGCTTCGACAAAATCACGCCATTCGGTCGCATCCAGCAGCCGCAAACTGCCAATGCTGTTGCCGATCGACACCTGATCCGCCGCCTGGCTCTGGCTCGCTTCCTGAAACACACGCTCGATGGTCTGCCCGCGTTCCGCTAAACGCTGCTCCAGCCACGTCATCGCAAACACCAGTGCCGGTGGCTGCCCCTGAAGCCGGCTGGCGAATTCCGCCACAAACGCAACGCTGAGCGGCGGATCTTCCTTCACCATCTCGGCCAGGACCAGCACCACCCGCGCCGGATCCTTAACCGCAACCTCCAGCATGCGCTCGACCCAATACGCCGCACGCTCCCGATCCCGTCGCCCCGCCGCAACTCCAACCACAACCCGGCGAAGATTCTCCAGCAGCGACAGCCGAAGCATAATCGGAATCGCCCATAGCTCCCCCAACCGCAACGGGCTGACCGACTGATATGCCGTGACAAAAGCACTGAGATTCCGCAGATCAATTCGCCCATCAACGTGCGAGATCAGCTCCAACGCGATGTGATAAACCCGCGGCTCATCCGATGAAGGACTGTTCGCAAGCCGAGGCAACGCCCGACTGTACCCATGAGGCAAGTGCAGGCGGGCCGTGCGAATCTGCTGTTCGATCAGGTGATAATTATCGAGGAACCATTCCGCCGCCGGCGTAATCCTGCGCCCGCGCTTCACGGCCTCGGTGACCAGGTCATAAGCCTCGAGCAACACCGCTTCGTTCGCGGCAAGCCGTGGCAGCAACCGATCCGGCCCCAGGCCCTTCCGGCGGTCATTCACCACGTGCCACTGCGCCAACGATTTCGCGTGCCCCTCCAACTGATCCAGGCTAAACAACTCCGCCCGCAACGGCTGCTCTTGGGCCGCGTCCTCAATCGCATGGCCATTGCCCCCCGCCATCAATTGCGGCCGGAACATGCGACCAATCGTCTCTAAGGTAGGTCTCAAACTTTACATCCTTGTATCCGCCGCCCAAGTGCCTTCCAGAAGCGACGGAGGCCCGCTGGCGCGGGCCTAAAAACTCAATTTCACGGTTCACGGGCATGTCCGCCTGCCGACACTCAACAAAACGCCGACAAGCTGGCTTCGCACTAACGCGCGGCCGTCGAACTCAACAGGCCGACGGTATCAAATTTCCACCGCTAAGTCGATGTCCATAGTTGCCATCGATTTCCTCTCTCGCGGCGGAATGACGGATATGAGCATCAGTTGCAGTTTTCCATACATAATCATTTTATTATGAAAACGTGCCAATCCAGGTATCCGTATTAAACCCCGGATGGCCCGTCGTAAAGATAAGACTGCCCCCGAGGTCCTTGAGAATTCCCGAAGTCCGCGCCTGGGGCAGAGGCGCCAGTTGAGTCCAGACGTTGGTCGTCGGATCGTAGGCGGTGATCTGATTGGTGGGAACGTTGTAGGCAGTTTCTCCGCCGCCAACAATGATCCGATTACCGACAACATCCACCCCCGACATGATCAGCGCCCGCGGCGTCGGCAACGACGCAACGGCGTTCCATTTGTCGGTCGTCGGATCGTAGACCTCAACCGTGCTCAGTGCCGTCTCATCCGCATCCTGATTGGACGCCCCACCGATGGCATAAACCAATCCATTGAGCGCGCCAGTGCCGACATGGTTGCGGGCGGTCGGAATCGGCGCCTTGGACACCCATCCCGCCGCGAGATTGTTCAAATCCAATGCCCAGTGCTCGTGGCGATCGACGCGATTGGCATCCGCGCCACTGAAGTAATGAAGCACGTGATTCACAATCGCCATGTTCCCCGCACCCCTCCCTTCGGGAAGCGACGGCATCGCGAGCCAGTTATCGTTGACCGTGTCGTAGCGCCACACCGCAGTCGTCGTAAAAATCTGGAACTGGTGACTTGAGTCCGGCGGATACCCGCCTGCAAAATAAACGTACTGCCCGTCAACAGCCGTTCCGGTATGAGTCGTGCCCACCGGCATGTCCGTCTTGTGCGACCAGGAATTGGTCACGGGGTCATAGCAATACACCCGCGTCGTCGGGAGATAACTCGTGTCGGTGTATCCGCCGAACGCATACAGCTTCCCGTTTACCCCTTCACCCATCGCTTCGGTCAGCCCTACCGGAATTGGCGCAACCGCGTGCCAGGACAGCGAGAGCGGGTTATCGCTGATGGTCATCCGGTTGAAATTTCCGATGCCCTGCGCGCCAGAATCAATGGCGAGCGTGAGCACATGAACCCCAGCCGGCAGCGCGACGTTGGGCACGTTAAGCGTCGTCCAGTTCTGCCAGCCTCCGGTGTTAGGCAGAGTGATGGGACCGGTTGCATTATTGCCGTCGACATTGATGTGGAAGGTTCCCCCGCCGCTTCCGCTGGCGACCCGGATGCCGAGGGAGTAGGTCTTACTGGAGGCAATGTTCACCGTATATTTCAGCCACTCGCCCGGATTGGTCCAACCAACAAAGTATCCGCCGCCGGTATCGGAAGCTGTGCTTAGATCAACCCCATCAGTGCGATACTGACCGCCCTCATTGGCGGCCGAGCTGTCGTGGTACGCGACGCCTTCTCCGCCGAGATCGTAATTTTCAAATTCGAGTGTGCCGGGGACGCTTTGAGGTTGGCCGTTGAATGGCGTGTTGGTGCCCAATTGCGCAGCAGCAAGCGTCAAGGAGTTAAAGTTGCCTATTCCTTGAGCACCCGAATCAATCGATAGCGTAAAAACATGGCTTCCCACCGAAAGCGAGATCGCCGGAGCGCTGATGGTCGTCCAATTTTGCCAGCCGCCCGTGCCGGGCATGTTGATCGAACCGGTGGCGTTCGCTCCGTCGACATTGAGATGGAACGACCCGCCGGCCCCGCCATTGGCGACCCGCAAGGCAACCGAGTAGTTGCCGCTCAAGGCGGCATTCACTGTGTACTTGAGCCACTCCGAGGGATTCGTCCAGCCGACAAAGTACCCGCCTCCACTATCTCCCGCCGAGCCCAGGTCCACTCCGTCTTGACGGAACTGACCGCCTTCATTGGCCGCAGTCGTGTCGTGATAAGCGACTCCCTCTCCACCCAGATCGTAATTCTCAAATTGGATCGTGCCCGGCACAGACTGTGGCGTGCCCTGGAACGGCGTGTTCGTCCCAGCCGCTACGGCACTCAACGTCATCGAATTGAAATTGCCCATCCCCGTAGCGCCCGAATCAATTGAAAGCATCAGGACATGCGCACCGGCCGATAGCGAGATATTGGGCGCGCTGATCGTCGTCCAATTTTGCCAGCCGCCGGTGCTGGGCATATTGATCGAACCGGTGGCGTTAGCGCCGTCGACACTGATGTGGAACGTACCGCCCGCCCCGCCGTTCGCGACGCGCAGCGTAGGTGCATAATTCCCGCTCGATGCTACGTTGACCGTGTACTTCGTCCATTCGCCAGGGTTGGTCCATCCAACAAAGTATCCACCTCCTGTATCGACGGCTGCGCCAAGATCCACGCCGTCCTGCCGATATTGGCCGCCTTCATTCGCGGCGCTGGTATCGTGATACGCAACGCCTTCGCCACCCGTGTCGTAATTTTCAAATTGAATGGTTCCGGGAATGGCCGCGGCGGCACCCGTCCACGGCAACGACGCGGCAAAAAGCCGGCGGTTTTCCAGGCCCTCAATGCACGGAACAATCGCGCGGAACATCGCGGATGCGGAAACCTTCCGCCGCCAGGGATAACGCATGATGCAATTCTCCGGGGTTACAACTCGATCCAATCCTCCGGCCCGCATTGTAAGTCCAACTGCCCTGGACGTGAGCGGTGAAATTGTCGCGACAGCCGTCAATTATCCAAATTCATTAAAACCCATGCGTTTTTACAACCCACTTCCTTCCGACGCGTCAATCTGTGCCGGTTATGACAATTAATGTTTCCCTTTTTGACGCGGATGTGAGGCATGAGGCTTCGCGGCCTGCGGCTTTTGAGTTTGCTTGGGTTTCGATGCGGTTACTTTCTTCTTGCCCTTTTCGCTGACTACCGGGCTGACTTCGGCCGCGGCGACGATTGGCGCAGTTGCATCGCTTTTCACAGCCGGGATCGTCGCGGGAGTGACCACAACCGGAGCCACGACCGCCGCCACCGCCTACGACCAGCTTAACCGTTACACGGCTTACTACGGCGGCTGGATGAACGCCGGGGACGGCACCAGCACCCCCCTACGCCGCGAGCGTCACTCAGGGTCCGATTACCGTGGATAATTTAACGGGCACCACGGTGCCGGCGCAGTATGAGAGCCGGGACAGCCTGGCGCCCAACCCTCAGAGCGGCGACTATAAGGAAAACCAGCCCACCGGCACGGATTTCCCGCAGGGCAACGTCTACCAGAAGCCGGTGCCGACGGGGAGCTTCACCAGCCTGGCCGCTGAGAATCAACTGAACGAACGCAACTTGTTCCTCCAATTCGACGGCTTCGGCAACCTGACCAATCAAAGCCAGGCCTACCTGGCCTCTGATGGAGCGGGCGGATATCACTTCGCCGGGGCCTACCAAAACACGTTTCAGTTTGACGCGCTGGGCCGGCGCGTCACCGAGTCCGCCGTCAACCGCAATAGCGCCAGCGAAACCACAGAGCTTTACTACGATGCCTCGGGCAACGTCATTCAAGACTCCGACCGCGCCACCGGCGGGGTGGACAATCAATATGTATGGTGCCCCGTCCAATCGGGCATGATGATCCTGCGCGACAGCAAGAACTCCGGCGAGACCAACAGCTGGGGCGTTGCGGCCTCGGGCTTGAACCTGAGGATGTGGGCCATGCAGGGCCCCGACGGCAGCATGTGGCAGATCGTGGGCGATTCCACCAGCAGCAGCACCGCCTTCAGGGAACAGGTCGTCTACGACCCCAACGGCCAGGACACCGCAATCACCTTCGCCACCGACGGTCTAGCATCGCTGTTCAATACGACCACCCATTACGACTGGCGGTACCTGTGGAAAGGCGGGCGGGCCGGGCGGGATCAAATCTCCAGCGACGGGTCGC